>DATFWW010000150.1:0-9348 GCA_035258825.1 Myxococcota bacterium
AAGTCGGGCGCGACGTTCGTGCAGCCCGGCTGCTGCTGGAACGCGGCCGTTGCGATGAGCAGGAAGTGGTTGGTCGTCGAGGTCGTCGAGAGATTGTGTGGAAGCATGTACGTGTTTGCGGTGGACGTCAGGTTGTGGCCCGCGAGCAGGTCTTCGAGGTCTGCGTTGTTGAAGAGCTCCACGAACTGGACGGAACCGTCCGCGTTCGAGTAGATCTCGGTGATCTGCCACAAGTGGAATCGGGCCGACGCTGACAGGGGAACGAGAACGAGGCACAGGGCGATGGCGGCTAATTGCGCGCGCATGGAGGGTCCTCCGGTTTAGAGACGAGGCTACCCCCCGGCTCGCGCGATCGGCAAGCCTGGCGGCGGGGTGGAGAGCTGGACGAGGATCCCGAACAGATTCGCCTGATAATCCCGGTCTTGGTGGCCGAAGTACACGCGGCGGTCGATCAGCGTCGCGAGGCCCGCCTGGTGGTAGTCCTGGATCGTCGAGCGCTCGTACCGGTGGAAGAGCTTCAACCCGAGCCACTTCGCCACCTCGAAGCGCAGGCTCGTCTCGACCACGTGGTCGCGGTTCAGCAGCGTCGGCAGGCGATCGCCGGGCAGGGGGCCGCCGAAGACCGGATTGCCCAGGGCCACGAGGGAGGCGAACGCGAGGCTCTCGCGCTCGCGCGTCTCCACGTAGTAATAGCTCGATACGAGCTCGACCCAGTGCGCGGGCCGCAGCGATACGTTCGCCCCGCCGCCGATGGCGCTGCCGTCCGTGTTCACGCTCCAGCTGTTCGCGAGCGGGAAGGTGGGCCCGCCCGCGTGGCCGTTCGACGACGTGGCAAAGCCGCGGATGTTGGCCATCCGGCGCCGATGCTCCTCGAGCGAGCTGTAGAGGCTCGCCGAGAGCCAGGGCCGCGGCTGGACGCTCCACTCGGCCTGGACGTTCTGGGTGCGGTCGCTCTGGAGCCCGTACGACGAGTCGTAGTCGTCCGAGCGCACCAGACCGGTCAGCATCAGATCCGACCAGGATCCGAGCGCGAAGATGAGCCTTCCGTTCCAGCGGTGTCCGGTCAGGTCGGCGAGCGACGGCCGCACCAGCTCGTTCAGACTGTGCGGGGCCTCGCCGTCGGGGAAGCTCGGCGCGAATCCCGGCAGCACGTCGGTCTCGTAGCGCTGGTACACGCGGTAGTCGATCGTGCCGCCCGAGCGATCGATGTACTTGTAGGAGAAGCGAGCGGTTGCCCACTTGAGGGCGCGCGAGTCGACGCTGGCGATGAACCGGCGCTCGGTCGTGCGCGGGCGCTCGCTGACGTCGCGGTCGACGTCCTCCCGCTCGAGCTTCAGATCGAGCGTGGAGCGCCAGGGCATCATGTACGCCGCGCCCAGGTCGAGCAGCAGGTTGCTCTGGCCCCAGGGGATCGCCCGGAAGCGCCAGCTCGAGCCGGCGACGCCGGGCTGGAAGATCCCGACCGAAGACGGGCCGTTCGTGAGACCGTGGCCGCCGTCCTCGACGATGTACCCGTACTGCCCGGTCCCCGGGTTGTATGCGACGTAGTGATTGTCGGTGTCGCGATCGGTCCACTTCACGCCCGCGCGCAGGCGCAGCGGCTGCCACGGGTTCGTGATCACGCTCAGATCCGCGAGCAGATCCTCGACCCGCACGTCGGCGTGGTGACGCGACAGTGCCGAGAGCGTGTTCCAGTTCGACAGGTCCGTGGCGCCGATCGCGCCGCTGTTGATCGTCGGCGGCACCAGCTCGTCGTTCTGGCGGCTGGACGACCACGAGAACACGCCGATCGCGCGCGTGCGCGTCCCGAGATTCGCGGCGAGGTCGGCGCGTGCGTTCTGCCAGTCGTTGTCGGGCGGCAGCGCCAGACGCGAGCGGTCGACCGGGGTGACCCCCGTGAACGGCTCCTCGACGGTGAAGGAGTTCAGCTGGTCCCGGTACAGCGACGCGTTGTAGCCGAGGGAGAGCTGGAAGTCCTGGCCGCCGAATTCGAGGCTGGCGCGCGCCGTGTGCGTGCGGTCGCGGACCGGCTCGGGCACCTCGAGCGTGCCGCCGCCGAACGAGGTGAGATCCGGGAACGAGATCCCAACGCCGTAGGGAATGTCGCCGCGCCGTGTCTCGAACCCGTACTGCGCGTTCAGCCACAGGGTGGGCAGCACGCGCAGCCGCACGCCCAGCTGACTGCGATCGCGCTGGATCTCCACCTTGCTCTCGCCGCGAGAGTCGAGCGCCGCCTGGATCTGGGCGAGCGACGACCCGCCCGGCGTGAGCCCGGGCGGCAACCGGAGCGAGTCGCTGCCGTCGCCGTCGAACAGGATCTTCGCGTCGTTTGCATAGCGGTGCGGAATCCCGCTGAACCAGCCGCGCACGCGCAGCCAGCCGGCGCGGCCCGCCTCGAGGTCGTAGAACTGGTCGTCGCGGCCGATGCTGCCGCCGCGGAACAGCGCGTAGTCGCCGCGCTTCGGCTGCAGGAGCTCGAGGTTCAGCAGATCGACGAGCGGTCCGTCCTGCACCACGCGGTAGCGCTCGTAGCGCGTCTCGCGCTCGTGGCCGTCCTCGAGAAACTCGCCGCCCTCGAGGTTCGCACGCCACATCCAGCCGTCGCCCAGCTCCGACAGCGCGGGCAGCTCGGGCGGCCACGGGTACAGGATCCCGCTCGGCGTGCGCCGGCGCGTGGGGATCAACAAGGTCATGCCTCGCAGGTCGGGGCCGGCCTCCACCTCGCCGTTGCCCGGGTGGAGCGAGTCGCGCGGCGGATCGGCGGCCGCGGGCAGCGCCAGACACGGGGTCAGGAGCAGCGCCGCGAGCCGCCCGCGCATCAGCGGTGGAACCTCGGACCGGACGGGTGATTCGAGCCGTGGATCTGCGTGTGGCAGTTCAGGCAGCTGCGGTTCATCAGCCGGTCGTCGGGATTCGGCCCGATCGGCAGATTCTGCGCCGTGAGCAGACCGGCCGGGTGGCCGTAGTTCGGGCTGTCGATCGGCGAGTGACACTCCTGGCACAGCATCGGCAGCGCCGTGGTCAGCAGCTTCTCGTGATTCGAGCCGTGCGGCTTGTGGCAGTTCAGGCAGCTCTCGCGCACGGGCTCGTGCTCCCAGAGGAACGGCCCGCGCTTCTCGGCGTGACACGAGGTGCACAGCTCGTTCACGCTGTCGGCCTTGATCAGGGGCGCCACGGGCGACCCGTGCGGCGCGTGGCAGTCGGTGCAGTTGATCTTGCCCTCGAACAGCGGCATGTGACTGCGCTTGCGGAAATCCGTGCGCTGCGCGGGGTGGCACTTCAGACACGTGTTGTTCACGTCCTCGGCGCGCAGGAGCGACTGCGCCGAGGCCTTCGCCATCGGATTGTGACAATCGCTGCACGCGAGCTCGTGCGACTCGTGCACCGAGCCGATCCAGTGCAACAGCGGCCCGCTCCTGTGACACTGTTGACACATCGCGTTCATCTCCGCGGGCTCCTGGACCGAGTCGCGCGAGAACGCCTTGATCGTGGCCGAGGTCGGGTTCCTGACGTGCGCCTGGCCGGGGCCGTGGCAGGCCTCGCAGTTCCGGCTCTCGAGCTCGGTGCGCGGGTTGGCCGCGAAGGCGCGGGCGTGGATGGTCTTGTCCCAGTGCGAGGCCTCGACGCTGTGGCAGCCCCGGCACAGCGCATCGCCGACATAGCCCGCGGCCTCGTCGTTCTTCTTGTCCGCGGACAGGCGCGCGTCCGGCGCCGGAGCGCAGGCGAACAGCAGCGCAGATACGATGGCCCGACCCACGGCGCGCATGTCGCAGGACTGCCCTCCCATTCCGCGCGTATCCTCCGATGCGGAACCCGGGATTGTCGAGAGGCATCTCGCGCCCGGCCGTCAGCGGAGCGCGGATTCCTCGGGCGGCGGCGCGTTGCGGAACTGCGCCAGCAGCAGGAGGTCGTAGGTGATCTTGAGCGCTCCGCCGATCACGAGCGGCCAGCCGAAGCTCGACAGCGCGAGCAGCGCGCCCGCGAGCGAGGGCGAGAGCGCAGACGCGAGGCTGCGCGGCACGTTGGTGACGCTCGCGGCGGCGGCGCGCTCCTCGGGAGGCACGATCGCCATCACGTAGGCCTGGCGCGCGGGCACGTCCATCTGCGAGAACGCCATGCGCAGCAGCAGGAACGCGACCGCGAGCGGCGCGCTCGGCATGAAGGCCGCGAGCACGAGGAACGCGTTCGCGGGTAGATGCGTGTAGACCATCGTCGGGATCAGGCCGATCCGCGCCGCGAGGCGCGCGGAGGCGAGCTGCGAAAAGCCCGCGAGCAGTGCGGAGACGAAGAACACGCTGCCCGCGGCCTGGATCGAGAAGCCGAACCGCTGGAACAGCCAGAGCGCGAGCATCGCCTTCACGGCGAAGCCGCCGCCGAGCGAATCGAGCGAGAACAGCGCCGTGAGCCGCAGCACGACGGCGCGCGAGCGCGAGAGCGGGGCTCGCGGAGCCTCGGGCGCCGCGGATCCGGCGCGCGCGGGCAGCCCGGTGTAGAGCCACGCGATCGGCAGTGCGGCGAGCCCGTACAGCGCGAGCGAGGCGCGCAACGAGCCGAGGCGCGAGAGGCCGAGTGCGCCCTCGAGCGCGACGGGCAGACCCGCGGCGAGCGATCCGACGCCGCCCGCGAGCGCGCCCGCGAGGTTGTAGCGCGCGAACAGCGCCACGCGGTCACTGCCCGCGACCGCGTCCGCGAGCAGAGCCTGCTCGGTGGGAAGGAAGACGGAGACGTCGCCGTCGGAAGGGTTCAGCGTGCCCGCGAACGCGACGGCGAGCAACGGCCCGAACGCGGTGAATCCCGCGAGGCCGAGTCCGGTGGCGAACATCAGCGCGCACGCTCCGAACAGGACAGCGCGCTCGCGCAGCCGCGCGCCCGCGAGGCCGACCGCGAGCGTGAGGGCGGCCGAGCCGACCAGTGTCGCGGTGACGAGCCCGCCGATCGCGCCCGGCGAGTACCCGAGCTCGCGCAGGTAGGCGACCAGCACGAGCGACGCGAACCCGTCGACTGCGCCGCGCAGCGCGCGCGCGAGCACGAGGCGCTCCGCGCCCGGAACGGCACCCGGAGGCACGAGCCACGTCACACGGGCCCCGGCTCCCGCAGCGCGCTCGCGACGAGATCGGCGAGCCGGCGATGGCCTTCCGGGCTCAGGTGTCCGTCGTGGGGCAGGAAGCACGCTGCCTTGCACGTCTCGAACGAGCTCCGCGTATCGAGCAGCCGGAGCGCGTGCTCGCGCGCGATCGAAGCCAGCAGTTCGTGCAGGCGATCGAGCCCCGGGCGCGCGTCTGCGATCACCTGATCGCCGATATCGAGATCCAGCAGCACGAGCTCCGCGCCGGCCGCGCGCGAGCGCTCGGCGAGATCGCCGATCATCCGCTCGTAGTAGTTCGCGATCGGTGTCCAGCGCGCGTCTTCGACGAGCGGTCGAACGAAGCTCGGGGGACCCGCGTCCGCGGGCGGCGCCGCGCGCCGTTTCCCGATCCGCTTGCCCACCAGGTCGGCGAGTCGCCAGAGCTTCAGGCGCTGGAGCTCCCTTCGGGGCCGGAAGCGTGTCACCGGGTGTTCGAGGCGCGCGGCGAGCGCGCCGACATCGAGGGAGAGCTCGGGCGGCACCGCGATCTCCTCGGGGGTCCGATAGACCTCGAGGTCCTCGAAGTCGTTCATGAACACCGAGAGCACGAGCGTGCGCGGCGCGACCTCGCGCAGGAGCAGCCGCGCCACGAGGTATTCCTGGTACAGGCAGTCGCCCTGCCGACCCGCGTTGTAGGCCGCGAGGCCGTGCTCGCGTCGCAGCCGGGCGACCGCGGTGTCCTCCTCCTCGACGCCGTGGCCGTAGATCATCGAGTCGCCGAGCCACACGATCGAGCGCGCGTTCAGATCGTCGGGGTTCCGGAAGCCCAGCTCATCGGTGCGGTGCTCCCAGACATAGCCATTCCAGTACGCGCGCGTGCGGTAGTTGGGCCACATGAAGTTCGCGCGCGTCGGCTCATCGTAGAAGTAGATGTCGCCGGGACCGGTGCCGTACACCGAGTAGATCGCCGTGCCCACGTCGATCGGGACGAGGCCCGGGAACGCGCGCAGGATCAGCTCGAACGCGACCAGCGTGGCCACCGTGGGCAGCGCCGCCGAGGCGATGCGCCGCAGCCGGTGGCGGATCAATGCTGGGGTCCGCGCACCAGCTTCCCCGGCAGCGCGCCGGTGGGCTCGCCGTTCTCGAGCACGACCTCGCCGGCGACGATCGTGGCGCGGTAGCCCCGCGCGCGCTGGACGAGCCGCTTCCCGCCCGCGGGCAGGTCGTACGCGATCTCCGGATGCGCGAGCGCGAGCGCCTCGGGGTCGATCACGTTCAGGTCGGCCTTCCGGCCCGGCGCGAGCGTGCCGCGATCGCGCAGGCCGACGAGCGCGGCGGTATCCGCCGTCTGGCGCTTCACGAGCTCTTCCACGGGCAGCTTCGCGCCGCGCGTGCGCGCGCGCCCCCAGTGCAGGAGCAGGTAGGTGGGGAAGCTGCCGTCGCAGATCAGCCCGCAGTGCGCGCCCGCGTCGCCGAGCCCGGGCACGGTGAGAGGGTGGGTCAGCATCTCGCGGATCGCGCCGAGATCGAACCCGGAGTAGTTGAGCAGCGGGCGGTAGAGCAGGGCGCGGCCGCCGTCGGCGATCAGGAGGTCGAGCAGCAGCTCTTCGGGGGGTACGCCGCGGCGCTGCGCCTCGGCCGCGACGCTCGCCTCGCGCGGCGGCTCGTAGTCGGGCGGGTCGCCGAGCGCGAAGATCTTCTCCGGGTCGGCGAACATGCGCAGCATCGGCGACGGTTGCTCGCCTAGCAGCCGGCTCCGGAACGCCGGGTCGCGTAGCCGTGCAACCTTCGCCGCGAGCGGCAGCGCCGCGACCTCCGCGAAGCTCGGGTGGCTCAGGAACGGATGGATCGTGGCCTCGAGCCCGAGCAGCGTGCCGATCGCGCGCGCGGCCACCTGGCCGCGCATCGGCAGCCCGGCCGCGTTCGCCTCCTCGAGCTTGCGCAGCGACGCGCGCCACGCGTCGGGCGAGACGTCGCTCTGCGCGATCGAGATCGACATCGGCCGGCCCGACGCCGCCACCATCTCGCGCAGGAGCTTCCACTCGGCCTCGGGGTCGGGGAAGTCGGAGACGATCTCGAACACGCCCGCGCCCGCTTCGCCGAAGCGGCGGCTGATCCCGACCAGCTCGTCGGCGGTCGCGGTGAGGCTCGGCGTCGGGCGGCCGTCGCTCGCGCGGTGGTTGCGCGTGCGCGACGTGGTGAAGCCGAGCGCACCCGCGCGCACCGCGTCGCGCACGAGCAGCCCCATCGCCTCGATCTCGTCGGGCGTCGGGCGCTGTTCGTGGTCGGCGCCGCGCTCGCCCATCACGTAGAAGCGCAGCGCCGCGTGCGGCACCTGCGCGCCCACGTCGAGCGCGTGCGGCATGCGCTCCACGGCGTCGAGATACTCGGGGAAGCTCTCCCACTCCCAGCGGATCCCCTCGGCGAGCGCGGTGCCGGGGATGTCCTCGACCCCCTCCATCAGCTTGATCAGGTACTCGTAGCTGCCGGGCCGCACCGGCGCGAAGCCGACGCCGCAGTTGCCCATCACCACCGTCGTGACGCCGTGCCAGCACGACGGCGTGAGCAGCGAGTCCCAGGTGACCTGGCCGTCGTAGTGCGTGTGGACGTCGACCCATCCGGGTGTCACCCAGAGCCCGTCCGCGTCGATCGTGCGCCGCGCGGACTCGTCCACGCGTCCGACCGCCGCGATCCGCCCGCCGCGGACGCCGACGTCGCCCGTCGCGCGCGGGGCCCCGGTGCCGTCGATCAGCGTTCCGCCGCGCACGAGCAGGTCCAGCATCGCGTTTCCTCCCGCGGAGGAGGGTAGTAGAGTGGAACGCGCGACGGGAGGAGAAGTCATGCACGTCGGAATGGGCGTCATCTTCCAGGGCCAGGGCGAGGGCCGCACGGACCGCAACGTCTACCGCAACGAGCTGCGCCTCGGCGATCTCGCGGAGCCGCTCGGCTTCGAATCGCTGTGGGGCGTCGAGCACCACTTCACCGACTACACGATGTGCCCCGACGTCATGCAATACCTCACCTACTTCGCCGGCCGCACCGAGCGCATCCAGCTCGGCTCGATGGTGGTGGTGCTGCCGTGGCACCACCCGGTGCGCGTGGCCGAGCAGGTGATCGTGCTCGACCACCTCTCGAACGGGCGCGTGATCCTCGGGATCGGCCGCGGGCTCGGGCGGGTCGAGTTCGAGGGCTTCGGCGTCGCGCAGGAGGACAGCCGCGCGATCTTCGTCGAGTCGGCCCAGATGCTGCTCGCCGCGCTCGAGCAGGGCTACTGCGAGTACGACGGCAAGTTCGTGAAGCAGGTGCGGCGCGACCTGCGCCCGCGGCCGTTCAAGTCGTTCCGCGGCCGCATCTACGCGGCGGCGGTGTCGCCCGAGTCGGCGGAGATCATGGCGCGGCTCGGCATCGGCATCCTGATCATTCCGCAGAAGCCATGGGAGATGGTGGTGAAGGAGCTGAACGACTACCGCACCGTGTTCAGCGCGGTGAACGGGGTCGACGCGCCGCCGCCGATCGTCGCCGGCTGGACGCTCTGCGACACGAACGCCGCCCGTGCCGAGGAGAACGCGCGGCGCTACATCGGCGAATACTATCGATCGGTGATCCGCCACTACGAGCTGATCGGCGACCACCTGACGACGATGCGCGGCTACGAGGCGTACAAGGCGACACAGGAGCGGATCAGCCAGCCGGGCGGCGCCGATGAATCGATCGAGTTCTTCCTCGGTCTCCAGACCTGGGGCACGCCCGAGCAGTGCTACGAGAAGATCGTGGACCGGATCGAGCGCACGGGCGGGGAGACCTTCACGGGGGTGTTCAGCTTCGGCGGGATGCCCTACGAGATCGCGGAGGAGAGCCTGCGCCTGTTCGCGAGCGAGGTGATGCCGGAGCTCTCGCGGCGCCTGCCGCGCGAGGACCAGCTGCTCGCGCGCGCGCGCGCGAGCGAGGCGGCGCGAGGCGACGACTTCCGCCTGCCGCCGAGCTGAGGGAGGCCATGACGACCGACGATCGCCCGCTGGGAAACGTCGCCAACAAGCTGCTGTTCGAGAACGAACTCGTGCGCGTGTGGGAGATGGATCTCGCACCAGGCGAGCGCTCCGATCGCCACCGCCACGACCTGCCGTATTTGTTGTGCGTGCTCGAGGGCTCGCGCGTCGACGCCGAGGTCGAAGGCAGCGGACGCGTCGAGCTGCCCGTGCAGCCGGGCTCGGTGTTCTTCGTGCCGCCCGGCGCCACGGAGACGGCCATCAACCCGACGCGCGGGCGATTCCGCGAGATCCTGA
>DATFWW010000151.1:0-12159 GCA_035258825.1 Myxococcota bacterium
CCCGCCGCGAGCGGCGCGTAGAGTCCCGCGAGTCCGCGCGCGTTCGCCATCCCGTTCGCGGCGGGAATCTCGGCCGCGCGCAGGCGCCGCGCGAACTCCGCGCCGCCTGCGAAGTACAGCGTGGAGGGATTCATGAACGCACGCCGCGTGAGCGATCCGTGGTCGAGCAGCGCGGCGCCGAACGCGTCGTGCGGATCGACCGGCGGCGGCGGCGCGATGCGCGCCGCGCGCGGATCCTCCGCTTCGGGCAGGCCGATCCAGAAGTCGAGGCCGAGCGGGCCGGCGATCTCGTCGCGGAGAAAGCGGCCGAGCGTGCGGCCGCTGATCCGCCGCACCACTTCGCCGACCAGCCAGCCGAACGTGATCGCGTGGTAGCCGTGCGCCGTGCCGGGCTCCCAGTTCGGGCGCTGGTGGGCGAGCGCGTCCACCATCGTGTCCCACTCGAGCCCCTGGCGCGGCCGCAGCGGCGCGTCGATTGCGGCGAGGCCCGCGCGGTGCGAGAGCAACATGTGCACGGGGATCCGCTCCTTGCCCGCGTCCGCGAACTCGGGCCAGTAGCGCGCGACGGGCGCGTCGAGATCGAGCTCGCTGCGGTCCGCGAGCACGTGCGCGCAGATCGCCGCGGCGCCCTTCGTGCACGAGTGCACCATCACGAGCGTGTCCTCGCGCCACGGCCGCTCGCGCGCGGGATCGGCGTGGCCGCCCCACAGGTCGACAACCGTGCGCCCGGATGCGATCACACACACGGACGCGCCGAGCTCGCCGCGCTCGGCGAAGTTGCGCGCGAACTCCTCGCGCACGCGCGCGAAGCGCGGATCGACGCGCCCGTGGATCCCGGTCGACACGCGGCGCATGCTAGCGTCGGCGCGCGAACCCATGGAGGTTGCCGTGATGGCCATGGCCGGGGATCCGCTCGCGTTCCGCGATTTCTCCCACGTGACGGTGCGCGTGTCCGACATGGAGCGCGCGCTCGGCTTCTACCGCGACGGACTCGGGCTGCGCGTGATCTTCGACGTGCGCCTCGACGGCGCCGGGCTCGAGGCGATGACGGGTGCGCCGGGGGCGCGCGGGCGCATGGTGGGCCTCCTGGTTCCGGGTGCGGGCCGCGTCTCGATCGAGCTGCTCGGCTTCGAGCAGCCGAAGAGCGAGCCTCCGCCGAAGGCGCGATTCACGGGCTACTCGAACGTCTCGCTCTCGGTCGACGATCTCGACGCGGCCTGGGACGCGTGCGTTGCGCGCGGGCTGCGCCCGCTGCAGAAGCCGACCGAGGTCGGCGGCGTGAGGATGTTCTTCCTGGCCGATCCGGACGGCACGCCGATCGAGCTGATCGAGTTCCCGCGCGGCGCGACCACGAGCGCGGCATTCAACGGCGCCTGAGCGAGCGCGCGCGATCAGCTCCCGGGCAGCGTCTCCGCGAGCACGCGCACGGCGTTTCCGCCGAGGATCTTCGGGATCGACTCGCGCGAGATCCCCGCGTCCAGCATCGCCTGGGTCACCACCGCGAGGTGGCTGGTGTCGAACGCCACGGGAACCGCGCCATCGTAGTCGGAGCCGAGCGCCACGTGCTCGTCGCCGACGAGCTCCACCGCGTAGCGGACGGCGCGCGCGATGTCGTTCGGGGCGATCCCGCACACGGCCTCGCGCCAGTAGCCGATCCCGATCACGCCGCCGGTTGCCGCGATCGCGCGCGCGTGCGCGTCGCTGATCGTCCGGGCGTTGTCGCAGGTGCCCTTGAGGCCGCCGTGCGAGACGACCACCGGCTTGTGCGCGATCGCGAGCACGCCGTCGATCGCGGCGGGCGCGAGGTGCGCGACGTCGACCGCGACGCCGAGCTCCTCCATGCGCGCGAGCGTGCGGCGGCCGAGCTCGGTGAGGCCCCCCTTCTCCGCACCGTGCGCCGAGCCTGCGTAGTCGTTGTCGGTGAAATGGGCGAGCCCGATCATGCGCACGCCCAGCGCGAACGCGCGCTCGAGGTTCTGTGGGTTGCCCTCGAGCGCTTGCGCGCCCTCGATCGAGAGGATCGCGCCGAGCGCGCGCGGATCGCCCGCGCGGCGCGCGCGCAGCGCCTCGAGGTCGGCCGCGGTGCGCACCCAGGCGAGATCGGGCTCGCGCTCGACCAGCCGCGCGAGCCGGCCGGCCAGCGTCTCGACGCGCGCGAACTTCCCGCCCCAGCAGCCGCGCGAGAGGCGCGCGCAGTAGACCAGGTACAGCACGTCGAACGCGTCGCGCGGGTTGTGGTCGATGTTGATGCCGGCGGGTACGGAGGTGGCGGCCGCGAACACCTGGAGCGCCACGTTGCCCTGGTGCAGCCGCGGCAGATCGACGTGGCCGATCTCCGAGCGGCGCGCGAGATCGCGGCCGAACAGCAGCGAGTCGGCGTGCAGATCCGCGACGAAGCTCGCCTCGTGGAGCGCGAGCGCGGCCGCGGAGACCTCCGGCAGCGGCGCGCTCTCGATCCGGTTCAAGTACCGCTCGCCGTTCACCGCGACTGCGTCCCACACAACCGCGGCGGCGCCTAGCGCAACACCGGCTGTGACGAAGCCCCGCCTCAGATCGCGCGCTCCTTGCCCTCCCAGTACGGGTCGCGCAGCCGCCGCTTGTAGAGCTTGCCGTTCGGGTCGCGCGGGAGCGAGTCGTGGAAGTCGATCGTCTTCGGCAGCTTGAACTTCGCGAGCCGGTCGCGGCAGAACGCGAGCAGCTCCGCGGCGAGCGCCTCACCCGCGATCACACCGGGCGCGGGCTCCACGACCGCCTTGATCTCCTCGCCCCACTCCTCGTGCGGGATCCCGAACACCGCCACGTCGCCGACCTTCGGGTGCTCGAGGAAGACGTTCTCGATCTCGGCCGGATAGATGTTCGCGCCGCCCGAGATGATCATGTCGATCTTGCGGTCGCACAGGAACAGATAGCCTTCGCCGTCCAGGTAGCCGACGTCGCCGACCGTGAAGTAGAGCGTGTCGCCCTTGGCGATCCGGTTCTTCTTCGTCTTCTGCGCGTCGCCCTTGTACTCGAAGCGCCCGGTCTCGCCGAGCTTCATGTACACCGTGCCCTGCTCTCCGGTCGGCACGTCGTTGCCCTCGTCGTCGAAGATCCGGATCTCCGCGTTGGGCCACGCCTTGCCGACCGTGCCGGGGTGCTTCATCCACTCCTGCGGCGTCACGAGCGTGCCGCCGCCTTCGGTGGCCGCATAGTACTCGTACACCGAATCGCCCCACCACTCGATCATGCGCCGCTTCACGTCGGGCGGGCAGGGCGCCGCGGCGTGGATCATGCAGCGCGTCGAGGAGACGTCGTATTTCTTCCGCACCGCCTCGGGCAGGAGCAGCATGCGGTGGAACTGGGTCGGCACCATGTGGCTCGTCGTGACGCGGTAGCGCTCGATCAGCTCGAGCGTCTTCTCCGCGTCCCACTTGTCCATCAGCACCACCGCGTGGCCGAGGTGGAGCGAGTTGCCCGAGTAGACGAGCACCGCGGTGTGGTAGAGCGGCGAGCCGCAGAGGTGGACGTTGCCGTCCTCGGGCTTGATCCCGAACATCTGCCACACCACCGCCATCATCTGCATGATCAGGTCGGGCTCGACCTCCTTGGGAGCGAGCGCGCGCTTGACGCCCTTCGGCTTTCCGGTGGTGCCCGAGGTGTAGTTCATCACCGTGCCGGCGGCGCGGTCGGACGGCATCGAGGTCGGCTGGCCCGCGACGAGCTCGGCGAACGGGCGGAAGCCCGGGACGTTCCCGATCGCGAACCGGCCCTGCTGCGGAAATCCGATCTCCTCGGCGGCCCGCGCGCACTCCGGGGCGACACGCTCGTGCCCGATGAACGCCTTCGCGCCGCAGTCGGACACGATGTAGGCGACCTCGGGCGCGGCGAGGTGGAAGTTGATCGGCGTGAGATACCAGCCGGCCTGCAGGCAGGCGAGGTAGATCGCGTAGAACTCGGCGCAGTTGGGCATGCAGATCGCCACCGTGTCGCCGTGCGCCAGGCCGAGTGCGCGCAGCCCGTGCACGATGCGGTTGCACTCCGCGAGCAGCTCGCCGCGCGTCCAGTGGCGCTCTTGCGGATCGACCAGCGCGAGCGGCCGAGGGTCGCGCTGCGCGAAGGTCCAGAAGCCGTGGTCGGCCATCGGAGGGTCTCCTCAGTGCGAAAGGGGCGCATTCTACCCGAGTCCGTTCGGTTCGAGCCACGAACGAGTTCCGTTCGAACCGCGAGTGCGTCTCAGTGAACCGTGTAGGTGTCGTTGAGTCCGCCGATCCGCTCGAGGATCACGATCTGGTGGCCGAGATCCGGGCGCGTCCACACGACGCGGCCGTCGGGGTCGAGCCGGCGCGTGACCTCGATCCAGGGAATCGTCACGGGCAACCAGCGGATCAGGAGCGGCCGCAGCACGAACACGCCGTCCTCGTAGCTCGCGATCGCGACGATCGGCGTCTCGTAGTCGAGCGCGGAGACCTCGTGCACGGCATTCTTCTCGGTGCCGTCCGCGCGCGCGTCGGCGATCTGGCCGTGGCCCATCGCGCGATCCTGTTGCCGCACTGCTCGATGCGTTCCGCGTAGGTGTACATCGGATCGCTGGGCGGCAACGGCTTCCCGTCGCGCTCGACGCGCACCGCCTTCCAGATGCCGCGCAGATCCGGCGCGCCCGGGGCGAGCGGCTCGGTGCACGCGGCGAGCACGGGCGCCGGGAACGTCTTGCCGTAGCCGCCCGTAGGCGTATGGGCGACGGGGATGTCGTCGGCCATGACGCCGCGGGCCGGCACCGCCGGTTGCGCGATCGCAGCGATGAGACACACGAGGACGAGCGTTCGCGCGCGCCGGGTCGGCATGCGCCCGGATGCTACTGCTCGCGCACTCGGAGCATCCAGCCCGATTCGCGTATGATCACCGCACATCGCACGGGTCAGCGCGTGGACTACCAGGACATCTGCCGCGAGCGCCGGGGCGAGGTCGGGACCCCTGACCCTCGATCGAAAGCGCGCGCCGAACCACGCGGGCGCTGAACCCACGAAGGAGGAGTGACCCATGGGCGTTCTGGACGGCAAGATCGCGATCGTGACGGGTGCGGGGCGCGGGATCGGCCGCGAGATCGCGCTCGACTTCGCGCGCGAGGGCGCGCGCGTGGTCGTGAACGACCTCGGCGGCAATGCCGACGGCACGGGCGCGGCGCGCATCGCGGACGACGCCGTGGCCGAGTGCAGGGCGCTCGGCGGCGAGGCCGTCGCGAGCTACGACAGCGTCGCCACCGTCGATGGTGGCCGGCGCATCTTCCAGAGCGCGCTCGATGCCTTCGGGGCGTGCGACATCCTCGTCAACAACGCGGGCATCCTGCGCGACAAGACGATCTTCAAGATGGAGGAGGCGGACTGGGACGCGGTGATCGCCGTGCACCTGAAGGGCCACTACGCCTGCACGCGGCCGTTTGCAAACTACGTCCGCGAGACGAACCGGCAGGGCTGCCGCGTGATCAACTTCTCGTCGGTCTCGGGCCTGTACGGCAACTTCGGGCAGACCAACTACGCCGCGGCCAAGGCCGGCATCGCGGGCTTTTCCCGCACGCTCGCGCTCGAGCTCGCGAAGTACGGGTGCACCGTGAACACGATCTCGCCCGGCGCGGCGACGCGGCTCACCGTGCCGCTGATGCAGGGCCGCGGTGAGCCGGATCGCGCGACCGACCCGTCGAGCAGCCCGGCCCAGATCGCGCCGATCGTCACGTGGCTGTGCTCGGCGAAGGGGCAGGGATTCACGGGGCAGATCGTCAACGTGATGCAGGGCGAGGTGGGCATCATGCAGCAGCCCGCGGTGGTCCGCGCGTTCACGAAGGGCGGGTCGCTGTTCTCGCAGAGCGATCTCGACACCGTGATGCCGGACCTGCTCGCCGCGCGCACCGAGAATGCCGCGCGCGCGAAGAGGGAGGGGGCTGCCGAGAAGTTCTGAACGGCCTCAGCGCAGCGACGCGCTGATCGTCTTGATCTGTGCGTACTCGCGCAGTGCCTCGACGCCCTTCTCGCGGCCGTAGCCGCTCCGCTTGTAGCCGCCGAACGGCGTCTCGATCGTGAGCGCACCGCCGTTGACCGCCACCTGCCCGGCCTCGATCTGCTCCGCGAGGCGCAGGCCGCGCGACAGGTCGCCGCTCCAGACGCTCGCCGCGAGCCCGTACTCGGTGTCGTTCGCGAGCCGCAGCGCTTCCGCTTCGCCGCGAAACGGCATCGTCACGAGCACGGGGCCGAAGATCTCTTCGCGCGCGATGCGCAGGTCGGGCCGCACGCGCGCGTAGACGGTCGGCCGCACGTACAGCCCGCGCACTGCGGGTCCATCGGTGTAGGCGCCGCCGCCGGTCGCCGCTACGGCGCCGTCGTCGCGCGCGCTCGCAAAGTGCTCGAGCATCTTGCGGTACTGCGCCTCGGTGATCATCGGCCCGAAATCGACACCCGGCTCGAGGCGTTCGACCGCCGCGACGACGCGAGCCACGACCTCGTCGTGCCGCGAATCCTCGACGAGCAGCCGCGTCGTGGCCGAACAGGCCTGACCCGCGTTCATCGCCACCGCACTCACGGCCGCGGGCACTGCGCGCTCGAGGTCGGCGTCCGCGAACACGACGATCGGCGACTTGCCGCCCAGCTCGAGCGTCACCGGCACGAGGCGATCCGCGGCGATCCGGGCCAGGTGGCGCCCGGTCGCGACCGAGCCCGTGAACGCAATGCGCCGCACATGCGGGTGCGCGGCGAGCGGCGTGCCGACGTCGGGTCCGGTGCCCGTGACGACGTTGAGCACGCCGTCGGGCAGGCCGGCCGCGCAGGCCAGCCGCGCGAGGTGCAGCGTGGACGTCGAGGTGAGCTCCGACGGCTTGGCCACCACGGCGTTCCCCACCGCGAGTGCGGGCGCGAGCGCGCGCGAGGCCTGGTTGAGCGGCAGGTTCCAGGGCGTGATCACGGCGACCACGCCGTATGGTTCGAGCCGCGTGTAGGTGTGGTTGCCGCTCCCCTGATCGATCGTGCGGCCGTGCTCGGCGCGCAGCACGCCGGCGTAGTAGCGGAAGTAGGCCGCCGACATGGCGAGCTCCATGTCGAGCTGGGCAGCGACCTTGCCCGTGCACGCGCGCTCGAGCGCGATCAGCGTCGCGGCGTCGGCCTCGACCGCTTCGGCCAGGCCGTGCAGCACCTCCGCGCGCTGTGCCGCCGGGCGGCGCGCCCAGTCGCGCTGTGCGTCGAGCGCCGAGGCGACCGCGCGATCCACGTCGGTCGCCGACCCGGCCGCGACCTCGTCGCCCGGCGTCCGCGTTGCGGGATCGAGCGTCGGCAGGTACCCGCCGCCCGCCGGCGCGACGGGCTTTCCGCCGATCCAGTGGTCGTGGCGGACGCGCATGATCAGGATCCCAGATACTCGGACTCGAGCACGAGGTCGCGGATCAGCGTCTGGTATTCGACGTGCGTGTCGTGCTCGACGGTTCGCCAGCTCGATCCCTCGTGCGCCTGCATGTAGGCGCGGTACTTCGGCGCGCCGGGCACCCGGACGTTGTCCGCGACCACGATCGATCCCGCGTGCAGCCAGCCGCGCGCGAGGATGCGCTCGAGGTCCGGGAGGTAGGCGGCCTTGTCGTGATCGACGAACACGAAGTCGAGCGAGCCCGCCGCGAAGCGGTGCTCCGCCTCGAGGCGCGCGATCGTGTCGCCGCCGTCGCCCAGGCTGCCGACGACGACCGCGATCCGATCGGCGACGCCGGCGTGATCCCAGTTGCGGCGCGCGATCTCGGCATTCGCGGCGCTGAACTCGATCGAGGTGAGGTGGGCTCCCGCCGGCATCGCGCGGGCGGTCCGGAGCGCGCTGTAGCCGCAGTAGGTGCCGAGCTCGAGCAGCCGTCGCGGCCGGGCGCGTTCGATCGCGCGATCGAGGATCGCGCCCTTCTCGTCGCCGACGTTCATCATGATCGCGCGGTGGTAGCAGAACTCGTCGATCGCGCGGATCACGCCGTCGAGGTCGCCCTGGCGCGCGTTCGCCGCGACGTATCGCGCGAGCGCCTCCTCGCGCCCGTCGCCAACCTGCCAGTTCGTGAGCAGGTTCCGCGCGCCGAGCGCCATGCGCCAGACCGACCAGCGCAGGAACGGCATGCGTCTGCCGCCGATTTCGGAGAGCCAGCTCACGTCGTCTCCGCCTTCGCTTCGCCGCGATGATCGCCTACTTCAGCTTCGCGAGCAGCTCGCCCATCTTCTGGTGCAGGATGTTGATCGCCTTGAGCGGCCGCACCATCACCTTGAAGTCGACGATGCGACCCGCGTCGTCCCAGCGGATCAGATCGACGCCGTTGATCGCGATCCCGTCGATCTCGGTGGCGAACTCGAGCAGCGCATCGCGCTCGCCGCGGATCTCGCGCTCGTAGCGGAAGGCCGGCGTGCCGAGCACCTGCATCGCGCCGCGCAGGTACAGGATCGCGATCGGCTTCCCGCGCTGCGGCGTGTGCACGACCGGGGAGTGGAACACCACGCCGTCGGCGAGCAGCGCGTCGAGCAGGCCGGGATCGCGGTTCGCGACGAACTTGTGCCAGGCATCGATCGGGTGGGGCACGGGTCCCTCCCTCCCCGTGAGCTTCAGACGTCGTCGTCGGACATCCAGTGCACGAAGCGCTGGAGCGGGTACATCGCATCGTGCGGGCTGCCCATCACGTGTCGGGCGGCGGAACCGAGCCGGCAGACGCGCTGGCCGCCGGCGCTGGCGATCCGATCCCGCATCCGCGCCTTCCGCTCCGGCGGGTGGACGCCGATCGTCTGGGTCGCCACGTTCACGTGGCGAAGCGCGTCGTCGAGCGATTCCAGGTGCACGACGTTCGCGGTCTTGCCGGTGGGATGGAAGCTCACGGGCTCGTCCGTGAGGATCACGAGGCCGCTGCCGTCGGGGGTCCCAAAGACCCGGGAATCGCCCACCATCTGCAGCACCTCGATCTCCTCGCGCATCTCCATGGGCAGGGGCAGGGCCTTCGCCGACGCGGTCTCGCGATCGACGCCGAGCCGCTGCTGCAGCTGCGCGCAGAACTTTTCGACGCCCCGCCGATCGCCCTCGACGAAGATGAACCGGCTGGCGAGGCACGCCTCCTGATTGAATACCGAGACGTCCGCGGCAGCGCACTCCGCCACCTCGGCGATCGCCTCATCCGACGTGAAGGCCTCCGGCCCGATCATCGAGATCGACGACTTGGGGTCGAACGAGACCAGCTGCAGCCCGGGGCCGAGGTAGCGGATCACGTTGTGGATCGCGTCGCCGCCGCCCCACGCCACGATCCGGTCGAAATACTGCGGGCGATAGAGCGTGCGCTCGATCGCCTCGTCGCCGCCGCGCCAGTAGACGGCGGACATCGAGCGGACGACCGGGTGGTTCGGATCGATGTCGGCCATCGTCCGCAGCACCGCCACGCAGGTGAACGGGTCGCTCGACGGCATCTTGAACAGGTTGATCGCCTTCACGAGCGCGCCCTGCGCGATCGACGACACGCAGCCCGTCGGCGAATTGCCCGCGAGCATGTGGATCATGCGCGGCGGGAACGCGCGGATCGACGTCCGGTGTCCGAAGCGGTCGGTGCGCGGGACCCAGCCGTCGAGATAGGCGGGATCGGCGAAGTTGGCCTCGACGGTGCCCATCAGCACGTCGCGCGTCAGGTAATGGGGTGCGCCGCGGAACAGGTTCTCCACCACGCGGCGCGGCAGCGGGTTGGTGGCCACGATGTATTCGAGCACTTCCTGCAGATACGGGTTGTGATCGAGCGCCAGCCGCTCGCCCGTCTCGACCAGGAAGTCGACGATCTCGGAGAGCTTGACGTCCAGCAGCGGCGGCGCCTCGGAGCGCGGCGCGACCAGCGCGTCGAGGTCGATCTCGGGCGTCGTGAAGTCGGCGCCGAGGTCGCGCGAGCGGTGGCGGACGCTGCTGCCGGACACGAGCTTCCCGCGGACGAAGTGGGGGACCTGGAGGACCGGATCGCTTTGGACGGCGGTCATGCCACACCTCGCACGTAGGCGTCGATCGTTCCCGCACAGCTGATCTTGTCGCCGCCCGGCAGATCGGAATAACGCGTGATGTCGTCGCGGATCGACG
The DNA here is from genome assembly GCA_035258825.1 of Myxococcota bacterium. GTDB lineage: Bacteria > Myxococcota_A > UBA9160 > UBA9160 > SMWR01 > JAHEJV01. Next base: position 10,072 of record DATFWW010000151.1, read on the forward strand.
GGCTGCCGCGGCCGCACGCACACTTGCCGGAGTCCAGCGAGATCTTGTCGCCCGAGATCACGCCGCCCCAGCGGCCGTCGAGCGAGAGGTCGAGGAAGGCGGCGCGCCCCTCCATCTCGCCACCCGTCGGCGGCAGCAGCGTTTCGCCCTCCGGGTCGAGCAGCAGGCAAAGGAGCCAGGGCGCGACGTGATAGCGGCCGGCCGGGCAGCGCGGCATGGCCGTGTTGATCTCCTGCATGCCGTACATCTGGAACACGCGCTCGGGCGAGAGATGGAACGTCTCCAGCACGTATTCGCGATAGTTGGACGGCAGCGTTGCGCCTTTGAGGCCGCCGGCGATGTAGATCATGTTGTCGGGATGGAAGTCCTTCCCGCTGTAGCCCATCCCGCGGACGATCTCGGCGACCTTGTAGAGCGAGGCCCACATCCCGGACAGGCAGAGCTTGCTGCCGCGATCGCGCACGAGCGTCTCGGCGGACACGTGGGCCGCCTGCTCGACGTTCTTCTGGCGCTCTGCCGAGGTCGCCTCGAACGCGGCGATGTCGGCGGGCTTCGCCGTGCCGTCGGCGATGCTCTTGCGCAGCGCCACCATGCCCGTGATCTGGCCGATCGTGATCGGCGGCACGGGGTAGATGAACGGCTCGGAGCTCGGATCGATGAACGCCTCGATCAACGCGTCGCGGATCGCCAGGTTGCGCGGCACGCTGGCCACGGGCGCGAGGCCGAACATCTTGCGGTCACGGGCGGGCGTGACGCCGGAGCCCCAGGCGAAGGCCTGGACCGCATCCCGGCTGGTCCACTTCATGTCGGCCGCCGAGGCGGGCAGCATCGCGGACTTGCCGGTCGTGCCGCTGGAGCAGGACACGTAGTGCCCCGCCGCCGCGAGTCGATCGATCCACTCGTCGATGTCGCGCACCTGCGAGGGATCGGTGGGCTCGATGCGATAGGTGGAGATCGTGTCCAGCCACTTGCTGAGCCGATCCCATCTCCGCTCGGTCAACCAGCTCTCGGGATAGCTCTTGTAGGCGGTGTGTGCGAAGAGCAGCGGGACGATGTCCGCGGTTTCGCGAATCGCGTCGATCTCGCCGGTGTCGGCGCGATGCTTCAGCAGTCGGATCCTGCCGATCCGATCCTGGAACAGCTCGTTGGCGGCCTCGAGCTGCACGGGCAGCAGCTCGGCATGCGGGATGTCGAAGCGGTTCGGAGCGTCCTCGAGCTTCGTGAGCGTTTCGATCGCCTTCCCCATCGCGCCCTCCTTGCCGCGCCCGCCGGTCTTGCCGGATCGGACCGGTCCGCGTAAAATGGCCACTGGAGCGTTTCATTATGGCGGATCCGGTGGTGGTTGCAAGGGGTCCTTCGCAGCGGGCGAGAAGGGCCCGGAAACGGCCCGGCGCCGGCCGGCCGACGCGCGAGCAGGCCCGGCAGCGGCACGACGAGCTGCTCGATACGGCGCTCGATCATTTCCTCGACCGCGGCTACGAGCAGGCGACCATCGACGCGATCGCGGCCTCGGTGGGGATGACGAAGCGGACCGTCTACGCGCGCTACCCGGACAAGGCGGCGCTGTTCCGGGCCAGCGTGCAGCGCGCGATCGAACAGTTGATCGTCCCCCACGCGACGCTCGCTGCGCTCGAGAGCGGGGACCTGGAAGCGACGCTCACCGCCGTGGCGCGTTCGCGCGTGGCCCAGGTGATGACGCCGGCGGGCCTCAAGCTGCAGCGCATCATCAACACCGAGTCGTATCGCTTTCCCGAGATCTTCACGATGTCCTACGAACAGGGCACGCGGCCCGTGATCGAATTCCTCGCCGCGTTGCTGCGCCGCGAGACCGATGCGGGCCGGCTCTCGGCGACCGATCCCGTCATGGCCGCGACGGTCTTCATGAGCATGGTGGTGGGGGGGCCCGTGCGCATGATCGTCTCGGGACAGAGGCTGCCGTCGCGCCAGATCGAGGCGCGCCTCGCGTTCGCCGTGCAGCTGTTTCTGGATGGAGCGAGGGCGCGCCGCGTCGAGCTGCGCCCGAGAGAGGTCCGATCATGAGTCGACACGAACCGCGCGTCGCCGTCGTCACGGGGGCCAGCGCCGGCA
>DATFWW010000152.1:0-4334 GCA_035258825.1 Myxococcota bacterium
AGGAACACGAACAGCAGCGCCGCGAGCGCGGCAGCGGTGGGTCCGAGCAGCGCGCGCGCGAGTCCGAACAGCGCGAGCGCCGAGACCGCGCCGACCAGCGCCGCGACCGCCCGGATCCCGGCAACGGACCCACCCGCCCACGCGAGCGCGAGCCGATAGGCGAGGAACACTCCGGGCGGCTTCTGGTCGAACCAGTCCGCGTACGGCGTCTCGCCGGCCGCAAGCCGCCACGCGATGTAGGAATACTCCCCCTCGTCGCGCTCGAGCGGCAGATCGAACAGCGGCGCGCGCAGCGCGATCGCGAGCATGGCCGCCGCGATTGCGGCCCAGGCGGTTCGTGATCCAAATGATTCCACTTTTTGACGCCCCGGACTTCCCGGACGCGGAACTGCCGTTCCTCTGTCGATCGCCGCCATACTCGACGTATGGCGATCCACTAGCGCATCCCGGCTGGGGAATCCCGCGCGCCGCGGTGGATTGGCACGCGCCGTGCTTGTGAAGTGGGGCACTGGGAAGCAGAGCGCGGGGGCCGCTCCCGCGCGCGGACGACATCAAGCGGTTTCCAGCTCCTGCGGACGGGGCTGTCGGCTGGGTCATCAGAGCGGATCTGACTTCGGGGCCGTGCCCGTGCCCACCGGGCACGGCCTTCCTCTTTCAGATCATTTCCGGTGAAACCCGACGATTGCGATAGAGTGCCAGGAGCGCGCACCCCGCGAGGCGTCCCATGGCGCTGCGAGACTTCATCAAGCCCCGGCTCCAGGACTGGATGATGGGTTTCATGGACGAGATGCGCCCCGCCACCGTCGGCCAGGCGGAGGGCGAGGTGCTGGAGGTGGGCTTCGGCACCGGTCGCAATCTGCGCCTCTACCCGTCCGCGGTGAAATCGGTGACGGGACTCGATCCCATGGTGACCGAGGGCGTTCCCGCCGTGGACGCGCGCGTGGTGGAGGCGCCGTTCCCGGTGATCCGCACGGCGCTGCCCGCGGACGGCGGGCTGCCGTTCGACGCGGGTCGTTTCGACACCGTGATCACGACCTGGACGCTCTGCTCGATCGCCGACGCGGCCGCTGCGCTGCGCGAGATGCGCCGCGTGCTCAAGCCGGGCGGGCGCTATGTGTTCATCGAGCACGGCAAGGCACAGCGCGAGAGCACCGCGCGCTGGCAGGACCGCCTCGACCCGCTCTGGGCGCGGATCAGCGACGGCTGTCACATCAACCGCGCGATCGACCGGATCGTCGCGGACGCCGGATTCGAGCTGACGGCGATCGACCGCTTTCGCGGCAAGGGCCCGGGCCTGTTCGCGCAGATGTACCGCGGCGTCGCGACGCGGCCGTAGGCGTGTTCGATCTCGATCCGGGCGACGAGCTCGCGCTGCTCGCAGAGACAGCGCGCAAGCTCGCCCAGGAGGAGCTGCGGCCGCGCCTGCGCGAGCACGAGTCCGCGCGCGAGGTGGCGCAGCCCGTGCGCGCGGCGTTCGCGCAGGTCGGCCTCGCGGGCCTCGAGCTGCCCGCCGAGCGCGGCGGTGCCGGGCTCGGCGCGCTCGCACGCGTGATCGTGAACGAGGAGCTCGCGGCGGCGGATGCGGGCGCCGCACTCGCGCTCGACCCGTTCGGTCCTGCGCTCTATGGCGCGCTCCAGATCTGCGACGGCGCGTGGCTCTCGGATCTCCTCGGCGCGCTGTCCGCTCCGGGCGCGCGCGCCGCGTGGATCGACGGCGGGGACGCGCGCATCTCGGCCGACGGCACGCGCGTCGACGCTGAGGTCGCGTGGTATCCGGCGGCGCGCGCCGACGCGGTCGTCGCGTTCGTCGGCGACGAGCAGCTGCTCGTGTGCGAGGGGATCCGCTGCCAGGAGCTGCCCGGTGCGGGCCTGCGCGCCGCAGGCGCGTGCGCGCTGCGGCTCGAGTCCGCACCGATCGCGCGCCGCGCGGCGAATCCCTCCGGTACCGAACGCGCCCGCGCGCGCGCGCGGCTCTACGCCGCGTCACTGCTGCTCGGCGTGCTGCGCGACGCGTGCGACTTCTCGCGGGGTTATGCGCAAGAGCGCCATGCGTTCGGCCGGCCGATCGCCCACCACCAGGGGCTCGCGTTCCTGATCACCGACATGCAGATGGCGCTCGACGGCGCGCGCCTGCTCGTGCACGAGGCCGCCTGGCGCGTCGACCAGCACCTGCCGTGCGCGGGCGCGGCGGCCGCGGCGTTCGCGCAGTGCATCGAGGCGTCGCGCCTGATCGGGCCGGCCGGCGTGCAGATCCTGGGCGGGCACGGATTCATGGCCGACTATCCGATGGAGAAGGCGATGCGCGAGTCGCGCGCGCTCGGCCTCTGGCTGGGCGGCTTCGACGCGGCGATCGAGGACGCCGGGCGCGAGCTGTGCGATGCGCCCGGCGCCGCACTGGGGCTCGCATGATCGACTTCCGCATCGACGAGCGCACGCGCGAGCGGCTCGCCGACGCGCGCGAGTGGGGCAGATCCGCGATGCGCCCGGCCGGGCTCGAGGCCGACCGGCTCTCCGCGCCGCTGCCCGAGGGTCACCCCTACTTCGCGAAGTTCATCGAGCGCGGTGGCGGGCGCACGCGCTGGCCGGGCCCGGCCGGTGCGAAGCGCGAGCGGACGAGCGTGGTCGAGACGCTGCTGCTGCTCGAAGAGCTCGCCTACTGGGACCGCGGCGTCACGGTCGCGGATCCGGGTCCGAGCCTGCCCGAGACGAACGTGCTCGCGATGGGCACCGAAGAGCAGAAGGAGCGCTACCTCGGGCCGTTTCTCGCGCCCGATCGCCCGCGCTGGGCCTGCTTCGCGATGACCGAGCCCGGCGCGGGCTCCGACGCCGCCGCGATCAAGACCTCGGCGCGCAAGGACGGCGACGGCTGGATCCTCAACGGAGCGAAGTGTTTCATCGGGGGCGCGTCGCGCGCCGACTGGATCCTCGTGCAGGCCGTGGTAGGCGGCGAGTCGGGCCGCGGCGCGCAGCGCTCGTTCTTCGTCGAGCGCGGCACGCCCGGCCTCGGCCGCTTCAAGATCGAGAAGAAGATGGGCCTGCGGGCGTACGAGTCCACCTCGTTCACGCTGCAGGATTGCCTGATCCCCGCCGCGAACCTGCTCGGCGGCGAGGAGCGCTACGAATCCTCGGCCGGATTCAAGACCGCGATGCGCACGTTCAACGCGGGGCGGCCGATCATCGCCGCCAACGCGGTGGGCATGGGGCGCGCCGCGCTCGACGAGGCGCTCGCGTTCGCGCGCGAGAGCGGTCTGCTGCACCGCGACCGCGTGCGCGACCGGCTCGAGGCGATGGCGCGCAAGCTGCGCATGGCGCGGCTCGTGTGCCTGCGCGCGGGCTGGCTCGCTGATCGCGAGCGGCCCAACATCACCGAGGCGTCGATGGCGAAGGCGCTCGCGGCGGGCGTGGCGCAGGAGGCGACCGCGCTCGGGATGGAGCTGCTCGGCGCCACGGGCGCGCGCGGAGACCACCTGATCGAGAAGCTCTACCGCGACGTGAAGGCAATGGACATCGTCGAGGGCACCGGCCAGGTGCAGCGCGTGATCATCGCGCGCAACCTGGTCGGATTGCCCCGTTAGGCGGGAGGGAGTGTGGCGGAGTTCGGCCACTTCAAGGACCTCGCAGTCGACCTCGGCGACGACTTCGTCGCGGTCGTCGAGATCCGGCGCGCGCCGAACAACTTCTTCGACCAGGTGCTGATCGCCTCGCTCGCCGACGCGATGGCGGCACTCGACGCCGAGCCGCGCTGCCGCGCGGCCGTGCTCGCGGCGGACGGGAAGCACTTCTGCGCGGGCGCCAACTTCGGCCCATCGGAGCCGGGTCTGCACGCGGTGGGCCACCACCTCTACGACGAAGCAGTGCGCCTGTTCGCGACGCGCATCCCGGTCGTGGCGGCGGTGCAGGGTGCGGCGATCGGCGGCGGGCTCGGCCTCGCGCTGTGGCCCGATTTTCGCGTCGCCGCGCCCGAAGCTCGCCTCTCGGCCAACTTCGCGCGGCTCGGCTTCCATCACGGCTTCGGCCTCACGGTGACGCTGCCGCGTGTGGTCGGCCAGCAGCGCGCGCTCGAGCTGCTCTACACGGGCGCGCGCATCGACGGCGAGCGCGCGCTCGCGATCGGCCTCGCCGACCGGCTCGCGCCGCTCGAGCGGCTGCGCGCGGACGCGCGCGCGTTCGCGGCCGAGATCGCGGCGTCGGGGCCGCTCGCGATCGACGCGATCCGCGAGACGATGCGCGGCGGCCTCGCCGAGGAGATCCGCGCCGCCACCCAGCGCGAGCGCGCCGAGCAGGATCGCCTCCAGAACACCGCCGACTTCCGCGAAGGTGTCGCCGCGATGGCG
>DATFWW010000153.1:0-6546 GCA_035258825.1 Myxococcota bacterium
CCGCGCTGAAGACCTACGGGTACGAGCCCGATCCCCAGGTCGTGGAGACCTTCACCAAGCACCGCAAGACCCACAATGCCGCGGTGTTCGACGCCTACACCGCCGACATTCGTCGGTGTAGGAGCTCCCATGTGTTGACCGGGCTGCCCGACGCGTACGGCCGCGGGCGCATCATCGGCGACTATCGCCGCGTCGCGCTCTACGGCGTTGACCGGTTGATCGAGCGCAAGCGCGAGGAGAAGGACGCCCTCGACGTCGCGATGTCGACGGACGAGATCATCCGCGACCGGGAGGAGCTCGCCGAGCAGATCCGCGCGCTCGGCGAGCTGCGCGAGATGGCGAAGAGCTATGGGTTCGACATCAGCGGCCCGGCGCGCAACGCGCGCGAGGCCGTGCAGTGGCTCTACTTCGGCTATCTCGCGGGCGTGAAGGAGCAGAACGGCGCCGCGATGTCGCTCGGGCGGGTCTCGACGTTCCTCGACGTCTACTTCGCGCGCGACCTGGCGCGCGGCGAGCTCGCGGAGGGGCAGGCGCAGGAGATCATCGACGACTTCGTGATCAAGCTGCGCATCGTCCGGTTCCTGCGCACGCCCGAGTACGACGAGCTGTTCGCCGGGGACCCCACCTGGGTCACCGAATCGATCGCGGGGATGGGCGACGACGGCCGCTCGCTCGTGACGAAGACGAGCTTCCGCTTCCTCCAGACGCTCTACAACTTGGGCCCCGCCCCGGAGCCCAACCTCACGATCTGGTACTCGCCGCGCCTGCCCGATGCGTTTCGGCGCTTCGCGGCGCGCGTCGCGATCGACACGAGCGCGATCCAGTTCGAGAGCGACGAGATCATGCGCCGCACCTGGGGTGACGACGGTGCGATCGCGTGCTGTGTCTCGCCGATGCTGATCGGCAAGCAGATGCAGTTCTTCGGGGCGCGCGCGAACCTCGCGAAGTGCCTGCTCTACGCGATCAACGGCGGCCGCGACGAGATCAGCGGCGACCAGGTCGCGCCCGCCTTCGCGCCCGTCTCGGGCGACGTGCTCGACTTCGACGACGTGCTGGTCCGCTTCGAGCGGATGATGGACTGGCTCGCGGGCGTCTACGTGAACGCCATGAACGTGATCCACTACATGCACGACAAGTACGCCTACGAGCGCGTCGAGATGGCGCTGCACGACTACGCGCCGCTGCGCACGATGGCGTTCGGGATGGCCGGCCTGTCGGTCGTCGCCGACAGCCTCTCGGCGATCAAGTACGCGAAGGTTCGCGTGGTTCGCGACGCCACCGGGCTGGTGACCGACTACCAGACCGAGGGCGCGTTCCCGATGTTCGGCAACAACGACAACCGCGTCGACCAGCTGGCCGTCTGGGCGGTCAGCGCGTTCATGCACAAGCTGCGGAAGTACCCGACCTATCGCGGCGCGATGCACACGCAGTCGATCCTCACGATCACGTCGAACGTCGTGTACGGCAAGGCGACCGGCAACACGCCGGACGGGCGCCGCCACGGCGAGCCGTTTGCGCCGGGCGCCAACCCGATGCACGGGCGCGACAGCCGCGGCCTGCACGCGGCGGCCGCGTCGGTCGCCAAGATTCCGTATCGCGATGCCGCGGACGGGATCTCGCTCACCGCATCGATGGTGCCCGAGGGGCTCGGGCGCGTGGCCGACGACCGGATCACCAACCTGGTCGGAATGCTCGACGCGTTCTTCGGCGTCACCGGCTACCACATGAACGTGAACGTGTTGAACCGCGAGATGCTGATCGACGCGATGGATCACCCCGAGAAGTACCCGAACCTGACCATCCGCGTGTCGGGCTATGCGGTGAACTTCGTGCGGCTCTCGCGCGAGCAGCAGATGGACGTGATCAACCGGACGTTCCACGGAGCGGTGCAATGACGGATGCGCAGCCGGAGCCCACCCCGATCGAGGCGGCGAGTCCGTTCGAGCTGCGCACCGGTCTCGGCGAGCGCGTGTCCGACGCGGAGGTCCGCGCCGCGCTCGCCTCGGGCGACCTGGGGTTCCTGCACTCCTTCACGACCGGCTCCACCGTGGACGGCCCGGGCGTGCGCGTGGTCGCTTGGACGACCGGCTGCATGTTCCGCTGTCTCTACTGCCACAACCCCGACACCTGGAAGATGAAGAACGGCATTCCGGTGCCGGTCGCCCGGGCCGTGGAGGAGCTGCGCCGGTACCGCCACGGCCTCCGGGTGATGTCGGGCGGCTTCACGCTGAGCGGCGGCGAGCCTCTGATGCAGGACCGCTTCGCAGTGAAGCTGTTCACCGCGGCGCGCGAGATGGGGATCCATACCGCGCTCGACACCAACGGCTTCTTCGGCGAGCGGCTCTCCGACGCCGACCTCGAGGCGATCGATCTCGTGCTGCTCGACATCAAGGGTTGGGACCCCGAGCGGTACCGCCGCCTGACGGGCCAGGACGTGGCGCCCACGCTCGCGTTCGCGCAGCGGCTCGCGGCGCGCGGCCGGACCCTCTGGCTGCGCTTCGTCCTCGTACCGGGGCTCACCGACGACGCCGGCGACATCGAGAACATCGCGCGATTCGCCGCGAGGCTCGGCAACGTTGCGCGCGTCGACGTGCTGCCATTCCACCAGATGGGCCGCTACAAGTGGGAGAAGCTCGCGATGCCCTACGCGCTCGCGGACGTGAAGCCCGCGTCGGCGGAAGCGGCCGAGGCTGCGTGCGAGGTGTTCCGATCCGCGGGGCTCGTGGCCTACTGAACGAACGATCGCCCCGATGACCCGCGTGCGCCCGATCCTCTTCTTCTCGTGCGAGCACGGCGGCAACCGGGTGCCCGCGCCGTTGCGCCCCCTGTTCCGCGGATCGAACCTGCTCGCCTCGCACCGCGGCATCGACGTGGGGGCGCTGCCCTGCGCGCGGCGGCTCGCCAAGGAGCTCGCGGCACCGCTGTTCCATGCGGAGGTGTCGCGCCTCGTGGTGGACCTCAACCGCTCGCTGGACGCTCCCTCGCTGCACTGCGCGCGGATCCGGGCGCTGCCGGAGTCCGCGCGCGAGGCGATCGTGCGGAGGCATTATCTCCCCTATCGCACGGAGGTCACGGCGCACGCCGCGCGAGCCGCCCGGCGCGGAGCGGCGATCCATCTCTCGATCCACTCGTTCGCGCCGATCTTCCGCGGGCAGCTGCGCCACTGCGACATCGGCGTGCTGTTCGACCCCGCGCGACCGACCGAGGCGCGCTTCGCGCGCGCGCTCGTGCGCCTCCTTTCGCGCGCGTTTCCGGACCTGCACGTGCGCGCGAACCAGCCCTACCGGGGCACCGACGACGGCCTGACCACCGACCTGCGCAAGCTCCACCCGGAGTCCCGCTATGTCGGCATCGAGATCGAATTCAACCAGCGCAAGATGAGGAGCTGGGCGAAGCGCGGTCGGCTCGCGCGCGAGATGGGCAGGGTCGCCGGCGCAGTCCGCTCGATGCTGGAGGCCTGCTGATGGCGATCGCCAGCGGCTATCTTGCCGCCGTGCAGGATCCCCCCTTCGTCACCTCCGTCTTCCATCCCACCGACTTCTCCGAGGGCAGTCACCTCGCCTTCGCCCACGCGCTCGCGATCGCGCTGCTGCGCGAGACCGAGCTCACGATCCTCCACGCGGGTCGCGACTTCCTGGCAGAGGACGAGTGGACGAAGTTCCCGGCCGTCCGGCGCACGCTCGAGGCCTGGGGCTGTCTCGAGCCCGGCAGCCCGCGCTCCGCGGTGCTCGAGGAGCTCAATGTCCGGGTCAAGAAGGTCAACCTGCGCAGCCTGCGCCCCGCCGCGGCGATCCACGAGTACGTGACGAAGCACGACATCGATCTCGTCGTGCTCGCCACCGAGAGCGGCGGCGGCCTGCCGGCGTGGCTCGATCATTCGGTCTCCGAACGGGTCGCGCGCGAGGCCAGGCTGATGACGCTGTTCGTGCCCGCCGGCGCGCGCGGCTTCGTGAACCCGGGCGACGGCTCGATCCACCTCACGCGTGTGCTGATCCCGGTCGCCGCGGCGCCGAGCGCAAAGCCGGCGATCGTCTACGCGACGCGGATCGCGCAATTCGCGGCGAAGCCCGTCGAGCTCGTGCTGCTGCACGTCGGCGATGGCCCGATGCCGACGCTCGATCGACTGGCCGATCCGCAGCTCCGGTTCCGCGAGGAGCGGCGGTCGGGCGACGTGATCGACGAGATCGAGCGCGCAGCGCGCGACCTCGACGTCGATCTGATCGCGATGACGACCGACGGACGCGACGGATTCCTGGGCGTGCTCGGCCGGGGCAGCCACACCGAGCGGGTCGTGCGGCGCGCTCCGTGCCCCGTGCTGGCGGTGCCGGTCGGAAAGCCTTGAACCCGTTCGTGGTCGAGACCGCCGCAGAGCTGTCGGTCGCGATCGGCCTGCTCGCCGTGCTGCTCGGCGCGCTCGAGCTCGGGTACCGGGCGGGACGCCGCGAGATCGCAGCGTCGGGGAGCGCGCCCGCGAGCAGCCAGGTCGGCGCGATCCAGGGCGCGATCCTGGGACTGCTCGGCCTGCTGCTCGCGTTCAGCTTCGCCGCTGCGGGCACGCGCTTCCTCGAGCGGCAGGACCTGATCACCACCGAGGCGAACGCGATCGGCACGGCGGTGCTGCGCGCCGATCTGATCGACGAGCCACAGCGGTCGGCGCTGCGCGCGGCGCTGCGCGACTACACGGTGTTCCGGATCGGCGTCAACAAGAGGGCGGTGTTCGAGATGGACCCCGCCGACGCCGCGGAATTCGAGCGCATGCACGCCCGGATCTGGAATGCGGCGCGCGATGGGGTCGTCGCGCGGCCGACTGCGACGCTCGCGGTGCTGAACCCCGTGAACGACGTGATCGATCTGTTCACGACGCGCCTCGCCGCCAGCAAGAAGCACCTGCCCGTGCCGGTGCTCGCGCTGCTCGTCCTGTGCTCGGCGCTCGCCACCGCGATCACGGGTTATGCGTGCGGGATCGCCGAGCGGACGCGTTCCCCGCTGAGCCTGGCGCTGGCGCTGCTGATCGGGGCCTCGCTTTGGATCACCGTCGATCTCGACTATCCGCGCGTCGGCCTGCTCCAGCTCAGCGACGCCGCGCTGGAGGATCTCAAGTTCGAATGAGCGGCTCGTCGAGGATCGGGGGACACCGATGCGCCTCACGCTGAGCATTCCGAGCTTCGGCCCGTTCTTCGGGCCGGGCCGGATGCACGAGGTGATCGACCTCGCGCGGCGCGCCGAGGCGGCCGGCGTCGACACGGTGATCGTGCCCGACCACGTGGTGATGGGCGAGCACACCGAGAACTACGAGTGGGGCCAGTTCCCGTTCCCGATCGAGGCGCCGTGGCTCGAGCCGCTCGCCGTGCTCGCGGCGATCGCGGCGGCCACGTCGCGGGTGCGGCTCGCGACGGGGATCCTGATCGCGCCGCTGCGGCCCGCGGTCGTGCTGGCGAAGACGGCCGCCACGCTCGACGTGCTCTCGCAGGGCCGGCTCGACCTCGGCGTGGGCGTCGGCTGGCAGCGCGAGGAGTTCGACGCCGCCGGCGTCGACTTCGCCACGCGCGCGCAGCGTCTCGACGACACGATCGCCGCGTGCCGCGCGCTCTGGACGCAATCGCCGGCCTCGTTCTCGTCGCCGACAGTGACGTTCGAGAGGATCTGGTGCGAGCCGCGCCCGGTGCAGCAGGGCGGCGTGCCGGTCTGGTTCTCGGGCACGCTGCACGCGCGCAACCTCGCGCGCATCGTGCGCTGGGGCGACGGCTGGATCCCGATCATGACGGCGACGCGCACCGATCTCGCCGACGGCGCGAAGCGGCTCGCCGACGCGTTCGCCCGCGCGGGCCGCGACCCTCGCGCGCTCCGCGTGCGCGGATCGCTCGAGGTGCGGACGGGCGCGAACGGGCGCCCCGACCTCGCCGCAACGCTCGCCGGCGCGCACGAGCTCGCGGCCGCGGGCGCCACCGATCTGCAGCTCGGACTGCTCGCGTTCGCGCGCAGGGCCGAGCAGCTCGAGGCGTTCTTCGCCGAGCTGCGCGAGAAGTGGGGAGCTATCTGATGAAGGTCCTCGTGATGGGCGGCACGCAGTTCAATGGGCTCGCGCTCGTGCGCGAGCTCGTGCGCACGGGCCACGACGTCTCGATCTGCAATCGCGGCAAGACCGCCGCCGAGCTGCCGCGGTCGGTCCAGCGCCTGATCGCCGACCGCACCGATCACGCCGCGCTGCGCGCGGCGCTCGCGGGCCGCGACTGGGACTGCGTGTTCGACATCAGCGCGTATCGCCCCGAGGACGCGCGCGCGATGAGCGAGATCCTGCGCGGCCGCACGGGGCACTACGTGTTCGCCAGCTCGACCGTGATCTATGCGCCGTCGGATATCCTGCCGATCGCCGAGGACCACCCGCTCGATCTGAGCGAGCGCCAAAACGACTACGGCCGCAACAAGATCCTGTGCGAGGAGCTCCTGCTGCGCGAGCACCGCGAGCGCGGCTTCCCGGCCACGATCGCGGCGTTCTCGATGGTGTTCGGCCCGAACAACATCATCCCCGACCGCGAGCAGCGCATG
>DATFWW010000154.1:0-6722 GCA_035258825.1 Myxococcota bacterium
CGCGCGGCGCGACCGCGTGTTCGCGATCTCCGGCCAGGGCCCCGCTCCCGCCGCCGCCACGATCGAGCGCGTGCGCGCGGAAGGCTTCGATCTCCTGCCGGCCGACGGGCTGGTCTCGGCCTGCGTGCCGGGCGCGCTCGACGCGTGGTGCCGTCTGCTCGAGGAGTTCGGTACGCGCCGGCTCGCCGACGTGATCGCGCCCGCACGCGCGCTCGCCGAGCGCGGCTTCCCCATGTACCCGTTCCTGCGCGACCTGATCGAGCTCCTCGCGCCGCGCTTCGAGCGCTCCTGGCCGACGACCGCGGCGATCTACCTGCCGCTGTGCGCGGTCGGCGAGCGCCAGACCAACGCGCCGCTCGCGCGCTGGCTCGCAGAGCTCGGCGAAGCCGAGCGCGCGGCCGGCGGGGCGCGCGAGGCGGGGATTCGCGCCGCGCGGGACTCCTTCTATCGCGGCGCCGGGGCGCTCGCGATCGAGCGCTTCGCGCGCATCCCCGTGCGCGACGTGAGCCGCGCTCGACACGCAGGGCTGATCACGGCGGACGACCTCGCGCGCTATGCGGGTGCCGTCGAGGAACCGCTCTCGGTCGACTACCGCGGCTCGCGCGTGTTCAAGACCGGACCTTGGGGGCAGGGGCCGGTGTTCCTCCAGCACCTGCGCCTGCTCGAGGGCTTCGATCACGAGGCGCTCGACCCGGCTGGTGCCGAGGCGCTCCACCTGTGGCTCGAGACCGCCAAGCTCGCATTCGCAGACCGGGACGCCTGTTATGGCGACCCGCGCTTTGCGCACGTGCCGATCGATCGGCTGCTCTCGCGCGAGTACGGCGCGCAGCGGCGTGCGCTCGTGGATCGCGAGAAGGCGTCGCTCGAGCTGCGGCCGGGGATCGGGCGCCTGCCGGCGGGCTGGCCGCTGATCGCAGAGGACGGCGGGGATCTGCCGGTCGAGCCCGGCGCCGTCGTTGCCTCTCTTGGCCGCTCCGACACCACGCAGTGTGTCGCCGTCGACGCCACGGGCAACGCGGTGTCGGCGACGCCGAGCGGCGGATGGATCATGACTTCACCGGTGATTCCCGAGCTCGGCTTCTCGCTCGGCACCCGGCTCCAGATGGCCTCGCTCGATCCCGATCACCCGAACGCGCTCGCGCCGGGCAAGCGCCCGCGCACCACGCTCTCGCCCTCGCTCGCGCTGCTCGCCGACGGGCGCTGGCTCGCGTTCGGCACGCCGGGCGGCGACCAGCAGGACCAATGGACCTCACAGTTCTTCCTGCGCCTCGCCGCACACGGCGAGCGCGACCTCCAGGCCGCGATCGACGCGCCCACCGTGCACAGCGAGCACATGCCGAGCTCGTTCTGGCCGCGCCACGCGCGGCCGGGCGTCGTCTCCGTGGAGTCGCGCTTCGACTCCGCCGTGCTGGGCGCGCTCGAACGGCGCGGCCACCGGCTCGAGCGAAAGGGAGCGTGGGCGCACGGCCGCGTGCTCGCGGCCGCCGTCGATCCGTCGGGCGGCCTGCAAGAGGCCGCCGCGTCGCCGCGGTTCGCGATCGCCTACGCGGTCGCGCTGCCGTGACGCGCACTACTCGACGTCGACCAGGAATGGCTGGATCAGCAGCGCGATCAGCGTGAACGCGGGCGCGCCGATCACGGCGTCGGTCACCAGCGACATCGAAGTGCCCATCCACCGATCTTTGGCCTTCAGCGCCAACGCGACGACGAGCCCCGAGACGAGGAACGCGATCCTCGGAACGCGAGCGATGCGTTGAATCCCCGGCGAGGAGTCGAGGGTCTCGAGCAGGGGCGCGAGGCTCGGCCACGCGAAGTGGAGATACGAGCAAGCCGCGATCCAGGCGGTCGCCGCGATTGCCGTGCCCGGCTTCTTCCATCTCGTGGTCACGGCTCGGGAAATACGGGAGCATCCGCGCTCGCTTCCAGCGCAACCCGCGCCGGATCCTCGGAAAGATCGGCGAATCTCGACGGAAAGCGTCGAACGCGTCGACCGGAGCGACTCGTGATCCACTACGACTACTACTCGGACATCCCCGACGACGCGCTCGACGCGTTCGTCCGCGAGCAGGAGATGGGCCGCCTGCTCACGGTCGGCGACGACGGTCTGCCCCACCTCGGGCTCTATCCGTTCGCGTACGACGGCCGCGCGGTCGAGATCCACCTGAACCGCGCCGACGCTCAGCTCGCCCACCTCGAGACCCGGCCGCGGTGCGCGTTCGAGGTCGACGAGATCCTGGCGACGATCCCCTCCTACTGGGTCGACTCCGAGAACGCCGTCGCCGCGACCGCCTATCACCGCACCGTGCTCTTCGAGTGCGAGGTCGCTCGGGTCTCGCGCGACGCCGCCGTGCTCGCCGACCAACAGACGCGATTGCTCGCGCGCTATCAGCCCGAAGGCGGGTTCCGCGCCGTGACGGGGGCGGAGCCGATCTACCGCGGCTCGCTCGGCGTGATCGCCGCTGTGAGGCTCGCGATCACGGGGCGCAAGGTAAAGTGGAAGATCGGCCAGAACCGCCCGCCCGAAACGCGCGCGCGCGTGGTCGCGGAGCTGCGACGGCGCGGTCGCCCGCGCGACGCTAGCGCCGCGGACGCGCTGCAGTGGACGATCGATCGGGAGTCATAGGTGGGCGACACGCGCCTTCGGCGCCTTCGTCGGCGCGTGTCTCAGAAGGCGGGTTTTGCCCACCCTACTCCCCGGTTATCCTCGCATCCCCCATGGAGCTCGAACACGTCCAGATCCGCGGAGCGCGCGAGCACAACCTCCGGTCGATCGACGTCGAGATCCCGAAGAAGAAGCTCGTCGTGCTCACCGGCGTGTCGGGATCCGGCAAATCATCGCTCGCGTTCGACACGCTCTACGCCGAGGGGCAGCGGCGTTATGTGGAATCGCTGTCGGCGTACGCGCGGCAGTTCCTCGGCCAGATGGAGAAGCCGCGCTACGACACGATCCGCGGCCTCTCGCCCACGATCTCGATCGAGCAGAAGACTACCGGCACCAACCCGCGGTCGACCGTCGGCACGATCACCGAGATCTCCGACTACCTGCGCGTGCTCTACGCGCGCGTCGGCATCCAGCACTGCCACGTGTGCGGCAAGCCCGTGCGCGGCCAGACCGCCGAGCAGATCTCGCGCGAGCTCGCGTCGCTTCCCGAGGGAACGCGACTCGTGCTGATGGCGCCGATCCTCGTGAACCGCAAGGGCGAGCACCGCGAGCTGCTCGCGGAGGTGCGGCGCGCGGGATACGTGCGTTTGAGGGTGGACGGGGAGACGGTGGTGACCGAGGAGGTCGAGGCGCTCGACAAGCGCCGGAAGCACACCGTCGAGGCGGTGATCGACCGCCTGGTCGTGAAGCCGGACGCATTCTCGCGCCTGAACGAATCGGTCGAGACCGCGCTGCGCGTCGGCGACGGACTGCTGATCGCGCAGACCGAGGGGGGCGGCGACCGCGTCTTCTCGGAGAAGATGGCGTGCGGGAACTGCGGCACCTCGTTCCCCGAGCTCACGCCCCAGAGCTTCTCGTTCAACAGCCCACAGGGTATGTGCGTGGAGTGCAACGGGCTCGGCACGCGCGTCGAGATCGATCCCCGTCTCGTGATTCCCGACGAGTCGATCTCGATCGACGCCGGTGCGATCAAGCCGTGGGGACCGAACGTGTCCGAGAAGACCGGCTGGGCGCACGGCTTCCGCGGGCAGATCATCGCGCAGCTCGGCATCCCGTTCGACCGCCCGTTCGCGAAGATCCCCCAGCGCTTGCGCGACGTGCTGCTCTACGGCGCGGGCGACCGCACGTTCGCGGTGAAGTGGGAGGGCCGCTCCGGGCGCGGCCGTTTCCGCCAGACCTGGGAGGGCCTGCTGCCGCGGCTCGAGCGCCGCTTCCGCGAGGCCACCTCGGACAGCGCGAAGCGGTGGTATGCGCAGTTTCTCGGCGACGCGGCGTGCTCGGCGTGCCGCGGCACGCGGCTGCGGCCCGAGAGCGCCGCCGTGCGCGTGGGCGCGCGCACGATCGTCGACGTGTCGTCCGACACGGTCGACGAGGCGCGCGCGTTCTTCGGCGCGCTCGAGCTCGAGGGCTCCGCGCGGCAGATCGCGGCCGAGGTGATCAAGGAGATCCGCGGCCGGCTCGAATTCCTCGCGGCAGTCGGCCTCTGTTACCTCTCGCTCGACCGCGCGGGGCCGTCGCTCTCGGGCGGCGAGTCGCAGCGGATCCGGCTCGCGAGCCAGGTGGGGTCGGAGCTGACCGGCGTGATCTACATCCTCGACGAGCCGTCGATCGGGCTGCACCAGCGCGACAACCGCCGGCTGCTCAGCACGCTCGAGCGGATGCGCGACATCGGCAACACGGTGGTGGTGGTCGAGCACGACGAGGAGACGATCCGCGCCGCCGACCACGTGATCGACTTCGGCCCGGGCGCGGGTGTGCTGGGTGGACGGATCGTGCATGCGGGGACACCCGCGAGCCTCGAGGAGAACCCGGACTCGCTTACCGGCGCCTATCTCTCGGGCCGGCTCTCGATCCCCGTCCCGGTGACGCGCCGCGCCGCGAGCGGCAGCCTGAAGATCGCGGGCGCGAGAGAGAACAACCTGCGCGACATCGACGTCGAGTTCCCGCTCGGCGTGCTGACCGCGATCACGGGCGTCTCGGGCGCGGGAAAGTCGACGCTCGTGAACGACATCCTCTACCCCGCCCTCGCGCGCGCGCTCCACCAGTCGACGCGCCGCGTTGGGGAGCACCGCGCGCTCCACGGGCTCGGCGCGATCGACAAGGTGATCCGGATCGATCAGCGCCCGATCGGCCGCACGCCGCGCAGCAACCCCGTCACCTACATCAAGGTGTTCGACGAGATCCGCCGGCTGTTCGCGACGCTGCCGGACGCGCGCCTGCACGGCTACAAGCCGGGCCGCTTCTCGTTCAACGTGAAGGGCGGGCGCTGCGAGGCGTGCCAGGGCGACGGCGTGCTCCAGGTGGAGATGCACTTCCTGCCCGACGTGTACGTCCCATGCGAGGAGTGCCACGGCAAGCGCTTCAACGAGGCGACGCTGCGCGTCCGCTACAAGGGCCGCTCGATCGCGGAGGTGCTCGACCTCACCGTCCGCGAGGCGAGCGAGCTGTTCGCGGCGCACCCGTCGGTGGCGGGACCGCTCGCGCTGCTCTCCGACGTCGGGCTCGACTATCTCCACCTCGGTCAGCCTTCCCCGACGCTCTCGGGCGGCGAGGCGCAGCGCATCAAGCTCGCGCGCGAGCTCGCGAAGCGCGCCACGGGCCGCACGCTCTATCTGCTGGACGAGCCCACCACGGGCCTCCACTTCGACGACGTGCGCAAGCTGCTGCTCGTGCTGGAGCGGCTCGTCAACGCGGGCAACAGCGTGGTGGTGATCGAGCACAACCTCGACGTGATCAAGACCGCCGACTGGGTGATCGACCTCGGACCCGAGGGCGGCCCCGACGGCGGCCGCGTGGTGGCGAGCGGTACGCCCGAGGTGGTGGCGGCCACTGCGGGCTCGCACACCGGGCAGCACCTCGCCCCGCTCGTGCGCGCGCCCTCGCGCCGCGCCGCGCGAAAGTAGGGCGAAGCCCGGCCCCCAGCGAACGGGCTCAACGCGCGCCGCGCGCAGGCCGATCAGGCTGGGCGATGATGTTCGCCCAGGGCCCGTTCCGGCACGCGCGCCTGCCCGCGCTCGTTGCGTGTCTGCTGCTCCCGCTCGCATCGGCGGCGGGCGCGCCGCGGCCGCTCGCCGTCGCGCCGGCGCAGGTCGACCCTGCGCTCGCGCCGGTCGCGCTCGGCTTCGACCGCTGGCTCGAGACCTCGCTGCGCAGCGCGGGGCGCGAGGTGATCGCGCTGCCCGCCGCGGGCACGGCGGCGCTCGGCGCCGCGGCGCAGCGCGGCGCCGCGCAGGCGCTGCTGCCGCGGCTGCGCGAGGAAAGCGGACGCGTAGAGCTGCGGCTCTCCGTCTACGAGGCCGCAACCGGCGATCTGATCGCGTCGAGCCGAGCGGAGGCCGCGCTCGACTCGCTCGGTGGCGCGTGCAGCGAGGCGCTCGCGGCGCTGGGACGCTCGATCGGGCTCAGTGCGGACACGGCTCCGCCCGCCGTCTCCGAGCTCGCGAGCGCGACGCGCTCGCTCGAACTCGCTTCGCAGGGGCATCTGTTCGGCGCGTGGCGCGCGGTGCAGGGGAAGCTCACACCCGTGGCGATGCGCGAGCGCGAGACGATCGTCGCGCGCGCGCGCAAGGCGGGTGATTCCGAATCCGAGCGCGCGCGCGTGCTCTCGGCCAGCGGCGATCCGGTCGCGGCGTGGGCGCTCGTGGGAGGCGACGCGCAGCGCGCGCTCGCGGGAGGCTCGCCCGACGCCTCGCTGCTGCTCGCCGCGGCCGAGATCCAGCTCTCGCTCGGCCACGCGGACGTCGCGCAGCGCTACCTCACCGCGGTGCAGCCGCATGCGTCGAACTCGGTCGACGTGCAGATCGCCGTCGCGCGGTCGCGCCTCGCGCAGGGCGACCGTGCCGGAGCGCGCGCCGCGGCGCGCCGCGCCGCGGAGCTCGCGGCCGATGATCCGCTGCCCGCCGAGCTGCTGATCGAGATCGACGCCGACCAACCGGCCCAGCTCGCCGCCGACTGGCTCGACGCGGGCACGCGCGCCGCGCGCCGCCTCGACCCCGAGCTCGCGCGCCGCCAGTGGCAGCGCGCCGCAGAGCTCGACGCGAAGCTGGCACCGACCACCGCG
>DATFWW010000155.1:0-10292 GCA_035258825.1 Myxococcota bacterium
TACTACCACCTCTCGAACGCACGGATCCACTATCCGAACGCGGGCATCAACGCGGTCATGGTCCGGATCGGGGTCCTGGCGTTCCCGTGAGCCTCACGCCAGCAGCCGCGCGTAGTCGGCCTCGACCTGCGCGAGGTCGAGACGCTCGAGGAAGCTGCTGTACGCGAGCCACGCCGAGAGGCCGTTCAGGTCGGCGACCGGCGGCGGCAGATAGGCCGGCGGCACGACCAGCTGCTGCTCGACGAGGTCGGACAGCGTGCCGACGTCCTCGAGCGTGAGCTTTCCGCAGAACAGCAGCGGGATCCGGTCGACGCGGCCGCGCCGCACCGCGATCTGCATGAAGCTGTAGATCGCCACGAAGCCCTTGTGATAGGCGAGGTCCTTGGTGAGCGGGCTCGCGGTGGGCGTGCTGCCGCGGAACGCGCGCACCGCGGTGGCGTAGGCCTCGTCGCGCGTACGACCGCGTGCGCAGAGCGCCTCGAACACCTCGACGAAGTTGGCGCCCGACTCGGCGCGCGCGATCGCGTGCACGCGGTCGGTGATCCGGCGCAGCCGCGTCGGGTGCGACACGCCGGCGAGGATCTCGACCAGCAGCGCGAGTCCCTCCTGTGTGATCGTCGTGGACGGTGTGCCCTTGGAGAGGAAGGTGCAGAAGGGCTGGCGCTGGCCGTTCAACGTGGTGCCCACGTGGACCCAGCCCTCGTGTGCCTCGAGCACGCGCAGATCGCGCTCGCTCCACTGCGCGTCCTTGCGCAGCTTGATGTAGTCGGAGCCGGCCGCCGCGTCGGCCACGATGCCGTCGCTCTCCGTCACGCGCACGCGCGACGACGGTTCGCAGAAGATCCGGTCGAGCCGCTGTTGCAGCAGCACGACCGCCTCCGGCGTGGGGATCTCGTGCCGGGACCGGTCGAGGAACGCGCTCTCGTCGATCGCGCGCAGCGCGAGGTCGAGTGCCGCGGCGAGATCCGTGACCGAGGGCCCGCCGGCGTGGAACGCGTCGGACGCGCTTCCGTACAGGTGCTTCGAGATCTCGCCGAACAGCGGCGTGCCGCGCGCAGCCAGCAGCTCGATCACCTCGAGGTACTCGTCGCACATCCGGTGGATCAGCTGGCCGGCGGGGTTCGCGCGGCCGAGCTGGGCGGCGATGTCGCGCTGGATGTCGCGGAACGCCGCGCGCGCGTCGGCCGGGTCGATCGCGAGCGACGAGCGCTGGTAGTAGGCCGCGTCGACGCGCGGCAGCTCGCGGCAGTCCGAGGCGTAGAACGCGGCCTGGACGTCCTCGCCCCACTTGACCGCATCGAGCACGCGGATGCCCTTCTGGGCCGCGACCACACGATCGGAGAGCGCGCGGACGCGCTCGGGGTAGGTGGCAGTCACAACTGATCCACCTTACCGACCTCCGCTCGGCTTCGCCTCGCTGCGCGCGCCCTTCGGGCGCGTGCTCCGTTCAGGCGCGATACCGGACACCCGTGATCTCGAACACCGCATCGCCCTTCGGGCGCCGCACCGCCACCTCGTCCCCGCAGCACTTGCCGAGCAGCGCCGCGCCGAGCGGCGAATCCATGCTGATGCGACCCGCTTCGACGTCGAATTCGTCGGGACCGACGATCTGGTATTCGAGGCTCTGACCGCCCTCGCCCGCGAGCCGGACCCAGGCGCCGAAGCGCACCACGCCGTCGCCGAGGTCTTCGGGCGCGATCACGCGCAGCTCGTCGAGGCGCCGGCTCAGGAACTCGAGCCGGCTGTCGATCTCGCGCAGCCGGCGCTTGCCGTAGATGTATTCGGCGTTCTCGGAGCGGTCGCCGAGCGCGGCCGCCTCGCCGACCTCGCGCGCCAGCTTCGGCCGGTCGATCGACCAGAGCCGCTGATATTCCTGCTCGAGGCGCTCCCTGCCCTCGGCCGTGATGCAGGCGGAGCGCGGCGGGCGCGGGGTCGGGCGTCGGCTCATCGCGCCATCGTACACTGCCGACCGCGATGAAGCTCTACGACTATCTGGAGTCCGGCAACGGCTACAAGGTGCGGCTACTGCTGCAACAGCTCGACATCGCCTGCGAGCGCGTCGAGCTGGACATCACGCGCGGTGAGACGCGCACGCCCGAATTCCTCGCGCTGAACCGCAACGGGCGCATCCCGGTGCTCGTACTCGACGATGGCACCGCGATCGCGGAGTCGAACGCGATCCAGTTCTACCTCGCCGAGGGCACGCCGCTCCTGCCCGCGGGCCGCATCGAGCGCGCGCAGGTGCTCCAGTGGATGTTCTTCGAGCAGTACAGCCACGAGCCCTACATCGCGGTCGTGCGTTTCTGGTGCCACACGGGCATGGCGGCGGAGCGCGGCGAGGAGGTCGCTGCGCGCCGCGTGCGAGGCTACGACGCGCTCGCCGTGATGGAGGACCATCTGCACACGCGCGACTTCTTCGCGGCCGGCTGCTACACGATCGCGGACATCGCGCTCTACGCCTACACGCACGTCGCCCACGAGGGCGGCTTCGACCTGGCGCCCTATCCCGCCGTGCGCGCATGGCTAGCGCGCGTGCGCAATCAGCCGAGGCACATTCCGATCACGCAGTCGTAGCGGCGTCGCCCTGCTCGGCGAACTGCGGCCGGTAGCGCCCGTAGATGTGGTCGCCGATGCGGTGCATGCGCTTCACCTCCTCCGGGTCGAGCGGGCCCGCATCGAGTGCGCGCAGCGCCTCCTGCATCTGCTCGCGGCTCTTCGGGCCGCACAGCACCATGTCGACGCCCGGATGCGTGAGCGCGAAGCGGTAGCAGTCGCGCGCGGGCGGCGGCGATTCGCCGGCGGGCATCTTGGCCGGGTCGCACAGGTGTCCCCAGCGCGTTGCGGTGTAGGCGAGGATGCCCGGCCGTCGACTCTCGGGGAGGTGCGGAAACACGTCCTGCTCGGCCCCGCGATGGACCGCGTTGTAGCGCAGCATGAAGACGTCGAACGGGCTCTCGCCGCGCTCGAAGTCGCGAAAGTGGCCCTGGAGCGACGGGCGGTTGTGGGTGCTCATCATGAGGTGGTGCACCAGGCCGCGCGACTTCAGGCGCTGCGCCGCGTCGACCAGCGCGGGGCCCGGCGGGCGGTTCCACATGCCGAGCAGCAGGAAGTCGAACCGGGCCAGGCCGGTGCGCCGCAGCGCGATCTCGATCGATGGCGCCAGGAGCGCCGCGACGCGCGTGTAGGACTGCACCGTCACCACCACGCGGTCGCGGCCGCGCTTCGCGACGTTGCGGATCGCGCGACCGAACGCCGGGCGACGCAGCGTTCCCCAGTAGAGGTAGTTGATGCCCTGGTCGACGGCCTCCTCGATCACGCGCGCGTCGGTCGTGAAGCTGCTGCCGATGCCGAGCCGCGAAGTGCGCAGCCCGGTCTGACCGAGAGCGATTGGAGTGCGGAGATCGGACATCGTTGCCTCCTGATCCAGCGAGCCCGGCCATTCTTCCGCGGAATGCGCGATCGTGGAAGAAGTATTTCGCCTCCCCGGATCTCGTCGGTCGGCCTTGACCCGCCGCGCGCGCGGCTGCGATCCTCGCCCGACGTGACCTTCGTGGAACGCTTCGATCCGCTCGACCCCGAGGTGATCGCCGATCCGTACCCGTGGTACCGGTGGCTTCTGCGCGAAGCCCCCGTCTACCACGACGAGGTGAACGAACTCTGGGTCCTCTCGCGCTACGACGACGTGCTGGCCGCCACCCGCGCGCCGGATGCGCTCTCCTCGGAGCAGGGGATCGCCTATCGGCGGCTGGGCCTGCCCATGATGATCTCGATGGACCCGCCCGGCCACACGCGGCTGCGCAGCATCGTGTCGCGCGCGTTCACGCCGCGCAGCCTCGAGCGCTGGCAGCCGATCGTGGAGCGGCTCGCGCGCGAGGCGGTCGACCGCCTCGTCGAAGGCGACACGTCCGACTTCGTCGCCGCGGTGGCGTCGCCGTTTCCGGTGGCGGTGATCGGCGAGATCCTCGGGGTCCCTCGAGCGGACCTGCCGCTGCTGCGCCGCATCTCGGACGACTTCATCGAGGGGTTCAAGATCGGCCAGGAGAAGAGCCGCGTGGCGGGCCGGTTCATGGACCTGATGTCGCGCCCACGCATCGTCGGCTCGATCAGCAGCATCGGCATGCGCCGCCCGCTCGCGATGCGCGCGTTCGTCGCCGCGACCGCGTTGATCGTCCGCGCGATCGAGGGCACGGGCGGCCGCTGGTTCGACGATCTCCAGCGCGCGCCCAAAGCCGTCGCGGATCTCCAGGCCTACTTCGTCGGCCTCGTGCGCGAGCGGCAGCAGCGCCCCGCCGACGATCTGCTCTCGAAGCTGATCCGCGCGCAACCGCAAGCTGCGCGCGGCGAGCCGAAGGCGAGCGAAGACCAGAAGGACGGCCAGCTCTCCACCTCCGAGATCTTCTGGTTCTTCGCACTGCTGCTGATCGCCGGGCACGAGACGACGACCAACCTGCTCTCGAACATGGTGCTGGCGCTGCTCGACCACCCCGCGGAGTGGGAGGCGCTGCGCCGCGAGCCGGAGCTCGTGCCCGCGGCGGTCAACGAGGGCCTGCGCTACGACGCGCCCGTCCAGGGCTTCTTCCGCACCGCGCGAACGCGCTACGCGGTGGGCAGGCGCGAGATCCCGGGGGGCGCGCGCGTGATGCTGCTGTTCGCCGCGGCCAACCGCGACCCGCGCAAGTACGCCGATCCCGACGTGTTCCGCGCCGCGCGCAACCCCGAGGACCACCTCGCCTTCGGCGGTGGCATCCACTTCTGCCTGGGCGCCTCGCTCGCGCGCATGGAGGGGGCCGCCGTGCTAGGCGAGCTCGCGCGCCGCGTGCGCGGGTTCGAGCTCGCGGGTCCAGTCGAGCGCACCAGCAACCCCGCGCTGCGCGGCGCGCGGCGGCTCCCGCTGCGCATCGCGCGTTAGAATTCGCCGACGTCCTGATCCGGCGGCTTGGTCAGGCGGCGCCCTTCGCGCGCAGCGCAGTGAGGATCTCGCGCGTCGCGGGCGAGCGGTTGAGCGTGAAGAAGTGGACGCCCGGCACGCCGCGCGCCAGCAGCTCCTCGCACTGCGCCGTCGCCCACTGCACGCCGACCGCTGCGACGGCCGCGTCGTCGCCCTCGACCCTGTCGAGCTCCTTCGCGAGCGTCTCGGGGAGACGATTGCCGTTCATCGCGGCCATGCGCTTGATCCCGGCTACGCTCGTCACGGGCATGATCCCGGGAACGATCGGCACCCCGATGCCCGCAGCGCGCGCGCGCTCGACGTAGGCGAAGTAGTCCGCGTTGTCGAAGAAGAGCTGAGTGATCAGGAATTCGCAGCCCGCGGCGCACTTGTGCCGCGCGCCCGCGAGGTCGACCTCCCAATCGCTGGAATTCGGGTGCCGCTCGGGATGGGCCGCGCCGCCGATCGAGAACCCGAACTCGCGCGCAAAGCCCGCGAGGTCCGAGGCGTGCGGGAAATCGCGCGCGGCGTGCGCGCCCTCGTCGGGCGGCAGGTCGCCGCGCAGCGCGAGCAGGTTCTCGATCCGCTCGCGCGAGAGCTGTTCGAGCACCCCGCGCACCTCGTCGCGCGCATAGCGCACGGTCACGAGGTGGGCCATCGCGGTGAGGCCCAGCTCGCGCTGGATCCGCGCGACGAGCGCGAACGTCTGCGGCCGCCGCGGCTTGTCGAGCGGGCAGGTGACCGAGACGAAGTCGGGGCCGAGTGCGGCGAGCTCGCCGAGCGCGCGGAATAGCGCCTTCACGCCGGCGTCGGTCTGCGGCGGGAAGAACTCGAACGAGAACACCGGGCGTTTGCGGAGGTACAGTTCGGCGATGCGCATGAGGCCCCTGAGGGGCTGCCGAGTATACCGATGAAGCCGCTCGAGGTGCCGCCGAGCTCGCTCTCGCGCGAGGTATTGATTGCGCTGGTCGAGGAGTTCGTCACGCGCGACGGCACCGACTACGGTGCGATCGAGCGGAGCGTAGACTCGAAGGTCGCCGACGTGCTGCGCCAGCTCGACCGCGGCGAGGTGCGCATCGTGTTCGACCCCGAGAGCGAGACGACGACGCTCGTGGTCGCGCGTTGATCGGCCAGAGGATCGAAGGCCGGGAGTCGCGGAACGCGGCCTCGACGGCCCGACAAAACGAACGCGGAGCCGGCGGTGAGCCGACTCCGCGCTCGGGGCGACAACCGGCCCCTTCCCGTGACGCGATTCTCTCCCCGCGACGGGCCCGCGGTCAACGAGAATCCGCGCGCGGGCTCGCCCGCGGCAGCGCGAACGGGCATGCTCTCCGCGCGGAGGACCCCAATGAAGCCGCTGGTTTGGGCCGGCATTCTGCTCGTGTTTGTCGGCCCGGCGCGCGCCGCCGAGCTTGACTGGCAGCGCTTCCAGGACACGGGCGTGATCGAGATCCTCACCCAGGACGAGGACGGCGATCCCCGCGACACGTCGGTGTGGATCGTGGCGGTCGGCGGGCACGGCTATGTGCGCACCAACGACTCGCGCTGGCTCGCCAACATCCGCCGCGGTTCGCCGATCTCCCTGCGCCTCGGCAGCGACGAATTCGCGGTCTCCGCACGCGAGGTCGACGACGCCGCGATCAGAGCGCGTGTCGAGGAAGGCTTCAAACAGAAGTACGGATTCACGCAGCGCGTAATGAGCGCGTTCCGCTTACGCGAGCCGACCGTGCTCGAGCTCACGTCCCGAGGAGGATCCCGATGACTGCGCGACGCAATCGCCAATGGCTGCTCGCCAGGCGCCCAGCAGGCATGGTGAGCGCCGCGAACTTCGAGCTGCGCGAGGGCACCGCGCCCGTGCCGGGCCCGGGCGAGATCCTCGTGAAGAACCTCTACTTCTCGCTCGACCCGGCGATGCGCGGCTGGATGGAGGACCACCCGAGCTACATCCCGCCGGTGCAGCTCGGCGAGGTGATGCGCAGCGGCGCGGTGGCCCAGGTGGTGGAGTCGAACGACGAGAGCATTCCCGCCGGCAGCTTCGTGAGCGGAATGTTCGGCTGGCAGGAGTACGCGCTCGCGGGGCGCGGGCGCGCCACGCCGATTCCCCCCGGTACGCCGCTCACGTGGCCGCTCGGCGTGCTCGGAATCACGGGCCTCACTGCCTACTTCGGCATGCTCGACATCGGCCAGCCCAAACCGGGTGAGACGGTCGTCGTATCGGGCGCCGCAGGCGCGACGGGCTCGATTGCCGCGCAGATCGCGCGGATCCGCGGCGCGCGCGCGATCGGGATCGCGGGCGGCGCGGAGAAGTGCGCGTGGCTGCGCGGCGCGGCTCGGCTCGTCGCCGCGATCGACTACAAGTCGGAGGACGTCGGCGAGCGCCTCACCGCGCTGTGCCCGAACGGCATCGACGTGTTCTTCGACAACGTCGGCGGCGAGATCCTCGATGCCGTGCTCCTGCGCATCGCGCTGCGCGCGCGCATCGTGCTGTGCGGCGGCATCTCGGGTTACAACGAGAAGGAGCCGCCGCCGGGCCCGCGCAACCTGATCAACCTCGTACGCCAGCGCGGCCGGATGGAGGGCCTGATCGTGATCGACTACGCGGCGCGCTTCGCGGAGGCCACCGCGCAGCTCGGCATGTGGGTGCGCTCCGGTGAGCTCGCCCACCGCGAAGACATCCAGGAGGGATTCGAGAACGCACCGCGCACCTTCCTGCGCCTGTTCTCGGGCGAGAATCTCGGCAAGCAGCTCTTGCGCATCGCCGAGCCCGAATAGCCGCCTCTGCGCTCAGAAGTGCAGGTGAATGCCGAGCCCCAGCGACTCGATGCGCCGCACGAAGAACTGGCCGTTCGGCGAGTTGCCCTTGAAGTAGTCGACCAGGATCTGGATCTTCAGCTTCGAGAGCTCGGGGTTCTCGAGCTGGATGCCCGCCGCGCCCGAGAGCTCCTCGCGCCAGTGATTCTCCTCGCGCGACTGGTAGTCGAATGCGGCGATCGGTCGCAACGCTCCGCGGACGAACGCCACGGGGCTCTTCAGCTCCACACCGCCATGGGCCGACAGCCGATCGAGGTTCGGCTCGGTGTGGATGAGCTCGCCGCCGCCCAGGTACAGGCGCAGCCACGGCCGCGGATCGTATGAAACGAGCAGATCGACTCCCTCGTAGCTCAGGTTCACGCGGCTGGCGCGGTTGGCGGCGCTGCGCAGCAGGAACTCGTCGCCGAGGTGCGAGCTCTGGTGGTAGAGCCGCAGCTGCGCCGACACAGCGTTGCGGCGCGCGGAGAGCGTCGGGCCGGCCCGGAAATCCGTGTTGAGCAGATCGTACGAAGCCGAATCGAGATCGAAGATCGAGAACACGCCGCCGAGGAAGCCGAACTCCCAGCGCATGAACCCGAGGTCGCCGCCGAGCAGCGCGAACGTCTCGCCGAACGTCGCGCGGCCGACGTGGTTGAGCTCCGGATCGTCGAGGTACCACATGTAGCTCGCCGAGAAGTGCGGCTGGCGCGGATCGGCGAACATCGGGTCGAACAGCTCGACGCGCGGCAGCAATTGGAGTGCGTCGGGCTCCTCCGGCTTCTCGGTCGGCGGCACCGCCTGCGCGGCGCCCGCCCCGGCCTCGGAGACCTCGACGCGGTCGATCCCCTCGATCCGTGTGAGCGCCTCGGTGATCCGCTCGGCCGGCTGATCGCCGAGATCTTCGACCACCACGTGCGCGACGCGGTCGCGCACCTCGAGGCTCACCACCCTGAGCCCGAGGTCGCGCTCGACCACGGCCGTGGCGTAGCCGGCGAGATAGGAGTCGTCGGGCACGGCGCGCGCGGACACGGCGCACATCACGAGCGCAGCGCAAAGCGCGCGGGCGAGGATCATGCGTGGCCCCGCGGCGGCCGCGGCACGAACGCGCTGGTGCGCGCGGCGTAGTCCGCGTAGTCGGGGCGGCGCTTGCCGATCGAGCGCTCGAGCAGCGCCACCCCCGACACGCGCAGCAGGAGGAAGGTCATCGCGATCGGCGAGGCGATCGTCCATGCGCCGAGCGGCGTCGCGGCCGCGATCGCGTACAGTCCCCACCACACGCAGCAATCCCCGAAGTAGTTGGGATGGCGCGTGTAGCGCCAGAGCCCGCGGTCCATCACGCGCGCGCGGTTCGCCGGGTCGGCGCGGAAGCGCGCGAGCTGGAAGTCGCCGACCGTCTCGAAGAACAGGCCGATCACCGCGAGCGCGGTACCCGCGGCGTCGAGCGGGCCGAGCGGGCCTCCCGACGAGACATGGACGGCCTGCACGGGCAGCGACACGAACCACATCAGGACGGCCTGGAGGCCGAACACCGTGACCAGGCTCGCGAGCGCGAACCGGCTGCCCCAGCGCCGCCGCATCGCCTGGTAGCGCGGGTCCTCGCCGTGGCCGAGATTGCGCCAGGCGAGATATCCGCCGAGCCGCGAGCCCCAGAGCACGACCAGCCAGGTGGCGAGCGCGCGGCGCGGCGCGTCGCCGCCCGATCCGAGCACCCACGCCGCGCACGCGATCAGCGCGAAGCCGGGACCCCACCAGATGTCGACGATGCTCGCGTCGCGCAGCGCGAGCGATGCGAGCCACAGCGCGAACATCGCCACGGCGCTCAGGACGAGCGCCGTGGCGAACAGGGTCGGGGCATCCAAATCCGAAGATCTCCGCGCGCGTCGCGAGGGAGCTTACTCGAGTTCGCGGCGGAGGGGCTACGCTGCGCGCGTGCGCATCGCGACCGGGAAGCGTGGTCGGTAGGTCGAGCGAGTCGGCGGGCGGGTCGCCGCGTGCGGTGCTCTGGCTCGCGCTCGGCGCCGCGGCGGGGATCGGCTGCGCGGCGGTCGGCCTGCTGATCTCGGGCGAACGCGACCGCGCGCTGCCCGCGAACGCGGCGGCGTCGGTAAACGGCGCGGTGATCCGGCTCGAGGAGTACGACCGCGCGGTGGCGGCATTTGCGTCCGACCGCCGCGATCCGATCCGACCCGAGGATCGCCAGCACGTACTCGACCGGCTCGTCGACGAGGAGCTGCTCGTCCAGCGCGGACTCGAGCTCGGGCTTGCGCGCCACGACCGCCGCGTGCGCGGGGACATCGTGTCGGCGATGATCGAATCGGTGGTGTCGCAGTCCGACGGCGACGAGCCCACCGACGCCGACGTGCGCGAGTTCTACGAGCAGAACCGCGACTATTTCGCGCGCACCGATCGGCTGCTGGTGCAGCAGGTATTCGTGCGCGCGGCGCCGCTGCGATCGGAGGACGACGCGCGCGCGCGCGCTGAGCAGGCCGCGCAGCGGCTGCGCGCCGGGGAGGCGTTCGAGAGCGTGCACGCGTCGCTCGGCGATCCCGAGGTGGCCCAGGTGCCGCGCGACCTC
>DATFWW010000156.1:0-12153 GCA_035258825.1 Myxococcota bacterium
GAGTCAGAAGGTGGATTCACTGCAGCAGCAGCCCGCGGCGGCCGCGCCGACTCCTGCCACGCAGACGAGCTCGCCGAGCTCGACCGCCCGCCTCGCGCCCGTGAACATCGACAACCCCGCGATCAGCTTCGTCGTGGACACGACGTTCGCCCACGACGCGCGCAACTCCTGGGAGTCGATCGGATATCCGAATGGGGCGGACTTCACGCTCCGAACCGGCGAGCTGTTCATCTCGGCGCCGATCGATCCGTTCGTGCGCGGATATGCGTCGATCAACGGAACCAGCCACGAGCACTTCGACATCGAGGAGGCGGCGCTGGTCACGACCGCGCTGCCGTGGAACTTCACGGTCAAGGGAGGGCGTTTCCACGCCGACGTCGGGCGGTTTCCGCACTGGCACGACGAAGCGCTCCCGTTCGTCGACCGCCCGCCGTCGATCGACCGGATCATCGGCGGCGAGTCCGGATCCGAGGGCGTGGAGGTGTCGTGGCTCGCCCCGATCGAGCACTACATCGAGCTGACGGGCGGCCTCTACAACACCGTGGGATCCGAGCGGCTCGGCGACATCGACGACAACGGCTTCCAGGGCCGCCGCGATTTCAGCGAGCTCACGGTGCTCGGGCGCCCGCACACCTACTTCGACCTCACCGACACGCTCAACCTGGAGCTCGGGGGCACCTGGGTCGGGGTGCCGCAGGACAATACGCGCAACCTCTGGGGCGCCGACCTCACGCTGCGACACCAGCCCGGTACGAGCGGCGTCTACCAGGGATTCGTGGTCGGGAGCGAGTGGTACTGGAACCATGAGCTGTTCGAAACGTTCGATCCCGCCACGGGCGATTTCACCGGGCGCAACCGCTTGTCGCGCCAGGGTGGGTACGCCTATCTGGAGGCGTTCTTCGACCGGCGTTATTCAGCGGGCGCGCGCTTCGATTACTCGGAGTCGCCCACGGACGTGCCCGATGTCGCGCATCCGCGCGATCTCGCGAGGACCGGGTCCGTGTTCGTGACCTGGATGCCTTCCGAGTTCCAGCGCCTGCGGTTCCAATTCGACAACACGTGGGGCGACGAGCCCACCAATCAGCGTTACACGATCCAGTGGACCGCCTTCCTCGGGAGTCACAGCCATGGCTTCGCTCAGCGTTAGTTTGCGCCACGTCCTGTTTGCAGCTCTGCTCGCCCAGCTCGGCGCGCTGCCCGCGGATGCCGTGCTGCGCGTCGTCGCCGCGTTCCCGGACGTCGCGGACATCACCCGCCAGGTCGGCGGCGACCGCATCTCCGTCGAGACGATCGCGGAGGGCGGCCAGGATCCGCACAAGGTGCCCGTGAAGCCGAGCTTCGTCACGAAGCTCAATCGCGCCGACGCGCTCGTCGTGCAGGGGCTCGGCCTCGAGCACGCGTTCGTTCCGGCGCTGCTCGAGGCGGCGCGCAACGACCGCATCATGCCGGGCGCCGCGGCGTACATCGACGCGTCGCTGTACGTGAAGCCGCTCGAGGTGCCGAGCAGCCAGAACCGCACGCAGGGCGAACTCCATCCGCTCGGCAACCCGCACTTCAACCTCGATCCGGAGCAGGCCAAGCCGATGGCGCGCGCGATCGCGGAGGGCCTCGAGCGCGTCGATCCGGCCGGCGCGTCCGCCTATCGCGACGGGCTCGCGCGCTTCGATGCGGAGGTCGATCGCAAGCTCGCGGAGTGGAAGGCGCTCGCAGCTCCGCTCCACGGCCTCAAGGTCGTATCCTACCACCAGGATCTCGTCTACCTTGCCGAGCGCTACGGCCTCGATCTCGTCGGGACGATCGAGGTCAAGCCCGGCATTCCGCCTACGCCGGGGCATCTGGAAGACCTGCTCCAGACGATGCAGCGTGAGAAGGTGAAGGTGATCGTCCGCGAGATCTCCTACGACGCCGGTACCGCGGAGAATCTCGCGCAGCGAACCGGCGCGCGGATCGCGAACATCTCGGTACTGGCCGGAGGGCTCGGGAAGCCGGGCTACTTCGAGTCGATCGAAGCCAACCTCCGCTCCCTCGTGGCGGCGGCGCAGGGAGCATCCCCGAGCTGAGTCGAGATCCCATGCTGCTGCGCCTCGTGGACGCCGACTTCGGGTACGGATCGGTGCCGATCGTGCACCGCATCTGCGCCGAGATCGTCCCGGGGGAGTTCGTGGCGCTGCTCGGCGCGAACGGGAGCGGCAAGACGACCCTCGTGCGCGGGCTGATCGGCTTGATTCCGCCGCTCGGGGGCCGGATCGAGCGCTCGCGCGACCTGCGCATCGGCTACGTGCCGCAGCGCGAGTCGCTCGATCCGCTCTATCCGCTGTCCGGGTTCGACGTCGCGATGCTGGGCGCGTGCCGCGATCTGCCGTTCTATCGCCGCGCCGGCGCGGCGGTTCGCGAGAATGCGCGAGCGGCGCTCTCGTCCACGCGCGCGGTGGACTTCGCGCGGCGGCGCTACGGCCAGCTGTCGGGCGGTCAGCGCCAGCGGATCCTGATCGCGCGCGCGCTCGCGACCCGACCCACCGTGCTGATCCTCGACGAGCCGACCGCAGGCGTCGATCCCGAGACGGAAGCGGCGATCATCGAGGTGTTGCACTCGCTTCGCACACAACTCCAGCTCGCGATCTGGATGGTGACCCACCAGCTCCAGGCGGTGACGGGCCGTGTGGATCGGATGCTGGTGCTGAAGGAGGGCCGCCTCCAGCCAGGGAGCGGACAGTGATGGATTTCCTGTTCGGGCCGGGTCTCTTGTTCCGCAATGCCGTCGTCGGCGGTCTGTTCGTCGCCGTCGTGTGCAGCCTGCTCGGGGTCTATCTCGTCTTGCGGCGCCTCGTGCTGCTCGGCGTTGCATTGCCGCAAGCGGGCGCAGCGGGCGTCGCGGCGGCGTTCTGGCTGACGGGCCACGCGCACGAGCCCGGGGGCGCGCACGCGAGTGCGCTGATCGGGTCGCTCGTCGCGACGT
Source organism: Myxococcota bacterium (assembly GCA_035258825.1). GTDB lineage: Bacteria > Myxococcota_A > UBA9160 > UBA9160 > SMWR01 > JAHEJV01. The sequence goes on from DATFWW010000156.1 coordinate 2,957, forward strand.
TCGGCGGACTCGGACTGCTCCTGCTGGGCCAGCGCGGCGGCCGCTCGCCCGCCGAGTGGGGAGTCGGCGCGCTGTTCGCGATCGCCTCGTCCGCGACCGTGCTGTTCGTCGCGCTGAATCCGTCGGGTGATCTGGAGGTGGGCAACCTCCTGCGCGGCGAGTTGCTCGCGATCAGCGACACCGACCTGATCGTGCTGATCGCGGCTTCGGTGGTCGCGGTCGCGCTGTTCTTCCTGTTCCGCCGCGAGATCCTGTTGGCCTCGTTCGACGCCGAGTTTGCGCGCACGATCGGGCACAATCCCGTGCGCGCGGACGCGCTGCTGTTCGTGCTGATCGGCGGCGCGATTGCGCTGGGCGTGATGGAGGCCGGACCGCTCGTGGTGTTCGGCTTCCTGGTGCTGCCGCCCCTGGCCGCCTTGCGCGTCGCACCGCACCTGGGCGTCGCGCTGGCGTTGTCTGCCGCAGTCGGCGCGCTGTGCTCGGTCGGCGGATTCGCGCTCGCCTATCACGTCGATCTGCCGACCGGCCCCACGAGCGTTGCGCTGGCCGCGGGAATCTGGCTCGCCTTCACGATCGCCGCGCGAATGGCGCGCCGCAGATGGCGGAGCGCCCGCGCCGTTTCGAGTGCGATCCTCGTCGCGCTGGCCGCCGCGGCCGCGGCGCCGCTGTCCGGATGCGGCGCGCTATTCGGCATGGAGCCGGCCGAGCGTCCCGTGTCGCGCGGCACGCTGCCAGATCTGGCGGGGCGCCCGCCGATCTGGGTGACGCGGTTCCGGAACGACACGGGGATTCCGCTCCGCATTCCGAGCTGGAATCCGTTCTCCGAGGCACGGCGCGCCGTGGGCCGGCCTGGTGACGACGAGTGGACCGTGCCCGACGCCCTCCAGGCGCAGGCGATCACCGAGCTTGCAAAGCGCGGGGTAGGGGTGCGCGGATTCGACGAGGCGCGTGCCGCCGTGCCGGATGTGCCGCACGACGCGAAGGGGGCTGCCGAGCGGGTGCGCGGTGCAGGGCTCGAAGGACCGCTGCTATTCGGTAGCCTGCATCGCTTCACCGTAACGGGCACCGGGATGCTGCTCGTGAACCTGGACCTCGCGCTGCTCGATGCCGCCTCGGGCGAGGTGATCTGGACGGGGGCCGCGCGCCGGCCGGTGCGCGTGCGCAGCGCGCTCACCACCGAGGAGATCCTCGTCGACGCCGGCCCGGCGATCTTTGCCGACGCGTTCGGCGACCGCTGATCTCAGAATCTCACGCGCGCCGCGACCGTGCCCTGGTGTTCGAGGCGATCGGGACCGACCACCGCGTCGTAGTCGAACGAAACGGTGACGTTTGCGCCGAGCAGCACGCCCCAGCCCACGCCCAGGATCGCCGTGTCGCGCGGCAGCTCCGGGCCGCGCACGCCGATCGAGGAGAGGCCGGGCGCGCTCGAGAGCCGCGCGTCGAGCACGCGCTCGCGATCGCCGTACGCGCGCTGCCAGAACGCGCGCAGCTCGGGCGTCAGGACGCCGGTCTTGTCCATGTCGACACGCCCGAACACGCGGGCGCCCAAACGCGAAGTGGTGGTGTCGAGCGTCTTCGGATCGACGGTGAGCGAGAGCGCCCCGGCGCCGTTCTCGGTGAAGCTGTCCTCGGTGAGCTGCAGCCAGTCGAACCCCGCGATCGGCTGGAGCGCGAAGCCGCCGAACGAGGCCACCGTGAGGCCGGCCTCCATGCCCGCGCCGTAGTCGTGCGCGTCCCAGTGCGCGTGGGCCTGACGCCGCAGCGCGCTCGATTCGATGCTGCGATGTGAGGTCTGGTAGGTGTAGGCATAGCGCCCGTACGCGGAGAGATAGCCGCGCGGCTCGGAGTACCCCCCGTAGAGCGCACCCTGGATCGTGTCGCCATATACGTCCGAGTCGCGCCCGTCGAGGTCGACGTCGCTGCGCGCGTAGCCCGCGGCGAGGCCGATCTTCACGCGGTCGGAGATCCATGCGTCGGCGCCGAGCGTGCCGCCGTAGAGCAGCGTGTCGACCTCGGCTTCACCCGTGTTGCCTTCGAGCTCGCCGTAGGTCCCGAGCGCGTCGAACCAGGCGCCTGCGCGCACGCGATCGCCAGCCGGCGTGGCCTCGGCCTCGCCCTGGTCCTCGTCGATCCCCGCGGACACGTCGGCCTCCGGCTCGGGCGCTCCGGCGGGCGCGAGGTAGAACGCCCGACCCTCGCCCCACGCGTTGTCGCGCGTGCGGCGTTGCAGCGCGCGCGCCGTGCGCTCGGCGAGGATCTGCCGCGCGGTGGCGAACGCGGTCAGCGATTCGCCGCCGATCGCGTCGAGCAGCGGCGCGATCTCGCGCGACTGGGCCGAGTACAGGGCGTCGAAGACGGCCTTGAGATCGCCCGTCGCGCCCGGGGAGGCGGCGTCGAGCGTCCGCGCGACCGCGAGCTGGTTCGGCGTCCGGGCGAACGGCGCGAAGGTCTGGGCGGTCTTGGTCAGGGTGATCCGGAGCAGGGTGGGTTGATAGTCGAAGGTCTCGTCGAGGAACGCGTAATCGGTCGCCGTGAACTGGCCGCTGATCGCGGACGCCGACAGCACCGTCGCGGTCGATGGAGCCGTCCCGAAGGTCGTCGGATCCGCGACGATCACGAGCCGGGCTCCGGGCGCGATCGTGACGGCGTTCGTCACCGCGAGCTGGTCGCTGGTACCGCTCGGACCCATCTCGACTTCGAGTGTCGACCCGGTTCCGAACGTCACGGGCCCCAGGACGTTGAGCTTCCCCGTCGCCGTGGAGGGCGAAACCCGCCCCGACACGCTGACCGGTGCATTCACGCTCGCCGCCCCGACGGAGCTACCGATCAGCGCGCCGTCGGAGGCGATCACGAGCGAGCCAGCGGTGAGCGTGCCGTTCGCGACGATGCTGCCGTGGTTGGTGACCGTCTTCGTTGCGGCGTCCACGGTGCCGTCGACGAGCAGCGTGCCGCCCGATGCGACGATCAGGGAATTGGTCGCCTGGAGCGTGCCGCCCGTGTTCACGTGGATCATGCCCGCGCCGGTCACGTCCTTTGCGCTGACAGTTCCACCAATGCCAATCAGCAGAGTCGACGGAGCGGGGACGGCGAGCTCGCCCGGTCCCGTGAGCGAACCGTTCACCGCGAACGTGCCGGCGTCGATGCTCACGGTGGACCCCGTGTCGAGGGAGATTGTTGCGCCGCTGGCCAGCAGCGTGGTTCCGGTGCCCGCCTTGGTGAGCGTGATGCTCTTGCCATTCAGGGTTCCATTGATCGTTCCCGAGCTCGCCTCCGTGAAGATGAACTTGCCGCTGGAATAGCTGATGTCGGGATCGAACGTCACGGCGTGCGAGGTCGACGCATTCTGGAAGATGACCTTGCCGCCGCCGTTGATGGTGAGCGTCGGAGTCGCGGGTGCATCGAAGATCAGCGTGTCGCTCGTGACCGCGTCGAGATCCGACGAGAGCGTGATCGTCGCGGCGGTGGGAGTCGTCGGCAGCGTGAACATGATCGTATTGGGCGACGACGCGGCATTCGTGTTCGAGTCGCTGATCGCTTGCCGCAGCGATCCGGTGCCCGAGTCGCTCGAATTCGCGACGGTGAAAACGGTGGCGTCTGCCGACACGGCGACGCACAGGCTGCCGGCCATCGCCAGAACCGCCACGCGTCGCCGCATCGCAACCTCCCCGCCGATCCGCGCAGGGCAACGAGTCAGGCCATGTTCGGGGGGTAGGGCAGCAGTGCGAGGTGGCGTGCGCGCTTCACCGCGAGCGCGACCGCGCGCTGTTGCTTCGCGGTGTTGCCGGTAATGCGGCGCGGGAGGATCTTGCCGGTCTCGGACAGGAAGCTGCGCAGCAGCTTCGGATCCTTGTAGTCGACCACGACGGTCTTGTCGGTGGTGAGCCGCGAGACCTTCTTGCGCGCGAACGTGCGCTTGCGGTTCTTGCGGTCGCGCTTGCGCGCCTTCGCGCGCAGGCGCGCCTTCACCGAGGTGCCGCCCTCGCGGCGGTCGCCGCGGTCGAAGCGATCACCGCGATCGAAGCGGTCGCCGCCGCCGAACCGATCGCCGCCGCCGCCGAACCGATCGCCGCCGCCGCCGAAGCGGTCCCCCCGGTCGGGTCGATCGTCGCGGCGGTTCTCGTCGTAGGGCAAGGCCGGTCTCCGTTCGTGCGGGGCGCTCAGCATAGACCATCCGAAAGACGGCGCCCACGCTGCTATGTCCTCGTCCGCCCGGCGGTTTCTCGTGCTGCTACGCTCCGCCGCGATGGTCGCCGGCCCGGTCACCCGCTTCGCCCCGTCCCCGACCGGCCACCTCCACATCGGCGGCGCGCGCACGGCGCTCTACAACTGGGCGCTCGCGCGGAAGGGCGGCCGCTTCCTGCTTCGGATCGAGGACACCGATCAGGCCCGCTCGTCGGACCAGGCGGCGCGCGGGATCCTCGAGGACCTGGCCTGGCTCGGCATTGCCTGGGACGAGGGTCCCGCGTTCGAGGGGCTCGGCGGCGACCCGCGCGGCGTCGGGCCGTGGCGCCAGACCGAGCGGCTCCCGCACTACGCGGCCGCCGTCGACGCGCTGATCGCGCGCGACCTCGCCTATCCCGCGTTCGACACGCCCGAGCAGCTCGAGGCGCTGCGCGCCGCCGCGCGCAGCGAGAAGCGCAACTTCCGCTACCGCCGCGCGGCCGATTTCGATCGCGCGGCCGCGCTCGCGCGCATGGCGCGCGAGGAGCACGTCGTGCGGTTCCGCATGCCCGACGAGCCCGTGCACGTGGTGGACCGCGTGCTCGGCGCGATCCGGTTCGGCGAGGAGCACCTCGACGACTTCGTGATCCGCAAGCGCGACGGCTTCCCCACCTATCACCTCGCGGTGGTGGTGGACGACGAGCTGATGCGCGTCACCCACGTGCTGCGCGGCCAGGAGCACCTCAACAACACCCCGCGCCACGTCGCGCTCCAGCGCGCGCTGGGCTACCGCGAGCCGGTCTACGCCCACCTGCCCGTGATCTTCAACGCGGACGGCTCGAAGATGTCGAAGCGCGACAAGGACAAGGCCGCGCGCGAGGCGGTGAAGGCGGCGCTCGCCGCCGACGCGGATGCGCGCGACGTCCTGGCGGGGATCGTGCCGGCCGATCGGCTCGACCCGTGGCTGCGCGACAAGCGCGCGCAGCTCGCACCGTCGGATCTCGCGCCGCTCGCCGACGCGCTCGCGCTCGACCTGCCGTGCATCGAGGTGGAGGACTTCCGCCGCGCGGGCTACCTGCCCGAGGCGCTGTGCAACTACCTCGCGCTGCTCGGCTGGAGCCCCGGCGAGAAGGACGAGCAGGGCCGCGACCGCGAGCGCTTCGACCGCGCCTATCTCGCCGAGCGCTTCTCGCTCGAGCGCATCGGCGCGGCCAACGCGCGCTTCGACCGCGACAAGCTGCTCGCGTTCAACCAGGACGCGATCGCCGCGCTCTCCGACGGCGGCTTCTTTGCGCGCTGGGACGCGTGGTGCGAGCGCTATGCGCCGCACGCGCGCGCGCGCGACGAGGGCTGGCGGCGCCGCTACGCCGCGATGGTCCGCACGCGCTGCCGCACGCTCGCGGACGCGACCGCGCCGGGCGGGCCCGGGGCGTTCGCGTGGGCCGACGACGGCGGATTCGCCTACGACCCGGCCGCCGTCGAGCAGTGGCTGCGCAAGGGCGATCCGAGCGGCCTCGCGCGGCTGCGCGAGGCGGAGGTCGCGCTCGCGGAGCTCGATCCGTTCGATCCCGACGCGATCGAGGCGGCGGTCACTGCGCTCGCGGCGCGGCTCGGCGTGGGGATGGGAAAGCTCGCCCAGCCGCTGCGCGTCGCGGTGACCGGGCGCGCGGCGAGCCCGCCGCTCGGCGAGACGCTCGCCATCCTCGGGCGCGACGCGGTGCTGCGGCGGATCGCGCGCTGCCGCACGCTGGAGTGACGGTCACAGGCAGTCGAGCGCCTCGAGCACCTTGGCGGGATGATCGGCCGCCTTGGCGATCCGCTGCCAGTGCTTCTTCACCACGCCGTCCGGCCCGATCCAGACCGTCGAGCGGATCACACCCGTGGTCTTCTTGCCGTACATCATCTTCTCGCCCCACGCACCGTACTTCGTCATCACCTTCTTGTCGGGATCGCACAGCAACAAGAACGGCAGCTTGTACTTCTTCGTGAATCGCGCGTGCGATTCCTGGCTGTCGGGTGAGATGCCGAGCACCACCGCGTCGTGCTTCTCGATCGCCTTGTAGAGGTCGCGGAAGCCGCACGCCTCCTTGGTGCAGCCGGGCGTGTCGTCCTTCGGGTAGAAGTAGACGATCACGTGCTGCCCGGAGAAGTCGGACAGCGAGACCTTGGCTCCACTCGCGTCCTCGAGCGTGAACGGCGGCGCCTTCTTGCCTTCCTCGATCGCCATCTGGCCCTCCTGCGAACGGCGAGGGGTAGGATGGCCCGAACCGGCGCCCGACGCGAGTGCGGTACGCTGTGCGGCGCGTTGGCGCGCTACGACTACGACTTGTTCACGATCGGGGCCGGCTCGGGCGGCGTGCGCGCGAGCCGGATGTCGGCGCGCTATGGCGCGCGCGCCGCGATCGCCGAGGAAAAGGATCTCGGCGGCACCTGCGTGAACCTGGGCTGCATTCCGAAGAAGCTGCTCGTGTATGCCTCGGCGTTCCGGCGCGACGTGGAGGACGCGGCCGGCTTCGGGTGGACCGCGGCGCCGCCGACCCACGACTGGCGCACGCTGATCCGCAACAAGGACGCCGAGATCGCGCGCCTGAACGGCGTCTACGCGCGGCTGCTCGACGAGGCGGGGGTGCAGCGGATCGAGGGGCGCGCGCGGCTCGTGGACGCGCACACCGTCCGGGTCGGGCGCGAGACGTTCACGGCGGAGCACATCCTCGTGGCCACGGGCAGCTGGCCGACGCTGCCAAAGATCCCGGGCATCGAGGACGTGATCACCTCGAACGAGGCGTTCCACCTCGACGCGCTGCCCGAGCGCCCGATCATCGCGGGCGGCGGATACATCGCCGTCGAGTTCGCGGGGATCCTGAACGGCCTCGGCGCGCGCGTGACCCAGCTCCACCGCCGGCCGCTGTTCCTGCGCGGATTCGACGACGACGTGCGCGCGCATCTCGCGGCCGAGATGCGCGCCCAGGGCATCGCGCTGCGCTTCGGTGTCCGGATCGAGCGGATCGAGAAGGCGAGCGACGGCGGCCTGTGCGCGACGCTCACCGACCGCTCGCGCGTCGAGGGCGATGCGATCCTCTATGCGATCGGACGGCATCCGAAAACGGAGGGGCTCGGCCTCGAGGATCTCAAGGTCGAGCTCGGGTCGCGCAGCGAGATCCGCGTCGACGAGTATTCGCGCTCGTCGGTGCCGAGCATCTGGGCGATCGGCGACGTCACGAACCGCATCAACCTCACGCCCGTCGCGATCCACGAGGGCATGTGCCTCGCGGCCACGCTGTTCGGCGGGCGGCCGACCCGGCCCGTGCACGAGAACGTTCCGTCCGCGGTGTTCAGCCAGCCCGCGATCGGCGCGGTCGGGCTCACGGAGGCGCTGGCGCGCGCGCGCTACGGCGCGATAGACGTCTACTGCACCTCGTTCCGAGAGCTCAAGCACACGCTCTCGGGGCGCGCGGAGCGCACGTTCATGAAGCTCGTGGTCGATCGCGCGAGCGATCGCGTGGTAGGCGCGCACATGGTGGGCGACCACGCAGGCGAGATCATCCAGGGGATCGCCGTGGCTCTCGTGTGCGGCGCCACCAAGGCGCAGTTCGACGCGACGATCGGCATCCACCCCACCGCGGCCGAGGAGTTCGTGACGATGCGCGAGAAGGTGCCGGCCGCTTGAGTGCGGCTCCGCGCATCACCGGCGTGATCCCCGTGCGCGATCGCGCCGGCCTCGTGCCGCGCGCGATCGACAGCGCGCTCGCGCAGGTCGGGCCCGCGCTCGAGCTGATCGTGATCGACGACGGCTCCGCCGACGCGACGCCCGCGGTGCTCGCGGGATACGGCGAGAAGATCACCGCGCTGCGCCGTCCGCCGTCGGGCCGGTCGGCCGCGCGCAACGCCGGCATCGCGGCCGCGCGCGGCGAATGGATCGCGTTCCTCGACTCCGACGACGCCTGGCTGCCCGGGAAGCTCGCGCGGCAGCTCGCGTTCCACGACGCGCACCCCGAGATCGCGATGAGCGCGCATGGCCTCGAGCGGATCCATCCCGACGGCCGCAGCGAGCCGGTGCCGCCGCGCCGCGGCAGCGAGGATCTGGGCGCGTCGTTCCTCGAGGTGGCCGACCACTTCGCGTTCGTGCCGAGCGCGGTGATGGTGCGCACCGAGGCGGCGCGTGCGGTGGGCGGATTCGACGGCGCGTTCGACGGAACCGAGGATCTCGACTTCGCGCTGAGGATCGCGCAGCGCTATCCCGTGGCCGTCATCCCGGACTGCCTCACGCGTTACTACCTGCACGACGGGCAGACCGGCCGCCGCCGGCTCGCGGGCGGCAACGCCAGGGTGCTGCGCCACCACCTCGAGCGCGAGACCGACGGCGCCACGCGCGACCGCATGCGCGCCAAGCTCGCGCGCTACCTCGTCTCGTCCGCGAAGCGCGCCGATTCGCGCGACGAGCGCCGGCGCCTGCTGCGCGAGGCGGCGGAGATCGACCCGGGCGTGCGATTCCGCGCCGCGTGGATCCGCCAGCGGCTCGCGTTGAGCTAAGCGCGCGGCGAGTGCGGCTGCGACCGCTCCGGCTCGCGCTCACTTCTTGAAGGTCAGCTTGACCTTCATCGTGGTGGGTTCGGCGCCGAGCGCCTCGTATCGCCAGCGCGACAGCGCGCGCAGCGCGGCGCGGTCGAACACGCCCGGCGGGGTGGCTTCGATCACGCGCGGCGCCACGACCTGGCCGTTGCCATCCACCGTGTACTCGACCAGGACGGAGCCCTCGACGCCGCGCGCGAGCGCGCTGTAGGGATACGCGGGGTTCTCGCGGTGGATCGGTTTGGGCGCCTCCAGCATCTCGGCGAAGGCGGGGAGCGCGGGCGATGCGGCGAGGATCGCGGTGACTGCGATCGCGCGCCGCCACCGCCGGACGGGTCGGTTCGAGGGATTGCGCACGGCAGGTTTCCTGTAGGGCGCGCCACCGGAGGATCGGCGGGACTCGCCCGTTCCACAATGCGCAAAGACGAATATGATTATTGCTGATGGGAAAAGATGGGCCGCGCCTC
>DATFWW010000157.1:0-7480 GCA_035258825.1 Myxococcota bacterium
TCGAGCGCATCGCCGATCTGCTCGCGCACGCCGAGCGGCCGCTGCTGCTGATCGGCAAGGGCGCGGCGTGGGCGGGCGCCGGGCCCGCGCTCGAACAGCTCGCCGACCTCGGCATCCCGTACGTCACGTCGCCGATGGCGCGCGGCACGGTCCCCGACGACCACCGCTCGTTCATGAACAGCGCGCGTTCCACCGCACTCAAGGGAGCCGACGCGATCGCGATGATCGGCGGGCGCTTCAACTGGATCTTCGGCTACGGCGGCGCGCGCGGCTTCGCGTCGGGCGTGCGCATCGCGCAGATCGACGTCGAGCCGGGCGAGTTCTACAGCGGCGCCGAGCTCGAGCTCGGCGTGGTCGCCGATGCGGACGTCGCGGCGCGCGCGCTCGTGGCCGCGCTCGCGGGGCGCAAACTCCGCAGCGCCGACGGCCGCTGGCTCGCCGCGCTCGCAGCCGCGCGGGATGAAAACGAAGCCAGGCTCCGGGCGTCGATGGAGTCGGACGCGATGCCGATCGATCCGCACCGGCTCGTCGCCGAGGTGCGCGGGGCGATCCCTCGCGAGTCGTCGATCGCGATCGACGGCGAGACGATCATGGGCATCGCGCGCCAGATCCTGCCGTGCTATGGCGGGCGGCGCCTGTTCAACGCGGGCACGACGGGCTGCATGGGCACGGGCGTGCCCTACGCCGTGGGCGCGAAGCTCGCGCGGCCCGAGGCGCCGTCGGTGGCGATCCTGGGGGACTACGCTTTCGGCGCCGCGGCGCTCGAGGTGGAGACCGCCGCACGCGTGGGCGCGCCCGTGGTGTTCGTGGTGGCGAACAACGAGGGCATCGCGGGCCACATGATCCAGGACAACATGTTCCCGGCTGGCGCGCCCCGAATCGCGGCGCTCTTGCCGGCGAATTACGAGAAGTTCGCGGAGCTCGTCGACGGCCACGCCGAGCGCGTCGACCGGCCCGAGCAGATCCGGCCCGCGCTCGACCGCGCGCTCGCGTCGGGGAAGGTCTCGGTCGTCCACGTGCGCTGCGATCCGAAGGCGTCGCGGCTCTCGGGCGGCGTGTATCTGCGCTGAGCTCGGTTGAAACCGACAGCAGAGCGGCCTTGGAGTGGCCGCACGAGGAGGAGTCGCCCATGCCGATGCCGCTCGAAGGTCTGCGCGTGATCGACTGGACGATCTGGCAGCAGGGCCCCGTGGCGAGCGCGATGCTCGGCGACCTCGGCGCCGAGGTGATCAAGCTCGAGAGCAAGAACGGCGGCGACCCGGGCCGCGGCATCGTCGCGATCGCGGGCCAGCAATCGGCTCGCCTGAACTTCTACTTCGAGGCGAACAACCGCAACAAACAGAGCCTCGCGCTCGATCTGAAGCAGCCCGAGGCGCGCGAGATCGTGTACCGGCTCGCGGCGATCTCCGACGTGTTCGTGCAGAACTTCCGCAAGGGCGTCGCCGACCGCCTCGGGCTCGGCGCCGACGAGCTGCACAAGCGCAACCCGCGCCTGATCTACGCGAACGCCACGGGCTACGGGCCCGAGGGCCCCGAGAGCGGCGACCCGTCGTTCGACCAGCTCGGCCTCGCGCGTTCGGGGATCATGTTCGCTGCGGGCGAGCCCGACATGCCGCCGCAGCCGATCGGCGGCGGTGTCGCCGACCAGATGGGCGCGATCCTGCTCGCCTACGGCGTGCTGGCCGCGGTGATCTCGCGCGAGCGCTACGGCGTCGGCCAGGTGGTGGACGCCTCGCACCTCGGCAGCATGAGCTTCCTCCAGGGTCTCTCCCTCACCTCGCGCCTGATCAACGGCGCGGCGTTCCCGCGCGTGCCGCGCGCGCGCGCGTTCAACCCCCTCTGGAATCACTACCGATGCGGCGACGACAAGTGGCTCGCGCTCGGCATGCTCCAGCCCGATCGCTACTGGGCGGACTTCACGCGCGCGATCGGCCGGCCCGAGCTCGAGACCGACGCGCGCTTCGCGGCGATGGGCGCGCGCGCGGGAAACTGCGCCGCGCTGATCGAGATCCTCGACGAAGTGTTCGCGTCGAAGCCGCGCGCGGAGTGGCTCGACATCCTGCGCAAGGGCGGCGACTTCATCTTCACGATCGTGAACAGCCTGAACGATCTGCCGACCGATCCGCAGATGCTCGCCAACGACTACATCGTCGACTTCGATCATCCGACCCACGGGAAGACGCAGTACGTCGGGATCCCGGTGCGCCTCTCGGAGACGCCCGGCTCGATCCGCGCGCCCGCGCCCGAGCACGGGCAGCACACCGAGCTCCTGCTCACCGATCTGCTCGGTTACAGCTGGGACGACGTGGCCGGCCTGCGCGAGCGCGGGGTGATCTGAGTCCCTACGCACAGGCCTCCAGGACGTCGCGGCCTGCGCGCGAGACGAGGTTCACGATCCGGCCCGCCCCGCGCCTCGATCTCGTCGGCGACCGCGGGCGCCGCCTTCGGGTCGCTGCCGCGGCCATCGCCATCGACACCCAGGTCGTTCACGACCACCGCGGCGCCGAGCCGCGCGAGCTCGAGCGCCGTGGCGCGGCCGATGCCGCGGCCCGCGCCCCTGACCACGGCCGCGCGTCCATCGAGCCGAACGCTGATCGCGCCCCTCCCCCGCTCGAGCGCTAGGCCGCCGTCACCTCGACGGGAATTCCCGAGAGAAAGGCCATGCCCGAGAGCGGATCGATGCTCGCGCGCCCGTCGGGCGCCAGGTGGTTCACGTTCACGCCCGCGCGCTCGCGCGCGTGCGGCAGGCCGTCGGCCTCGGTATGGCCCCAGCCGAACGGCAGTGCCACCGTGCCGGGCATGATCTCGTCGGAGATCTGCACGGGTGCCCGCACCGCGTCGGCGGCCGACCGCACCCACGCCGCGCGGCCCTCGCGCAGGCCAAGGCGCGCGGCATCGTCGGGGTGCACGAAGAGGTAGTTCGTCACGGGCCCCGCGAGCTCCGGGTTGTTGCGCATCCACGAATTGAGCGAGCGCAGCTCGCGCTTCGAGATCAGCTTGAGCTCGCCGCGCCGCGCGAGCTCTTCCGCATAACGTGCCTCGAGCCCGCGCGCCGCTTCCACGAGCTCTGCGGGGGCGAGCTGCACGTTCCCGTCGTCAGTCAGCACGCGCGGGGTGCCGAGGAAACGGCCGGGCTCGTTCGGCGCGAGCAGCATCCCGTGCGGGTGCTGCCGCCGCATGCGCCGGGCGCTCGGCAGGCCGGCCTTCTTCAACATTCCCGAGATCATCGTGTCGGGCGTGATCGCGAGCCGCCTCAGTCCGGCAACACGGCTCGCGCGCGCATTCCACTGCAGCGCACGGTGGACGAGCCGGTTTCCGAACAACGTCGCGCCCGCGGCGTCGGCGAGCCGGATCCAGATCCACCACTCGGGGCGCACGCCCGGCGGCGGCTCGAGCACGGGATCCGTGTAGGTGATGTAGGGGACCGGCATGTTGCCGGCCATGCTCTGCAGCGCGTAGGGGACGTCCGCGCGCTCGAGGAACGTGGTCGCGGGCAGGATGTAATGCGCGAGGTTGCCCGTCTCGTTGCGGAACAGATCGATCGAGACGATCAGCTCGAGCGCTTCGAGCGCCTCGCGCAGGTGGCCGCGCGGATCGGGAGCGACGAGCAGCGGATTGGCGGCCTCCACGAACAGCGCGCGCGGGTGCGGCTCTGGCCCGGAGAGCACGTCGTCGGCGAACATCGCCGTGGGGTAGCAGCCGGCGATCGAGGGCAGGCCGTCCTGCCGCCAGACACGCCGCTGCATCGCCCCGGTCTTCTTGCCCTCGGCGGCAAAGTCGACGAGGCCCGACGATCCCATCAGGCTGCCGCCGCGGCGATCGAGATTCCCCGAGACCGCGTTGATCGCCTCCTGGAGCCAGAAGCAGAGCGCGCCGCTGCGGCCCTGATTGACGCCCGTCGAGAGGTAGAGCGCCGCCGCGCCCGCCTCGCGGTGCGCGCGCACGAGCTCGCGCAGCGTCTCCGCAGAGATGCCCGTGACGGCCGCCTGGCGCTCGGGCGTCCATGGCTCCACCGCGGCCTCGAGCTCGCGCAGGCCGACCATGTAGCGGTCCACGTGCGCGGCGTCGTAGAGCCGCTCGCGCAGGATCTCGTTCAGGAACGCGGCGAGGAAGAACACGTCGGTGTCGGGGCGGATGAAGACCTGCTCGCCCGCGATCCCGGTCTCGGTGCGCCGCGGATTGATGAGCACGACGCGGCCACCCCTGCGCACGACCGCGCGCAGGCGCCGCACCGCGTGCGGAAGATGGAAGAGCGAAGTCCCCGAGACCGCCGGATTCGCGCCCAGGAAGATCAGGAAGCGGCTGTGGTCGACGTCGGGAAACGGCAGCCGGAACGGCGAGCCGTACATGTCCTCGCAGACGCGGAACTTGTTGGTGCAGTCGAGCGATGCATTCCCGTACATCGCGTGCGAGCCGAGCGCCTCGAACACCAAGCCGCGAATCAGCGGCGTGATCACGTTCACGCCCGCGGCCGCGCCGATCCAGTGCGCGATCGATTCCCCGCCGTGCTGCGCGCGCAATGCGCGCAGCTTCGCGCCGATCTCGGCGAGCGCCTGCTGCCACGAGATCGCGCGCCAGCGCTTCCCGTCGCGCTTCATCGGCTCGACGATCCGGTCGGGGCTGTGCTGCGTGCCCGCAAACGCGATGCCCTTGACGCACGCGTATCCCTCGGTCGCGACGTGTTGGCGGTCGGGGCGGATCGCGCGGATCCGATTCTCTTCGACGTCGACCTCGATCCCGCACATGCACTCGCAGATCCGGCAGATGCTCGTCCGCGTCTCCGTCATCGCAGCACTCCCGCTCCGCGTCACCGCAGCGCGGAAAGCTAACGCTTCCGGCGCGGGAGCGCGCGCTAGCCCGCTGCCACCGTGTGCGCTGGATCGCGGCCCGAGAGCGCGACGCGGCGGATCCGCTCGCTCGGAATCCGCGTGGTGCCGCTGCCCTTCTTCTCCCAGACCCGCACCTCGTGCTCGCGGGCGTCGATCACGTAGCCCTCTACTTCGCTGCCGTCGTCGAGCGTGAGCGTCGCGTCGCCGCGGTAGTCGAACGCGGCGCGCAACGCATCCGGACCCGCCTCGGCCGACCAGCCGCGCGCGCGCGCGGGCGCGATCTGCGGAACGTGGCGGCCCCCCAGCACGGCCCCCGTCGGCGCTTCCACCTTCGGGCCGCGGAACAAAGCGCGCACCATCGCGAGCATTCCGTTGGGCGTCGAGAACGCGGCCTCCACGGCGCTCGCCTCGAAGCCGCAGTGCATCATGCAGTTCTCGCACGCGGGGTTGCCGCTCTTCGGCCCGTAGTTCTCCCACTTCGTCTCTTCGACGAGCTCGCGGAAGCTCTCCGCATAGCCGTCCTGGATCAGGTAGCAGGGCTTCTGCCAGCCGAAGATCGAGTAGGAGGGCATGCCCCAGGGCGTGCAGTCGTAGTCATGCGCGCCCGCGAGGAACTCGATGAACAGCGGCGACTGGTTGAAGCGCCAGCGGCGCGCGCCGGGGCGGTGCAAGACCTTGCGGAACAGCTCGACAGTGCGCCGGCGGCCGATCCAGTGCTCCTGATCGGGCGCCTTGGCGTAGGCATAGCCCGGCGACACCATAAAGCCCTCGACGCCGAGCTCCATCGCGAAGTCGAAGAACTGCGCGGTGCGCTCGGGGTCGGAGGTGTCGAACAACGTGGTGTTGGTGGTGACGCGGAAGCCGCGCGCGAGCGCCGCTTTGATCGCCGATACCGCCGTGTCGAAGATGCCCTCGCGGCACACCGCGGCGTCGTGCTCCTCGCGCAGCCCGTCGAGGTGCACGCTGAACGAGAGATACTTGCTCGGCGTGAACAGGTCGAGCTTCTCCTCGAGCAGGATCGCGTTGGTGCACAGGTAGATGTACTTCCTCCGCGCCACGAGCCCCTCGACGATCCGGTCGATCTCGGGGTGGAGCAGCGGCTCGCCGCCCGGGATGCTCACCATCGGCGCGGGGCACTCGTCGACCGCGCGCATGCACTCCTCGACCGAGAGATGCTTGCGCAGCACGCGCCCCGGATACTGGATCTTGCCGCAGCCGCCGCACGCGAGGTTGCAGCGGTAGAGCGGCTCGAGCATCAGCACGAGCGGGTAGCGCTCGACGCCGCGCAGCTTCTGCTTGAGCAGGTAGGTCGCCACCGTCGCCATCTGGGAGATCGGAACCGCCATCGAGTCACCTCAGTGAGAGTTCGGTCGCGCGCCAGGCCTCGATCATCACCGCTCCTCCACCACCCGCACATAATGCCCTAGCGCCTGGATCGGGAACACCAGCCGGTAGAGGTGATAGTTGATGTAGAAGTCGCGCGGGAAGCCCGTACCGGTGAACTGCGGCTCGTCCCAGTTGCCGTCCGCGCGCTGCGCGCCTGCGAGCCAATGGATGGCCTGGTCGACGGCGCGCCCGCGCTCGCCCGCCGCGAGCAGCGCGAGGAGCGCCCAGGCGGTCTGCGACGCCGTGGAGTCGCCGAGACCCGGGGCGCCTTCGGAGGTGTAGGAGCGCAGATCCTCGCCGAAGCCGCCGTCGGGATTCTGCACCGAGTGCAGCCAGCGCACGGCGCGGCGGATCGCGATGTGGTCCCGCGGCAGCCCCGCGGCGATCAGCGCGGGCACGACCGCGCCCGTGCCGTAGACGTGGTTCGCGCCCCAGCGCCCGAACCACGACCCGCCCGGCTCCTGCGCGCGCAGCAGCCACGCCACCGCGCTCTGCACGCGCGGTTCACCGGCGCGGCCCTCGAGCGCGAGCATCTCCACCACGTGCGCGGTCACGTCCGCCGACGGCGGATCGATCACCTCGCCGAAGTCGCAGAACGGCAGCTCGCGGCAGATCGCGCGCGTGTTGTCGGCGTCGAATGCGGCGAATCCCCCGTCGGACGACTGCATGCCCACCGTCCACGCGATCGCGCGCTCGAGCGCCGCGAGCCGCGCGGCGTCGTCGCCCGTGCGCACCGCGCGCAGTGCCATGATCACCTCGGCGGTGTCGTCGACGTCGGGGTAGCGGTCGTTGTCGAACTCGAACGCCCATCCGCTCGGCTCGAGGTGGGGCCGGCGCACGCACCAGTCGCCCGGGATGCGCACTTCTTCGCGCAGCGTCCATTCGGCGGCCTTCACGAGCGCGGGGTGGTCGGGCGCGGCGCCCGCGTCGCGCAGCGCGATCATCGCGAGCGCGGTGTCCCAGACCGGCGACTGACACGCCTCGAGGCGCCGCTCGTCGCCCTGCTCGATCGTGAAGCGCCGGAACCCGTGCAGCGCGCGCGCGAGCGCGGGGTGGTCGAGCGGGTAGCCCTCGAGGTGCAGCGCGAGCACCGAGTAAACCCAGGGCGGCTGGATCCCGCCCCACGACCCGTCGGCTTCCTGGCGCTGGAGGATCCATTCGCACGCGAGCCGCCGCGACAGCTCGCGCAGGCGCTTGATCGGATGGCGCTCGTACCACTGGAGGGCGCGGTCGAGCCGCTGGAGGCGGCCCTTCCAGGTCGACAG
>DATFWW010000158.1:0-9570 GCA_035258825.1 Myxococcota bacterium
CGCCAAGCCTCTGGAGTTCAATTACGCGGGAGACCCGCGCGTCGGCGACCTGTGGGAGGAGTTCCTCTACGGCGACGACATTCTCGTCGCTCCGGTGTGGCACGTCGGCCAGCGCATGCAGCACGTCTACCTCCCGGCCGGGCGATGGGTGGACTACTGGAATCGCCAACGCGTCGTGACCGGGCCGGCGGATCTCGATGAGCCCGCGCCGCTGGATCGCATTCCGATCTTCGTGCGCGCGGGGGCGGACGTACTGGGGACCTTCTAAATTTTCGGCACGTAGATCTCGCAGGCCGCCTTGTCGGCGCCCGCCATCACGAGCAGGCGCCCGAGCGCGATGTACTGCTGGATCATCATGCCGAGCTCGGCGATCTCAGCGTCGCTGAAGTGCCCGCGGAGCTCGGTCAGGAACGCCTCGTCGATGGTGCGGAAGTCGAGCGCGGCGCGCTCCGCGAACCGGATCGCGAGCGCCTCGCGCGGCGACAGCTCGCGCTCGGACTCGCGCCGGTGGATCTGCGCGATCGTCTCTTCGTCGAGCCCTTCACGCGTCGCCGACGCGTGGCGCGCGAACAGTCAGGTGTCGCACTGGTTCAGCGCGGCGATCTTGAGCCGCGCGAGCTCCTTCACGCGAGCGGGGACGATACCCTGGGTGTGCCCGGGCGTGAAGAAGGCGAAATAGCGAGCGAAGTGCTCCGGGATCAGTGCAGCGAGGTTCAGCGGCTTGCTCATGGGGCTCTCCCCTCCTCCATCCGCGGTCGTGGCGCACAGCGCGCTGGCGCACGGTACCGCGCGCCCCCCCGGCGGGAAAAGACGAGCCGTGCGCGTTGCGCATTTTCGTTTGGAATCCGCAGCCTTGCGCGGCAGGGGCGCGCGGCAGTGAACCCTCGGCGGGGCATATTTTTCGCAACCTCGCATCGCCGGGCTGCAACCCCCTGAATGGGTGCGCGTGCGTCCATCGCGCGAGCCGGAAAGGACTGCCCGCGTGCCGGGTCATTCGCCCGCGTCGAAGGAGTGGATTGTCCTGATGATCGGCCTGCTCGTCGCCAGCCCCGCCCTGCGCGCGGAGGAGCGCCGGCCCACCGTCGCGCCGTCGAGGCCCTCGATCGCGCGCTCGCGATCGACCCGACCCTCGCCGAGGCGAACCTCGACCTCGCGCGCGCGCGCTATCACGCGCGCGATCTCGCCGACGCCGCGCTGCGCGGATCTGCTGCTCGCGAGCCCGTCGGCGGCCCAGCCGACCTCGCGTCAGTACTTCCCCTCCGACTCGGCGCACCGCGACCAGCGAGGTCGGCATCGACGCGCGGCTCTCGATTCCGCTGCGCGAGCCGCTCTCGATCTCGCTGCTCTACAGCTATTTCGACCCAGCCTCTCCACCGCCGACGTGTTCGACTACGATCAACACGCGGTGGGTATCCCGCTGAACGTCAACCTCGCGAGGGCGCTCTGATGCCGCGCTGCGCTGCCGCTCCGATCTCCATCTTCGCCCTGATCGCCCTGCCCGCGGCCGCCGACTCGAGCGCCGCGATCGCCGCGCCGCGCGATTGCGCACAGCCCATCGGGGAATTCGCGACCCCGCTCGTGTACGGGCAGTCCGCCGGCGTGTCGGGTCCCCCGTCGGAAAGCTTTGCGCCGAGAGCCATGTGGAGCGCGGTCGACGGGACCACCGACGGCGTCGCCGCGACTGTCGAAGGGGCAGGTGCGGCCATCGGCGTATCGACCAACGCGGTGTCCGCTGGCGGAAACCAGGTGATCGCCATCTCGAACGGCGTCGCGACGGGTATCGTCAGTGGCCTGCCTTCGATCGGACCGGAGACGAACGGGAGCGGTCCGATTTCTTTGGGCGATCAGAGCGCGGCGGGTCCGCTCGGTGGGGCGCCGCTCAACACGGTCCCGGAGACCGTGAACAACCCGACCAGCAACCTCGGAATCGGGGGCCACTGATGGCCCAGCTGCGCGTCGTGCCGGGAGGCCTCGCGAGTCCCGCGGTCGGGACAGAGCGATCCGCGGAAGCGCAGAGCGATCGCGAGGTGCTCGCGCGCGTGGTCGAACGCGATCAGGCCGCGCACCGCGTGATCTTCGAGCGCTACTACAAGCGCGTGCTCGCGTTCGTGCGCCGCCGGCTCGGCGACGAGGGACTCGCCGAGGAGGTCACCACCGACGTGTTCTTCGAGGTCTGGCGCAACGCGGCCGCGTATCGCGGCGAATCCCCGGTGACCACGTGGATCTTCGGGATCGCCAACCTGAAGGCGCTCTCCGCGCGGCGCTATTTCGCGCAGCCGCGGCGTGCATCCGTGCGCGTCGCCTCCGACGACTCGCTGTCGCGCTTCGCGGATCCGGCCAACCAGGACGAGTCGATCACCGCGCGGCAGGAGCTCGGGCGGTTGGTCCGCGCGATCGAGCGGCTCCCCGCCGGCTACCGCGACGTGCTGCGACTCGCGTTCCTCGAGGGCTGCTCCTATCCGGAGATCGCGGAGCGCCTCGACATTTCGGAAGCCAATGTGAAGACCCGGGTCAATCGCGCTCGCTCGCGCCTGCGCACGCTGACCGGGCTCGGGATGGAGGAATGACGCCATGGCCACTACATCGACCTGCCCCGAAGCGATTCTGGCGTCGATCCCCTGGTATCCGGACGGTCTCACCGCCGAGGAGTGCGGCGCCGTCGAAGCCCACGCGGCCGACTGCCGCGCATGCCGCGAGGAGATCGCTTTCGTGCTAGGCAACGAAGAGCCCGCGATCGAGCTGCCGGACGCCGAGCGCGTCTACGCGCGCGTGCTCGAGCGCATCTCCGCGCACTCCGACGAGGAACCGGCGCGGTCGCGCCGCGTGTCCGTCGCGCGCGAGGCGGCGCGGCAGGCTTCGCTCGCGGCGGGCATCCTGGTGGCGGTGATCTCCGGGATGCTCACGACGGGTGCGATCTGGGTCGTGCGCGTCGCGCCGACCTATGAGACCGCGGCGGCCGGAGCCGTCGCGCCCGATCCGAACGGCCCCGGGCTCGACGTGGTGTTCCGCAAGGATGCGAGCGCCGACGAGATCCGCTCCAGGCTGCGCGACGTGGGCGCGACCGTGGTCTCCGGGCCGAGTCAGACCGGCGTGTACCGCCTGCGGCTCGCGCCGGGTGCCGACGTGGGCGCGGTGATCGGCCGGCTCCGGGAAAAGGAGCGCGGTGTCGCCGCGTTCGCGGAACCGTCGCGCAGCTGAGTTCGAAGGCGAGCGTCCGGCTGCGCGCCACCACCGCGGGGTGCTAGGGGCGTTGCTCGCCGCGATCGCGGCGGCGCGCGGCGCGGCGGATCCGCCGCCGTGCGATCCGATCGAGGCGCCCCGCCTCGCGCAGCTCGCACCGAGCGAAGAGCCGGGCGTGCTGGGCAGCCACGTGGGCGCCGCGGAGGGCCCGATCGTGTCGCTCGCAGAGAGCCACGGCGAGAAGGTCCCGCAGCAGGCCGGCGGCGAGGTGTTGCTCGTGCTTTCGAAGCGCCCGGACGGGACGCTGGCGCACGGCTATCGCCTCGCGCCCGGCGTACGGGCTCGCTCGCGGTGCTGATCGGGCCGGTGGCAGCGCCCGACGCGGCGCGGGCGCGCGCTATTCCAGACCGCGCGCTCGGGTGCCTCGCCGGCGCCGCGGGTAGCTCCGCTGTGCGGTGCGCTCGCCCAGCTCGGGCATCCTTGTCAGATATTCTGAGGCGGTAATTTGGGCCACCAGTCGGCGCCAGGGGTTGCCGATAGGTCATTGGCGCAGGGAATCGTCTGATCCGCCGCAGGAGTTCTCGAGCATGATGCGGGCTCCCGTCGCGCGCCGCGCCGTGCGGATGATCCTGCGGGCCGCGGCCCTCGCGTCGATCGCGATCGTTTGTGCCTGCGGTGGAGGCGGCGGCCATTCGAACGGGCCGCCCTTCGATGTCTCGGGCACCATTTACGCCGCCGCGGGCAGCGCGATCGACGCCGACACGAACGACCGCCTGGCGTTCTTCGCCAAGAACGATTCGCCTGCGCAGGCCCAGTCGATCGGGAATCCGGTCACGGTCGGAGGGCATGTGAACGTGCCCGGCGCCGGCCCTTCCGGGCGCACGAGCGCCCCGGGCGATCCCCAGGACTGGTATCGCGTGTCGATCGCGCGCGGGCAGACGATCCGGCTCCAGATCGCCGAGGACGGCCGCATCAACAATCTCGACCTCGAGCTGCGCCTCGTCAGCGACGGCGGGTCGCTGGTGGCGCAGGCCAACACGTTCAGCCGCACCGAGGAGATCGCGGTGACGACCACGGACGAATACTACGTCGTCGTGGTCGCGCGGTCGGGCTTCTCGAACTACACGCTCACGATCGGGCAGCCGTCCACGATCGCGAGTGAGGCGCACGAGCCCGTATTCGTGCCCGGGCAAGTCGTGGTGCGCTATCGCGATGGGCGCAGCCGCGGCGCGAGCGGGCCCGCGCGCGCGCGCGGTGTCGGGATGCGCCACGTCACCGGGGATCCCGACGGCCCGATGCTGTTCGCCGCCGAGACGGTCTCCGAGCGCAAGGCCGCGTTCCAGGCGCTCGGCCTGCCCCTCACGCCGGAGATGCGCGGCATCTCCGGGGCGCGCGGAGCGCAGAGCCTGCGCGACGACACGCGCCGGATCGCCGCGGCGCTGCGGCGGCGCTCCGAGATCCGCAGCGCCGACCTCAACTACGTGCGCACGGCCGCCGCGGTACCCACCGACGAGTTCTATCCGTTCCAGTGGCACTACGGGCAGATCAACCTGCCGCAGGCCTGGGACGTGACCGCGCCGAACAGCGGCGTGATCGTGGCGCAGGTCGACACGGGCGTGAAGCAGGGCCACCCCGATCTCGCCGGGCAGCTCGTGACGGGATTCGACTTCATCAGTGATCCCTCGATCTCGAACGACGGCGACGGCTGCGACCCGGATCCCGAGGATCCGGGCGACCTCGCGCCCGGCGGCAGCAGCTACCACGGCACGCACGTCGCGGGCACGCTGGCCGCGCGCACGTCGTTCTCCTCCGGCGACAGCACCGGCGTCGCGGGCGTGGCGTGGAACGCACGCGTGATGCCGCTGCGCGTGCTCGGGGTGGGCGGCGGCACCGACGCCGACATCATGGAGGCGCTGCGCTATGCGGCGGGCCGCCCCACCGCGTGCGCGGGTCCCGGCGCGCCCGTTCCCGCGCGGATCGTCAACATGAGCCTCTCGGGCCCGGGATTCAGCCAGGCGTTCCAGGACCTGATCACGGACCTCCGCACCAACGCGAACATGATCTTCGTCGCGGCGGCGGGCAACTCGGCCTCCTCCGCGCCGGAATATCCCGCCGCGTTCGCCGGTGTGATCTCCGTGTCGGCGGTCGGGCCGACCAAGGCGCTCGCCCCCTACTCCAACTTCGGTTCGTCGATCGACGTGGCCGCGCCAGGCGGCGACTTCACGCGCGACGTCGACGGCGACGGATTCCCCGACGGCGTACTGAGCACCTTCTTCGAGGACGGACAAGGCTACGGCTATGCGTTCTACCAGGGCACCTCGATGGCCACGCCGCACGTGGCGGGCGTGCTCGCGCTGATGCTCGGAATCAATCCCGCGCTCACCCCGGCCGACATCGACAACGCGCTCAACGCGCGCAAGATCACCGAGAACATCGGCAGCTCCCAGTTCTTCGGCAACGGATTGATCGACGCGGCACGCGCGGTGAACGTCGCGGCCGCGGGCGGCGGCGGGTCCACCGTGGTCGACCCGGTGCTGCGCATCGATCCCGACGGCCTGAACTTCGGCTTCGTCACCACCGACCTGCACCTCTCCGCGACCAACGGCGGCAACGACCAGCAGCCGCTCAGCGTCACCGGCGTGAGCTTCACGAGCGACGACGGCGCGGCGTGGCTCACCGCGACCGCCGAATCGGTCGACGCCGCTGGCCTCGGCACCTATCGCGCCACGGTGAACCGCACCGGACTGGCCGACGGCGTCTACACGGGCACGATCCACTTCACCTCGGACCGCAACGCGGTCGACGTCGCGGTGATCATGCAGGTGGGCAACCCGACCAGTGCGCAGGCCAACGCGGGCCACCAGTTCATCCTGCTCGTGAAGCCCGGCACGCTCGAGACGGTCGCGGTGCAGGAGGCCAACCCGACCAACGGGGCCTACCTGTTCAATTTCACGAACGTGGCCCCCGGCGACTACGTGCTCGTCGCAGGCACCGACTCCGACGGCGACACCAAGATCTGCGATCCGGGTGAGGCGTGCGGCGCGTTCCCGACCACTGAATCGGTCGAACCGATCCACATCGACAGCGACCGCGCGGGGATTCAATTCGTCACGGGCTTCTCGGTAGATTTCGGCGCCGCGGCCACCGGCGCGGGAGCTGCGCCCCGGCGCGGCGGCTACTCGACCGTGGTCGGCGGAACGCCCGACGATCAGCCTTAGCCG
This sequence comes from Myxococcota bacterium, assembly GCA_035258825.1. Lineage (GTDB taxonomy): Bacteria > Myxococcota_A > UBA9160 > UBA9160 > SMWR01 > JAHEJV01. Next base: position 6,402 of record DATFWW010000158.1, read on the forward strand.
GACGCGTCGGCCTCTTTGCGGTGGCCACGGGAACCCGTTCGGGGTAAGCCTCCCGGATGGATTCTCGCTACGTGAGCCCGCGCAACCGCGCCGTGCCGCCCGCGCGGCCCGGCGAGTTCGCGCCGCTGCGGATCGGGCAGCTCGCGATCGAGGCTCCGGTCGTGCTCGCGCCGATGGCGGGCATCACCAACCCGCCGTTCCGCACGCTGTGCCGCGCGTTCGGCGCCGGGCTGTATGTCTCGGAAATGATCACCGCGCGCGCGCTCGTCGAGCGCAACGCGAAGACGCTGCGCCTCGCGGGCTTCGACCCGAGCGAGAAGCCGCGCAGCCTCCAGCTCTACGCGGTGGACGAGCACTACACGCGCGAGGCGGTGCGCTGGCTGCTCGGCGAGGACCTCGTCGACCACATCGACCTGAACTTCGGCTGCCCGGTGCGCAAGGTCACGCGGCGCGGCGGCGGTGCGGCGATCCCGCTCAAGCCGAATCTGCTGCGCGCAATCGTGCGCGCGGCCGTCACCGCGGCGTCCGCGGTGCCCGTGACGATCAAGTTCCGGATCGGCATCGACGAGCGGCTCGAGACGTTCCGCGACGCGGGACGCATCGCGGAGGGAGAGGGCTGCGCCGCGGTCGCGATGCACGCGCGCACGGCCGCGCAGCTCTACGCGGGCGAGGCGCGCTGGGAGGCGATCGCAGCGCTCGTCGAGCAGGTCCGCAGCATTCCAGTGCTCGGCAACGGCGACATCTGGGAGGCGTGGGACGCGCTGCGCATGATGCGCGAGACGGGCTGCGCGGGTGTGGTCGTCGGGCGCGGCTGCCTCGGGCGGCCGTGGTTGTTCCGCGACCTCGCCGACGTGTTCGCGGGCCGCGAGCCCTCCGATCCGCCGGCGCTCGGCGAGGTGGCCCGCATCATGCTCGACCACGCCGAGCGCCTCGCGGGCTGGATGGGCGAGCGGTTCGGCGTGCGCAACTTCCGCAAGCACGCCACCTGGTACACGAAGGGGTTCCCGGGCAGCACGCGCCTGCGCGACGCGCTGATCCAGATCGAGAGCTTGGCCGAGCTGCGCGAGATCCTCGACCGGATCGATCCGGAGATTCCGTTCCCGGCCCACGCGATGCGCCTGCCGCGCGGCAAACGCGGCGGCACGCAGCGCGTGGCGCTGCCCGACGGCTACCTCGACGATCTCGGCGACGCGACGCCGCCGGCCGCGGAGCTCGCCGCCGCCGAGGCGGTGTCGGGTGGTTAGGGGCGCTGCTGGAGCAACGCGTGCGCGCTGCGCGCGCCGTCGATCGCCGCGCTCATGATACCGCCCGCATAGCCGGCACCCTCGCCGACCGGTAACAGATTTGCGAAGCCCGCCGCGAGGCGCAGCTCGGGCGCGCGCGCGAGCCGCACCGCGCCGGAGCTGCGCGACTCGATCCCGACCAGCTGCCCCTCGGCGACGAAGCCCGGGATGTCGCGATCGAAGCGCGCGAGCGCGCCGCGCAGCGCGTCGCGGATCCACTCCGGGAGCAGCGCGTCGATCCGTGCGGGCGCGACGCCGAGCTTGTAGCTCGTCGGCCCGAGCGACGCGCTCTCGCGGCCGGCGCGGAAGTCGGTGAGCCGCTGCGCGGGTGCGCGAAAGCCGCCGCCGCCCGCGTCGTAGAAGCGGCGCTCGAGCTCCTCCTGGAGCGCGACGCCCGCGAACGGTGCGCCGTCTCCCGGATCGACGGTCACCACGAGCCCGGCGTTCGCGTACGGCGACGAGTGCCGCGAGTTGCTCATGCCGTTGGTGCAGAGCAGGCCGGGCTCGGAGACCGAAGCCACGATCTGTCCGCCCGGGCACATGCAGAAGCTGTGCACGCCCGGGCGCCCCGGCGCGCCGCGCGCGACGAGCGCGTAGTAGGACGGGCCGAGGCGGGCCGCCACCGCGGGAGGATCGCCGCCGTACCGGCCGCGATCGACGAGCTCCTGCGGATGTTCGACGCGCACGCCGAGCTGGAACGGCTTCGCGCGCGCGACCACGCCCTGCGACGCGAGCGCGCGCAGCGTGTCGCGCGCGCTGTGGCCGGGCGCGAGGATCACGGCATCGGCGCGCAGCTCGCCCGCGGAAGTGCGCACGGCGCGAATTCTGCGCGGCGGCGCGTCGCCCGCGATCAGCGACTCGAGCCGCGTGCCGAAATGGAAGCGCACGCCCGACGACTCGAGCTCCGCGCGCAGCCGCGGCAGGACGCGGTGCAGGCGGTCGGTGCCGATGTGGGCGCGCGCGTCCCACGCGATCGCCTCGGGGGCGCCGCACGCCACGAGCGCGGCGAGGATCGGTTCTTCGAGCGCGTGTTCGGTGCGGGTGTAGAGCTTGCCGTCGGAGTAGGTGCCGGCTCCGCCCTCGCCGAAGAGCAGGTTGCGCTCGGGATCGATCTCGCGCGTGCGCAGGAAGCGAGCCACCGCGCGGCCGCGCTCGCGCAGACCGGGCCCGCGGTCGATCAGATCCACGCTCACGCCGTGCCGAGCGAGCACGAGCGCGGCGAACAGTCCCGCCGGCCCGGCGCCCACGACCACCGCTCTGCGCCCGCGCCAGCTGCGCTCGAACGAGTCGAGCTCGAAGCGCGCGGCCGGCGGCAGCTCGCGCGCGCGGCCGGCCGCGAGCGCGCGGGCGAGCCCGCGGCTGCGCGCAGTGGGATCGATCGCGAGATCCACGTGCACCACGTAGCGCGGGTCGGAGCGGTGGCGCCCGTCGAGCGCGCGCCGCGCCACGCGCAGCGCGCGGATCTCCTCGCTCGCCACGCCGAGCACGGCGGCGGCGCGGTCGCGCAGCACCGCCTCGGGCTCATCGAGCGCGAGGCCGAGCGCGAGCACGCGGATCCGCCGCGGCTCGGACATTCCGGATTCGATCGCCTCCACCACAGCGGCGCGAGGATACGGCGCGCTAGCTTCCGCTGCGCATGACGAGCCGCATCGTTCGCGCCACCGACGTCGCGCACTGGGACGACGAGGTCGACGTGCTCGTGGTCGGCCTCGGTGCGGCGGGTGCGGCGGCCGCGCTCGAATCCTCCGCAGCCGGCGCGCAGACGCTCGTGCTCGAGCGCGCGAGCGGCGGCGGCGGCACCTCGGCGATGAGCGGCGGCGTGCTCTATCTCGGCGGCGGAACCGCGCTGCAGAAGGCGTGCGGCTTCGAGGATTCCCCCGACGAGA
>DATFWW010000159.1:0-5445 GCA_035258825.1 Myxococcota bacterium
TCCGTCAGGCGGTCGACGACGTCGACGAGCTGGCGGCCCGAATGTTCGTTGGACTTGCACACGAAGTCGTTCGCGCCGGCTGCGAGTGCGGCCTCGCGTTCCTTCCCCTCGTCGAGGACAGTGTTCAGCACCACGGGCAGCTCGGCGAGGTCGGCGCTGTCGCGCACTCTCCGCACCAGCTCGAAGCCGTCGACCTCCGGCATCAGCGCATCCGAGACGAGCGCGTCGAAGACGTGCTCCTGTAGCAGCTCCCACGCCTGCGCACCGTTCTCGGCCAGCTCCACTTCGTATCCGGCGGCCGAGAGCAGGTGTTTGGCCAGGGCGCGCGACGCGGAGGAATCGTCGGCGACGAGGACGCGCCGGGCGTGAGGCGTGCTCCCGTTCCCGGCGTCGCGCGAAATCCGCATCGCCTCGTCGAGATAGCCGCGGCGGAGTTCCAGCGCGCTGATCCGGTACTCGGCCGTGAGCAGCGCCAGACGCGTCATCGTCTTGCGCTGGTCCTGCGCGTACTTCCGCCATCGCAGGATCTCGTCGTCGAGGTCGGTGAGACTTCGCGGCAACCAGGTGAGGCCCGCGCCTTCGCGGCTCGGCGCGAGGACGAGCTTGAGCGCGACCAGATCGGTCACGGAGGAGGCTGGCCCCTCGGGAGCGATCTCCATCCACCGCTCGAACTCGGCCACTCCCTCCGCGGTGATCTCGTAGATCTTGCGGACGCGCGAGTCCACGAGCTCACTGCGCGAGCAGACGAGGCCGCCCCCCTCGAGGTCCTTCAGCACCGGATATACGTTGATGTTGCTGAGCGGATAGAAATCGCGCAGCGCGGTGAGATTGCGCCGCAGGTGATAGCCGTGGGTCGGGCCTTCCATCAGCAGGCGCAACAAGCAGTGTGTGACCGGCATCAGTCGGGCTTCCCACTTGCGGCATGCGCAACTATCGAATCGGAGCACGCGAGAGGACGGGCTTTAGTTCGAGTAGCGAATTACCCCCCCACCGGCTAGGGGTGCATCGTGCCAGCCATCGCGCAATCGACTCCTGCACGCGCCGACACAGAACCGTCGCCAAGAGGAAATCGCGCGCGCGGGATCCGACGTGATGGCGATCGCGATACCTATTCGGGCGGCGACCGCGTCGGCTCCGATTGAGATCGGTCTCTACCGAGAGACACGGGTCCCGATACCGGAAATCACGGACCGGATACCCGGGTCACGGGCTCGCGTGCGGCGCGGGCTCGAGCGCGTTCGCGAGCACCTGATCGAGGCTTTCCACGAGCCGCAGGTCGAGTGCTTCTCGCACGTCGTCCGGAATGTCGACGAGGTCCTTCTCGTTGCGCTTCGGCAGCAGCACCGTGCGGATGCCCGCGCGCGACGCGGCGAGCACCTTGTCCTTGATTCCGCCCACGGGCAGCACGCGGCCGCGCAGCGAGATCTCGCCGGTCATCGCCACCTCGCCGTGCGCGCGCCGCTTCGAGAGCGCCGACACGAGCGCGGCCGCCATCGTGACGCCGGCCGAGGGCCCGTCCTTCGGCACCGCGCCCGCCGGAACGTGCAGGTGGATCTCGCAGCCCGCGAGCAGCTTCGGATCGAGGCCGAGTGCGGCCTGATTCGCGCGCACCCAGGAGAGCGCGGCCTCCGCCGACTCGCGCATCACCTCGCCGAGCTGGCCGGTGATGCGCAGGCGCACGCCTTCGCCGCCCGGGAGCACCGTCGCCTCGATGAACAGGATGTCGCCACCGTGGCTCGTGTAGGCGAGCCCGACCGCTACGCCCGGCTGCGTGGTGCGCTCGGCCGTCTCCGGGAGGTGCGGCGGTGCGCCGAGCGCCTCCTCGACGAACGCCGCGTCGATCCGGATCGGTGCGGGCGCGGCGTTCGCGCTGCGCTGCGCCGCGACGCGGCGGGCGACCTTGCGCACGAGGCTCGCGATGCTGCGGTCGAGATTCCGCACGCCGGCCTCGCGCGTGTACTCGCGCACGAGCTTGTCGAGCGCCTCGTCGGTGAGATCGACATCGGATGCGGCGATCCCGTGGCTCTCGAGCTGCTTCGGCACGAGGTGCTGCCGCGCGATCGAGAGCTTGTCGCGCTCCGTGTATCCGGGCAGCTCGATCACCTCCATGCGGTCGAGCAGTGCGGGCGGAATCGTCGCGAGCGTATTCGCGGTGGCGATGAACATCACCTTCGACAAATCGAACGCGACCTCGAGGTAGTGGTCGCTGAACGTGTCGTTCTGCTCGGGGTCGAGCACCTCGAGCAGCGCGGACGAGGGATCGCCGCGGAAGTCGGCGCCGAGCTTGTCGATCTCGTCGAGCAGGAACACCGGATTGCGCGACCCGGCGCGCCGCAGGCTCTGGAGGATCCGCCCCGGCATCGCGCCGACGTAGGTGCGGCGGTGTCCGCGGATCTCGGCCTCGTCGCGCACGCCGCCGAGCGACGCGCGCACGAACTCGCGCCCCATCGCGCGCGCGATCGAGCGGCCGAGCGAAGTCTTGCCGACGCCGGGCGGCCCGACGAAGCAGAGGATCGGGCTCTTCGCGGCCGGCGCGAGCTTGCGCACGGCGAGGAACTCGAGGATGCGGTCCTTCACCTTGGCGAGGCCGTGGTGGTCCTCGTCGAGCACGACGCGCGCTGCGGCGAGGTCGAGCTTGTCTTCCGTCTCGACCGACCAGGGGAGGTCGGCGAGCCACTCGACGTAGGTGCGGATCAGGTGGCGGTCGGGAGCGTGCTGCGGCAGCGCGGAGAGGCGCTGCAGTTCGCGATCGGCCTGCGCGCGCGCGACATCGGGCAGCTTCGCGGCCTCGATCTTCTCGCGCAGCTCCTCCACTTCGCGAACGCCCGGATCGCCTTCGCCGAGCTCGTCCTCGATGTCGCGCAGACGCCGGCGCAGCAGGCGCTCGCGCCGCGCGGGGTCCATCTGCTCCTCGCCGCTCTGGGAGGACAGCGCGCGCTGCGTCTCGGCGATCGTGACTTCCCGCTCGAGGTGCTCGGCGACGCGCGCGAGCCGCTTCGACGGCTTCGCCTCCTCGAGCAGCGCGATGCGCTCCTCGGGCGGCAGCGGCAGCGTCGAGGCGATCAGGTCGGCGAGCAGGCCCGGCGTGGGGATCCCCTGCACGAAGTTCTTCCACTCGTCGGGATAGTCGTCGTGCAGATCGATCACGCGGTGCGCGAGCGACACCACGCGCTGCCACACGGCGTCGCGCTCGGGGGATTCCGCCTCGCGTTCGTCGAGCGGATCGATCGGCAGCCGGTTCGAGGTGTCACCGGGCGGCGGCGGCAAGATCCGCGTGCGCGCCACGCCGACCACGATCGCCTGCTTGCCCTCGCGCTTCGCGTCGATCACTCGCACGACGCGCACGATGCAGCCGACCGGGTGCAGCTCTTCGAGCGAGGGGTTCTCGGTGGCCGCGTCGCGCTGGGTGGCGACGATCAGGAAGCCGTCGACCGCGTCTTCGAGCGCCGCGAGCGAGCGCGGCCGCCCGATCGCGAGCGGCACGGTGACCCCCGGGTAGAGCACCACGTCGCGCACCGGCAGCAGCGGAAGCCGGGAGGGAACCTCGATCGCCTCGTGACCGGCTGCGAGGACCTCGCGCAGAGCGGACTCTTCGGACCCGTTTCCGCGATCGTCGCGTTCGTCCGGCACTTCTCCTCCCGTCGAAGGGTCGAATGGCAACGCTAGGGCCGCGGCGGGGCCGGTCAAGGACATCCGGCGGCCCGACCGGGATCAACGCCCGCCGGCCAGTGACCGGACGAAACGCCAGAGGGTGCCCGGGGTTGGGCCGTGGGCGAGCTGCCGGAGCCGGGTCCGGCGCAGCTCGCGGCCGCAGGCTCGCGCCGCGAGCTCGGCGAGGATCCGCGCGGCCGGTTCGCGCGCGCCCGTGCACCGGAGCAGGCCCGCGAGGTCGAAGTTCGTCTCGAAATGGGTCGGCGCGAGCCTTCGCGCGCGCAGCAGCAGCTTGATCGCCTCGGGGCGGTCGCGCCGCGAGCGGAAGCGCTGGCGGCCCTCGAGCAGCGCCTTGTGCGCGTCGATCGGTCGGCCGCGCTCCTGCTCGGCGTCGGCGAGCTCCTCCCAGACCGCGCGCTCGCGACCGAGGTGGCCGGCGGCCTCGCGCAGCACGCCCACGGCCTGGTCGACGAAGCCCGCGCGCATCAGGCTGCTTACGGCGAGGTGGTAGCTCGTCCACGCATCGGGCAGACGTCGGACTGCCGCCAGCATCGGCGCGATGCGCCGGTGCAGCTCGGCGTTCGAGGGCTCGCGCTGCAGCACGGTCTCGAGCAACGCAACCGCCTTCTTGGTCTTCCCCTTCGCGCGCGCACGGCCGGCCTCGGCGAGCACTCGGTTGCGATCGTAGGGCTTCGATCGCCGCAGGAAGGACATTGGAGGGACTTATCGGCCGGCCGACGGATCACCTCCAGCCCGCACCGCTGCGCACGGGATGCGCGGCGGCTGCGCGCCCGTGTGGCGCTGGTGCGGACGCACAAAGTGGATTGGTGCCCGGGACTGGAGTCGAACCAGCACGGCCTGTCTTGCGGGCGCCCGCTTCGCGCGGCTCCGCGCTGCGCGGCCGTGCTGTCGATCGATGGTGCCCGGGACTGGAGTCGAACCAGCACGGCCTTGCGGCCACCAAGTCCTGAGCCTGGCGCGTCTGCCAATTCCGCCACCCGGGCGATCCGCGGCCGGAGACTAGGAGGAGCGTCTGCGGGCGTCAATCGACTCCGCGTCGCGTACATTGCGGAGATGGGGCGCCCGCGTCGGCCGGTGAAGCGCCGCGCGCGAGCGCCGCGCGCAGCGGGCCTCGATGCCGAGCGCGTGGTTGGCGCGCTCGCAGGCGGTGGACGCCGCGGACAGACCGCAGCGCGGCTGTTGCGCCGGCTCGGCGCCGGGCGGCACGAGCTGCGCGCGCTGCGCCGGATCCTGCGACAGCTCCAAGACGCGGGGCGCATCGAGCGCGTGGACGGCGTCTGGCGCCTGCCGCGGGCGGACGGGCTGCTCGACGCGGAGCTCGTCGAGACCCGACGAGCGCGCGACGAACACGGCCGCGAGTATCGCTTGGAAGACGCGGCGGGCGCGAAGCCGGGCGATCGCGTGCTGATCGCGCCGCTCGCGGGTGGCCGTGCCGAGCTGCTGCAGGTAGTCGACGGGGAGCGTGATCACTGGGTCGGCATCCTGCACGGACACGGCAAGCTGCTCGGAATCTCGCCCTATCGCGACGAGGGCGACTGGTGGATCCGCGTCTCGCGCGGCGACGCGCGCGGCGCGGCGGTGGGTGAGGTGGTGCGCGCGGTTCCGGTCGAGCGCGGATCGCGGCGCCGTGCGCAGCGCGAGGGCCCGCCCTGGGCGCGCGTGGTAGAGCGCCTCGGCCGCCCCGGCGATCCCGACGCGGACTTCGCCGCGATCGTGTGGCGCCACCAGCTGCCCGTCGCCTTTCCGCCCGATGCTCTCGCGCAGGCCGAGGCA
>DATFWW010000160.1:0-10679 GCA_035258825.1 Myxococcota bacterium
GTAGGTCGGCAGGTGGGTCTTCGCGCGCGCCGCCACCTGCCGCCCACCGGCAAGCAGCACGCACGAGTTGTGGAACGCGCCGCGCCGGTCGCCCGCCACGGGCAGCACCGCGCCGAGCGCGATCGGCACCTGACGCGACGCCGCCGCCAGCGCATCGAGCTCGCGCAGCTGGTCGCCCACGAAGCCGTCGCGCTCGAGCAGGTCCATCGGCGGATAGCCAGTGAGCACCATCTCGGGCGCGATCAAGAGGTCGGCGCGTTCGCTCGCGGCTTTGGCCGCCGCCTCCTCGACGAGGCGGCGGTTGCCGGCGAGATCCCCGACGGTCGGATTGAGCTGGGCGAGCGCGATGCGCATCACGGAAAGTATGCGTAGTTCACGCGCGCGCGGCACGCGGGCGTCGGGCTGCCCTCCACCTCGAACCAGATGTCGAAACCGATGCGGCAGCCTTCGCCCGCCAGCACGCGCGCGCGCGCGAGGCGCGCTCCCATCCGCACGCGCGAACCGGCCGCGACGATGCCGGGGAACTCGCACCGGTCGACGCCGGTGTTGATCGCGGTCGACCACCCGACCAATTCGATCAGCTGCGACAGGAGTCCCGGCACCAGCGAGAGCAGCAGGTAGCCGTCCGCGATCGTGCTCTTCCACGGCGACTCGCGCGCCGCGCGCTCAGGGTCGAGGTGGATCCAGCGCGTATCCCCCGTCGCGTGGCCGAAGCGCTCGATGCGGTCCTGCGCGATCGCGACCCACTGCGTCGTACCGAGCTCCGTGCCCTGGTAATCGGGCGTGCGGGTCATGTCCGTGATCACGATCGGCTGCGCCATCGCGAGAGAACCTAGCCGATACCGGGTCCGACTCCTCCGGCGCCAGCTAGGAGGCCGACTCGAGAGTCGGCCGACGAACAGCGAGGCGAAGCCGAGCGGTCAGCGGGCTAGCTCTCCCGCTCGATCGCCGCCACGAACGCGTCGTGGAGCACTTCGCGGATACGCGCGAGCGTCGCGCTGCCGTAGGTCTTGCGGAACGCGGCGAGCGGGATGATCCCCTTCGCCATCGACCGGTGCCCGCCGCCGATGCCGAGCCCCTCCACCACTGCGCGCACCACCTCGCCCGCAGCGCGCACATAGCCGACGTTGCGCACCGAGAACACGAGGTCGGTGCCGACGATCCCCGCTGCGATCGCCCACTCCGCACCCTCCGCCTGGAGGCCGAGGTCGGCGACCTGAGGGATCACGTCCTCGCGCACGCGGCCGAGCACGAGCACGTGCAGGTCGTCGCGCACCTCGGTCTTCGCGAGCGCCTTGCCGAGCGCGCGCAGCGCGTCGGTGGACAGCGCGGGGCGCTCGATCCGGCGCAGCAGCGCCGGGCTGTGCAGCGCGTGCAGGTACGAGAACGCCGAGATGTCGTGCGAGCTCGTCTCGCGGCCGAGCAGCTGCGTGTCGCTCTTGATCCCGTAGAGCAGAGCCGTGGCGAGCCGCGGCCGCACCTCCATCTCGGTCGCGCGCACGTATTCGGTGAGGATCGTCGAGGTCGCGCCGTAGCTCGGGCGGATGTCGCGGATCACCGCGTCATAGCCGGGGCGCTCGGGGTGGTGGTCGATCACGGCGTCCACCGACATCACGCGCGCGGGCGGGGTCTCGCCGAACACGGGCGGCTGCACGTCGACGAGCGCGAGCGCGTCGAACTCGCCGAGCTCCTCGGGCGTCACGGTGCGGATCTCCACGCCTAGCGCGCGCACCATCGCGATGTTCTCGGGCCGCTTCACCTCGCCGAACGAGATCAGCGGCGCGGTCGGGCGGCGCCGTCCGAGCACCGCGCGCAGCGCGTAGCCGCCCGCGATGCCATCGGGGTCGGGGTCGGGCTGGAGCAGGATGCCGACCTTTTCGCGCCGGTCGAGCAGCGACCGCACCGCCACCACGCGCCGCAGGTTGCCGAGCATCGCGAACTCGTCGTCCACGTCGTCGCGGATCAGCGAGCGCAGCCCGGTCTCGCGCAGGCACGGGTGCGGCGGCAGCGCGCTCGTCTCGACCTCGTCCGAGAGCAGGAGCACGGGCGCCTGCGGCACGGTGTCCGAGACGATCTCGACCGCCGCGTGCGCGAACGCGGCGTCCTCGGTGACGAACGCGAACTCGTCCTCCGCGGTCGCGCCGAGCTTGGCGATCGACTCGGCAGACAGCCCGCCCGGCAGCACGTTGAAGCCCTTCGTGCGCGACCGCGCCGATTCCTCGGCGCGCGGGACCCAGGACAGGACCTCGTTCTCGTCGGCTCCGATCCGGCTCCACAACCGAGCTGAGCGGAGCCCGTCGCAGACGATGAACCGGCTCAATCGGCCCCCTAGCCACTCCGCCGCCATGATAGCCGCGGCGTACCCGCGCCACCCTGGGGGGCCGGACCCGGTCGGGTTGCGAGGCAACGCGAGTTCCGTCACACCGATGTGGTGCAGCCGATCTTCGTGGGAGACGTCCAGGGGTGCGACGAGGAGTTCGCGGAGCTGCTCGCGCGCGCCGAGGCGCAGTTCGGCAGCGAGTTCGAGCTCTGGAGCGTGGGGGACCTCGTCAACCGCGGCCCCGAGAACCGCCGCCCGCTCGCGCGCGTGCGCGACCTCGAGGAGCGCGGCCGCGCGCGCGTCGTGCTCGGCAACCACGAGATCTCGCTGCTGCGCTGCTGGCTCGGGCTGCGCGAGGTCTCGGAGTTCGACTCGTTCCAGGACGTGCTCGACGCGCCCGACGCCGACGAGTGGATGGAGTGGCTGCGCAGTCGCCAGCTCGTCTGCACCGGTCAGCTCGGTCGGCAGCGCTTCGCGATGGTGCACGCGAGCGTCGATCCCTCGTGGTCGCTGGCCGAGCTCGAGCGCGCAGCGCACGAGGCGCAGGAGCGCATGCGCGCGCCGATCCCCGAGCTGCGCCGGTTCCTGCGCGAGGACCCGGATCCGCGCGAGGACGTGCTGGGCCGCCTGACGCGCGCGCGCTGCGTCGGTCCGAACGGCGCGTGGTCGGCGGAGGAGCCGATCGGCCGCCAGCGCCCCTGGCACGAGGCCTGGGCCGAACAGGGGCACGACTACGGGATCGTGTACGGACACTGGGCGATGCAGGGCCTGCACGTCGCGCCCTGGCTGCGCGGGCTCGACACGGGCTGCGTGCACCACGGCCGCGGGCGCGCGGGTGCGCTGACCGCGTGGATTCCCGACCTGGCCCGCGAGCGCCCGTTCGATCTTCCCGACGACCGCTTCTGGTCGATCCCCGCCCGGCGCGCCTACTACGCGCACCGCGACGCGCGCAGCTAGTCGGCCGTTGACCGAGCGCCCCGGTTTGTGGTCGAATGCACAGCCATGCGCCGCGCAGAATCGATTCGAGATGCGAACGATAGACTGCTAGTTTGTGGCGTTTGAGTGACACTCTTGGCGCTCGCCGGATGGCTGTCCGGCTGCACCTCGGATCCTCCGAACGTGCTGGAACCCGGCAACGCTGGAGCGCCGGGGGTCAAGCGGTTCATCGCCTGTGCGCCCAATACTGTGATCGCGCTGCCCGCAGAGCTGCAGAGCGGCACCTTGACGCTGCACGAGCAGATCGACGCATACCTGCACTTCCACGATCGCGAAGCGCAGTGGCTCGACCTCTACGAGTCCCGGCAGCGGTGGAGCGAGGCAGTCGAAGCGGCCAAAGCGCAGGGCCAGATCGAGAAGGCGCCCGCGATCTTCGCCCAGGACCTCGCCAAGCACTACGAATTCGATGCGATCCTGATCCCGTCGATCCTGCTCCACAACACGCGGGTGCTCGACAACAGCGGCTCGTGGGACGGCGTGCAGCGGCGGGTACGGGTCGTGAACGCGCCCAAGCGGCCCACGGGCCGCGGCCGGAGCACGCTGGCCGAGGGGATCGCAGCGGGAGGCATCTCGGGCGACATGCTGGTCACGTCGGTGCACGTGCTGGTCCTTTCCAGGACGGAGCGCGGATCTTCGAAGGCCGCGGCGGGATCGGGTTCGTGCAGGACGCCGACATCTCGGCCAAGGCTCGCAGCTGGTCCCTGCGCATGCGGAACCCGGTCGTCGACACCGACTCGCTGCGCGAGGGCATCCCGATCGCGTTCGATCCGTATCTGCCGAAGCCCCATGAGGATTGACCGCGGCGATCCGCGCGTCGCGGCACTCGCATTCGCTGCGCTATGTGGGATCGGCTGTGCGGGCATGCGAGTGAAACCCGCCTCCCTAGACGGCTGGCGGGCCGTCGACGCGAGTGGGGTTCGGATCGTTGCCCAGGCCAGCGCGTCGGAGGTCGACGCGCTCGCCCAGGAGCTGGCGGGCTTCGACGCCGCATTCTCGTTCCTGCTCGGGCACCGGATCGCTCCGACCGGCCCTGCGACGATCGTCCTGATCCGCGATGCCGATCTCGGCCATCGCATGAAGTTGGGCGGCGGCGTCGACGGATTCGCGCTGACCAACTTCGACGGATCGTTCGTCTGCGCATGGCTCAAGCCCAATCCCACCGGGACGCGGATTGTGCTCTTCCACGAGTACACACACCTCCTGCTGCACAGCTCCCGGAGCGCGGTGCTGCCCTGCCGCGCTGGTACAGCGAGGGAATCGCCGACTACTTCAGCACCGTTGCGTTTCGCGACGGCGCACTCGTGGTCGGCGTGGTGCCGGCCAACCGGCTCGTCTGGCTGGTGAACCGCCGTCACCCGATGCCGCTCGATCGCTTGTTCGGCGGCGACCGGGACGAGACGCTGCGCGGAGAGGCGGTCCATGACTTCTACGCGACGGCATGGGCGCTGTCGCATTATTCGATGGAATCGCCGAAGGGTCGCAGCGAGCTATCCCGTTTCGAGCAGGAGCTCGCGCGCGGGACTCCGCTCGACGACGCGCGCGCGGTGGCGTTCGGGCGGTCGTTCGATCGCCTGACGGAGGAGCTCGAGCGCCACGTCGGCTTCCTCGCGCACGGCGTCGCGGCCGAGATGGTGCTCGACCCGCGCCAGGTCGCGGTGCCGAAGCCCCCCCGGCCGCGCCGTTGCGGGACGGCGAGGTGGCCGCCGCGCTCGGTGCGCTCGCGCTGGCGCTGGCCGACGAGCCCGAGAACGAAGCCGTCGATCTCGCGCGCGGAATCCTCGAGATCGCGGCCGATCGCGACCCGTCGAACGCGCGGACGCGATCCGCGCTCGCCCGGGCGCACGCCCTCGCCGGAGATCGGGAGAAAGCCGAGGCGCGGCTCGCCGACGCGCTCGGGCAGGCGCCGGGCGATGCGAGGGTGCAGCGCGATGCCGGCGAAGCGGCGCTTGCGTCCGGCGCCGCGGACGAGGCTCGCGCGCGCTTCGAGCGCGCGATCGCGCTCGACGAGCACTCCGCAGCGGCCTGGTACGGGCTCGGGTGCGCGCTCGCGCGCGCGCGCAGCCTGGGCTGGAGCGCAGAGCTCGACCTCGAGCTCGGCCGGCTCCATGCAGATGCCGATCGCGCGGCCGAAGCGCGGGCTCTGCTTCAGCCGCTCGCAGCGGATCCCCATGGAGGTCGGATTGCGAAGCAGGCCGCCGAGCTGTTGCGGGAGCTGGAATTGCCTAATCGAGATTTGTCTAAACCCCCATCGGACTAGCGTAGAATGCGCCTGCTGCAGTCGTGGAGGCTCATCCGATGCGCTCCCGGGTCGAACAGCGCGCGCTCGCCCTGCCCGGATGGCGGCTTACCAGCGCACCCGATTCCGCGAGCTGCGAGGACTACTCGGGCCCGCCGAAAGATCTCGTGCCCGTCGGCATCCCGATCGCCGAGCCCGAACGGCACCTTCGACCAAGACGGGCAATGCCCGGGAGTGGACCGAGACGAAGGTCGGCTATTCCGAGCGCATCGCCCGCGGCGGTAGCTTCGATCAGGGCTACGGATACATGGTGTCGGAGTTCCGCGCGGCGCCGGTATCTCCGACCAGATCGAGGATGACTGGCTCGGCTTCCGCGTCGCCGCCCGTCGTCCCCGAGCCCGGAACGGCGTCGCGGTTCTCGCTGGGTCGGCTCGTGCTCACCGCGCGGCGCCGAGTCCTCCGCTAGCGCCACGGCAGTGCGGGACGCTCGTGCGCCCGCTCGCCGAGGACGGTACGGTGCGCGCTTCGCTTCGAGATTCGAGAATCCTCCGAGACCTCGTTGGCCACCGTCCTCCGCAAGGGCAGCAAGCTCGGCAAATACCGGCTCGACCGCCGCCTCGGGCAGGGGTCGTTCGCCGACGTGTGGAAGGCGCGCGATCTCGTCGAGGGCGTGAACGTGGCGCTCAAGGTCGCGCACCCCGCCGCGGTGGCGGAGTGGGGACGCGCCGCGATCGAGCAGGAGGCGCGCATCGCCACGCGGCTGCGCCACCCGAACATCGTCGCGGTGCGCAACGCCGACTGGGTGGACGGCCACTTTACGATCGCCACCGACCTCGCCCAGTCGAACCTCGCCGAGTACCGGCTCGCGCGGCGCTCGGCGAAGACCGCGCTGCGCGTGATCCGCGAAGTGGCGCAGGGGCTCGCCCACGCGCACGGCCTGCGCGTGCTGCACCGCGACGTGAAGCCCGAGAACATCATGATCTTCGCGGACGGCCGCGCCGCGCTCGGCGACTTCGGCGCCTCGCGCTTCGCCGCGCCCGCCACGCGCGCCTACACCGAGGCGGGCACGTTCGGCTACATCGCACCCGAACAGGCCTACGGGCGCGCGCGCTTCTCGTCGGACGTGTTCTCGCTCGGGCTGATCGCCTACGAGGTGCTCACCGGGTTCCTGCCCACGTGGCCGTTCGAGTGGCCGCCCGAGCGCCACCGCATCTTCCTCGCCAAGGTCCCCGAGCCGGTGCGTCCGGTGCTGCGCAAGGCGGCACAGTTCGACCCGGGCAAGCGCTTCGCGGATGCGAAGCTGTTCACCGACGCGCTCGAGCGCGCGTTCGCCGAGGTGGACGCCCACGCCCAGACCGCCCCGCGCCGCCGGCGCAAGCCGCGCGAGCCGGAGCCCTCGCCGCTCGCGGTGTCGGCCGAGGCGTTCCGGCGCGCACACGGGCGCGGGCTCGAGCTGCGATTCCGCTGTCACCGCTGCGACGGCCCGATCGCCGAGCCGATGGCGCACTGCCCGTGGTGCGGGAGTGCGGGCAACTCGTTCACGCACCTGACCGGCTCCTCGCTCGTGTGCCCCGACTGCGAGAAGGGCGTGCGCCCGGAGTGGAAGGCGTGCCCGTGGTGTTATGCCGGCAGGTTCGAGGGCAACGGCCGGCGCCCGCCCAACGACCCGAAGGCGGTGCGCGTGTGCAGCCGGCGCGGCTGCGGCGGTCAGCTGCGCCCGTTCATGCGCTACTGCCCGCTGTGCAAGCGCAAGGTGAAGCGCGTGTGGTCCCACGACGACCTCCCCGACCGCTGCCCGCGCTGCCGCTGGCCCACCTCGCACGCCTATTTCCGGTTTTGCCCGTGGTGCGGCCGGCGCGAGCGCCGTGCGGGAAGCTTCCGCGGGAGATAGTTCGAATCGGCGCCGGGTCGGGGAGACGCCCATGGAAAGGCTGCTACGGCGGCGGATCGCCCCGGTTCTTCCGTATCCTCGACGCGTGGCGCGCGGAGGGAACGCTCCCGGGCGTGGTGATCGCGACCGCGCCACGGGAGGATGAAACGACATGAAGCGAATTCGCTGCGCGGTAGTCGCCGCCGTGCTCGTGCTCGCCGGAGGCGGGTGCCGCGAAGAGGGTCCCGCCGAGCGCGCGGGCCGCGCGATCGACGACGCCGCGCGCGAGGTCGGAGACCAGGTTCGCGATCTCACGGGCGAGGAGGGCGCGCTCGAGCGCGCGGGCCGCAAGGCCGACGAGGCGCTCGAGAAGATGAAGAAGGCGATCGAGGAGCGGTAGCGGGCAACGGCCGCCGGCTGTCGCCCGCTTTCAACTATCGGGACCATCAGGCAATGGGCGATTCCCTCGGCGACCTCGTGGAGCTGCGCATCGACGGGCTCGCCGCGGGCGGCGACGGCGTGGGTCGCACCGCGGAGGGGCGCGTCGTGTTCGTGCCTTTCACCGCGCCGGGCGACGTCGTGCGGGCGCGGATCGCAGAGCTGCACCCGCGCTATGCGCGCGCCGAGCTCGAGGAGGTCACTGCGGCGTCGGACGCGCGCGTCGCGCCGCACTGTGCCGTCTTTGGCGAGTGCGGCGGCTGTGGCTGGCAGCACGTGGATTATGCGGCGCAGTGCGAGGCGAAGGGCCGGATCGCCGAGGACGCGCTGCGCCGCGTCGGCAAGCTCGCACCGCCGGGCCCGATCGCGATGCACCCCTCGCCGGCGCCCTACGCCTATCGCGCGCGCGCGCGGGTGGCGGTGGAGGACGGGCGCGTCGGCTACCGCCGGCGCAACAGCCGGGCGTTGTGCGCGGTGCGCCGCTGCCCGGTGCTGTGCGCGCCCGCGGAAGCGCAGCTCTCCGCGCTCGCCGACGCGCCGCCCGCGCGGAACGGCGAATGGGAGATCGCCTCGGGCGCGGGCGGCGCGCGCGCGCACGAGGTCGGCGGCGCGGGGCCGCCGATCGAGCTCGCAGTTGGCGGCGACCGCCTGCGCGTGTCGGCGGGCGTGTTCTTCCAGGCCAATCCCGCACTGCACGCGGCGCTGCGCGATGCCGTGACGCGCGCGGCCGGCGGCGGCGTGCTTGCGCTGGAGCTGCACGCGGGCTGCGGGTTCTTCACGCTGCCGCTCGCGCGCGCGTTCGAGCGCGTGATCGCGGTGGAGGCCGACCCGGCCGCGGCCGAGGACCTGCGCCACAACCTCGCGCGCGCGGGCCTCGCGAATGTCGAGGTCGCGACCGAGCGCGTCGAGCGCGCGCTCGATGGGCGGTTGGGCGCGTTCCGGCCCGACGCGGTGGTGCTGGATCCGCCCCGCACGGGCCTCCCGCGTGGCGCCGCGGCGCGGCTGTGCGCGCTCGAGCCCGCGCGGATCGCCTATCTCTCGTGCGATCCGGCTACGCTCGCGCGCGACCTCGCCGCGCTCGCAGGAGGCGGATACGCCCTCGAGGCCGTCGAGGCCTTCGACCTCTTCCCGCACACGCCGCACGTCGAGGTGCTCGCAAGCCTGCGGAGAACCTGAGCGGCCTTGGTGGTAGACGCGGACGGTGCGGCGAGTCATGATGGAGGCGCCGCTCCCCTGTGGCCCTCCCGCTGCACGCCTGGATCTGGAGCTCGCCGTGCCGACATCCGATCCCGCCCGCCAGCCGGACCGCCGGTCCGAGGAGCGCCGCTCGTTCATCCTCTACGTGGAGGGTCCGCGCGACCGCAGCATCCTGCGCGCCTGGGCTCATCGCCTCCTGCCCGAGCGCGCTCCCGACCTGCTCGAGGGCGCCGTGATCCTGGGCGGGCGGCGCCCCGCGCGCGCGGTCGAACACTTCCGCGCGCTCGTACCGGGGTCGCGCGGCCTGTGCGTGCTCGACCGCGACGAAGACGCTGCGTCGGAGCTCGAAGGCGCGGACGGGCTCGAGTTCTTCACGTGGGGGCGCCGGCACATCGAGAGCTATCTGCTGGTCGCGGGTGCGATCCGGCGCGCCCTGGCGCTGCCCGCGAGCGATCACCGTCTCGAGGCGGCGCTCGAGCGCGAGCTGCCGGGTGCGGACGACACCGCGGGATGGCGCGCGCTCGATGCGAAGCGCCTGCTCGCGGAGACGGGGCCGATCGCGCGGCTGCTCGGCCGGCCGCTCCCGCTCGCGCGTATCGCGCGCGCAACTCGGGAGGAGGAGCTGCACGCCGACGTGCACGACGTGTTCGAGCGTCTGCGCTGCGGGCTCGCGCGCTTCGCACAGCCGCGCCACCGCCGCGGTGTTGGCGATCGCGCGCGGGCGATTTAATCTGATTGAACCCCCGGAGTCGCGTATGGATCTCGGATTCCGCATGCACGCGGAGCGCACGCCGAATCCCAACAGCATCAAGTGGGTACTGGGGCGGCAGGTGGTGGACGGTGCGGCGAGCGCGCACTTCGAGTCCGCGCCGAGCCCCGAGGTTTCCCCGCTCGCGGCGCGGCTGTTCGAGGTCGATGGCGTGGTCGGCGCGTTCCTCGCGTCGAACTTCGTCACCGTCACCAAGCGACCCGAGGTCGAGTGGACGGACATCGCCCAGTCGATCGTCGACGCGATCAAGAGCTGCCTGGCCGAGGGCGGTTCCGCGCTCGGACCCGCGTACGAGGCGCCCGCGCAGGCGGAACAGGGTGAAGTCGTGGCGCGGATCGTCCGAATCCTCGAGGAGGAGATCCGGCCCGCCGTCGCAATGGACGGCGGCGACATCGTCTTCGCGGGCTTCCGCGACGGAATCGTGGAGCTCTACATGCACGGGTCCTGCAGTGGATGCCCGAGCTCGACCGCGACGCTGAAGCACGGGATCGAGACCCGTCTGCGCGAGGAGATTCCGGAGATCCAGGGAGTCGTGGCTCTGTAGCAGCGCGCGTGCCGGGACCCCCCGAAACGGCGCGCCACCAACAGACGAAGGAAAGAGAGCCCCATGATCGGGGGAACGACACGGCGTCTGCCCGAGGCCGGCGCCGAAGGAAATGCTGCACCGGTCTCACCGGCTCCCGACTGGGCGTCGGACGAGCCGCGCTGGCTGCGCGATCAGCGCGGTCGCCGCCGCCGCTTGAGCCAGCGCGGCCGCGCGACGCTCGCGAGTGTGACGTTCGTCTCGGTGGTCGTACTCGGCTGGGTCGTCGATCCGTTCTCGCCCGTGCGTGCAGCGGCGGCCCGTCCCGTC
>DATFWW010000161.1:0-15560 GCA_035258825.1 Myxococcota bacterium
CACCTTCCGAGCCCGCGCCACCAGGCGCGCCGGATCCACGATCTGAGCCATGCGGCCGTCGAGCGGCCTGCGCTCGCCTACCGGATCGCTGCCGCGTCCGCGTGCAGGCTCCCCGTCGACGAGACCTAGCACGCGGTCGACGTGCAGCCCCAGACACGGCGGGCTGCTGGGCCGGTCGCTGATCACGAGCACGTGCTGGGGCGCCGGGAGCGCTCCCGCGCCGGGCTCGAGCAGGCGCTCGCGCCGCACCACGGGCAGCGCGTCGCCGCGGTAGTTGATCACGCCCGCGACGTCGCGCGGCAGCGTCGGAATGCACGCGAGCTCGGCCCTCTCGGCCACCTCGTGGACGCCCTCGATCGGCAGCGCGAACAGCGACGCGCCGATCTCGAAGGTCAGCAGGCGATGCGGTTCGCTGCTCACGCGGCGCTCCCCCCGCTCGTGTCGAAGCGCCGCAGCACTTCGCGCAGCTCCTCGGCGAGGCCGGTCAGCGACTGGCTCCCGCCGACCATGCGGTTCATCGCGTCGAGCTGGCCGTGGGAGGTGACGGCGACGCCGTCGATCGCCTCCGCGTTGCGCGACGCGACGCGGCTGATCTCCTGCATCGACTCGACCATGCGGCGCACGTCCATCGACTGTGTGTCGGCGCCCTCGAAGATCTCCTCGGCGCGCCGCGCCGCCTCGCCCACCGCCGAGCGGATCTGCTCGAGCGAGTCGGCGACCGTGTCGATGTCCTCGCGGCCCTCGCCCACCACGATGCTCGACTCGCGCATGCCCTGCGCGACCTCGTTGGTGTCGGATTCGATCTCGTGGATCAGCTTGGCGATCTCTTCCGCGCTGCGGCCCGCACTCTCGGCGAGCTTGCGGATTTCGTCGGCCACGACCGAGAAGCCGCGGCCCGCCTCGCCCGCGCGAGCGGCCTCGATCGAGGCGTTCAGTGAGAGCAGGTTCGTGCGGTGTGCGACGCTCGTGATGATCTCGGTGATCTGATGGACGTGGCGCGTCTTCGCCTCGAGATCGAACACGCGCGCCACCGACTGCTCCACGCGCTCGAACACGGTGCGCATCTTCGCGATCGCGAGCCGCGCCACGTCGACGCCCGAGCCGGCCTTCTGGTTGGCCTCGGCCGCGAAGCCGAACGCCTCGCGCGCGCGGCCCGCGTTGCGATCGATCGCCGACGCGATCTCCTGCACGAGCCGCGTCGTGTCGGAGAGCCGGCGCTGCTGCTCGGCGACGTCGCTCGCGAGCCGCGCCACCGCGGTCGAGATGCCCTCGTGCCCGCCCGACAGCGCCTCGGCGCCGCGCGTGAGGTCCTGCGACGAGCGCTCCACGCGCGCCGCGGTCGCCTTCACGCCGTCGACCAGCTCGCGCAGGCTCGCCGCCATGCACTGGAGGCCGCACGCGAGGTCCCAGGTCTCGTCGGGAAAGCGCGGCTGCTGGTCGATGTCGCGCAGCGGCCGCAGATCGCCGCGGCTGATCTGATCGCTCGCCGCGGAGAGCGCCTCGAAGGTCTCGCCGAACGAGCGCGACAGGAAATAGCCGATCGCACCCCCCGCGCCGAGCGCGACGAACGGGGCCACCCATGGCGCCACGTCGACACCACTGCGCGTGAGCAGCGAGGGCACCCCCACGACCGCGCCGCCGACGATCAGCGCGCCCACCACGAACTTGTGCGTGAGTGCAACTCTCACGCAGAGGACTATCGGTGCGCGGGGCCGCCTCCTTGATCGCGCGCCCGCGAAAACCCACCGCGAACCGGCAACTTAGGCGCAGGCACCCCTAGCCGGGCCTTCGCTCGGCTCCGCCTCGCTGCGCGTCGGCCGACTTCGTCGGCCCCCTTGCGAAATGATCAAATCCGCCCCGCGGTCCCGGGCGGCCGCGCTCGACCCGGCCGAGCTCGCTGACCCGCATGCCGAGCCGCCGCGACAGCGCGGCGGCGGACGGCCCGGCCGGGCGCACCGCGAAGAGCAGTTCGTAGTCGTCGCCGCCCGCGAGCGCCGTGGCGGCCGGGTCGAGCCCGAGCGCACGGCAGCCCGCCGCGAAGCCGCGCGGCACCGGGATCTGCGCCGGATCGACCGCGCAGCGCAGGCCCGGGCCGAGCAGATGGGCGAGGTCCGCCGCGAGCCCATCGGAGACATCGATGCAGCCGCTTACCGCGGCGATCCGGGCCAGCGCGCGGCCCTGTGCGAGCCGCGGCACCGGAACGCGGCGCAGCGGCACGGCACTGCGTTCGGCGCGCGCGCGCGCGAGCGCGGCGGCGCCGAGCTCGCCCGTCACGAGGATCCGGTCCCCGACCCGCGCGCGGCGCCGCAGCGCGCGGCCGCGCGCGACGCCGCCCAACACGGTCGCGACGAGCGACGTCTCGCGCGCGCGCGTGAGATTTCCGCCCACCAGCGGGCAGCCGTAGCGCCGCGCCGCCTGGAGCAGACCGCGCACGAGGCCGTCGAACGCGGCGAGCGGCAGATCGCTCGGCGCGGCGATCGCGCAGGTGAACCCGCGCGGCCGTGCGCCCATCGCGGCGAGGTCCGAGAGCGCCGCGGCGACCGCTGTCTCGCCGATCGCGCGCGGCGTCTCGGTGCGAAAGCGGAAGTGGACGTTCTCGACGCGCGCATCCGTCGATACCACCCAGGTCTCGCCGCGCCGCGCGCGCAGCAGCGCGGCGTCGTCGCCGATCCCGAGCGCGATCCCGGTGCGCGGAGCACGGCGCGCGGCTCGCGCGATGCGCGCGATCAGCTCGAACTCGCCGAGGTCGCGCAACACCGCTTCGGTTCGGCCGGCCACGCCCGCCGAAGCTACCGGCGCCGCGCGATCACCGCCCCTTCGCCGTCGCGATCGCGCGCGGCGTATGGCCGCGGCCCGTGCGGCGGCTGCGCGGCACCGGCGGGCGATCGAGCGCGGCGTCGAGCACCTCGTCCATGTGATCGACCGGGATGAAGGTGATCTTCTTCTTCAGGTCGCGCGGGATGTCGCGCAGGTCCTGGAGGTTCTTGCGCGGCAGGATCACGCGGCGGATCCCCGCGCGCAGTGCCGCGAGCGCCTTCTCGCGCACGCCGCCCACCGGCAGCACGCGCCCGCGCAGCGTCACCTCGCCCGTCATCGCGACATCGCTGCGGATGCAGATCCGGGTGGCCAGCGAGAGGATGGCGGTGGCGATCGCGATGCCGGCCGAAGGTCCATCCTTCGGGATCGCGCCCGCGGGCACGTGCACGTGCACCTCGTGGCGGCCGAACATCGCGGCGTCGAAGCCCAGCTCGGCGCCGCGCCCGCGCGCCCAGGTGAACGCGGCGTGCCCCGACTCCCGCATCACGTCGCCGATCTGGCCAGTGAGCACGAGCCCGGTGCCCGGCGTCATCGTCGATTCGAGCGTGAGCACCTCGCCGCCGCTCTCGGTCCACGCGAGCCCGTTGGCGACGCCCACCTCGCCGGGCCCTTCCGGCTTGTCCAGCAGGTAGGGCGGTGGACCCAGCAGGCGCTCGAGCGTCTTGCGGTTCACGGTGACGAGCCGATCGTCGCCCTCGGCCGCGCGCCGCGCGATCTTGCGGCACACGGCGGCGACGCGGCGCTCGAGACCGCGCACGCCCGCCTCCTGCGTGTAGTCCGTGATCAGCTCGAGCACGCTGCCGCGCGTCCAGCGCAGTCGCTCGGCGGCGAGCCCGTGCTCGCGCAGCTGGTGCGGGATCAGGTAGGAGCGCGCGATCTCGACCTTCTCCTCGGGCGTATAGCCGGCGATCCGGATCACCTCCATCCGATCGCGCAGCGGCCCGGGGATCGTGTCGAGCAGATTCGCCGTGGCCACGAACAGCACGCGCGAGAGGTCGAAACGCACGTTCAGGTAGTGGTCGCTGAAGTGGCTGTTCTGCTCGGGGTCGAGCACCTCGAGCAGCGACGAGGACGGATCGCCGCGGTAGTCGGCGCCGAGCTTGTCGATCTCGTCGAGCATGAACACCGGGTTGTTGGTGCCGGCCTGCTTGAGGCCCTGGAGGATGCGGCCCGGCATCGCGCCGACGTAGGTGCGCCGGTGGCCGCGGATCTCCGCCTCGTCGCGCACGCCGCCCAGCGAGATGCGCACGAACTCGCGGCCCATCGCGCGCGCGATCGAGCGGCCGAGCGAGGTCTTGCCGACGCCGGGCGGACCGACGAAGCACAGGATCGGCCCGCGCGAGTCGCCACGCAGCTTGCGCACGCCCAGGAACTCGAGGATGCGGTCCTTGATGCCGGTGAGGTGCGCGTGGTCCTCGTCGAGGATCGCCTTCGCCGCCGAGAGCTCGAGCCGGTCCTCGGAGGTGGCCGACCACGGCAGCTCGACCATCCAGTCGAGGTAGCTGCGCACCACGTGCGCCTCGGGCCCGTCCGGGTGCATGCGCTCGAGGCGGCGCAGCTGGCGGCTCGCCTCGGCCATCGCCTCCTCGGGCAGCCCGGCCTCTTCGAGCTTGGTGCGGTACTCGTCCGCCTCGTCGAGGCGGCCGTCGCCCTCGCCGAGCTCGGCCTGGATCGCGCGCAGCTGCTCGCGCAGGAAGTGCTCGCGCTGGCTGCGCGTCATCTCGTCGTGCGCCTGCGACTGGATCTCCGCCTGCACCGTGGTGACGTCGAGTTCGCGGCGCAGCAGCGCGTCGACCTTGCGCAGGCGCTGGAGCGGGTCGGCGGTCTCGAGCACCTCCTGCGCCTCGGCGACGCGCAGCTTGAGGTTCGAGGCCACGAGGTCGGCGAGCTGGCCCGGCTCGTTCACGTTGACCGTCACCGAGAGCACCTCGGGCGGCAGATTCTTGAGCGGCAGCAGCTCCTCGACCCGCGCGCGCACCGCGCGCACGAGCGCCTCCGCCTCGACACACCACTCTGTCGCACCGTCGTCGGCGATGCGCGTGATGCGCGCCCAGGTGGCGCTGTCCTGTTCCACGAACGAGTCGATCCGCGCGCGCGCCAGCCCCTGCACGAGCACCTTCACGCGACCGTCCGCCATGCGCAGCACGCGCATCACGGTCACGATCGTGCCGACGCGGTACAGATCGTCGGGCCCCGGATCCTCGATCTCGCCGTCGCGCTGCGCGGTGAGGAGAAGGAGCCGGTCGCCCGCGAGCGCGTCCTCGACCGCCGCGATCGACCGGTCGCGCGCCACGAACAGCGGCAGGACCATGTACGGGAACACCACCATCTCCCGCAGCGGCAGGATCGGGAGCTCCTCGGGAATCGCAAAGCTCGCCGGGCGTTCGCCCATACCCGACGTTTCGTCGGCGCGAAAACCCGACTGTAGGCCATCTTGCCGGGCCTTCGCGCTCGCTAATCGCTCGCGCTCCCGCCTTCGCTCGGCTCCGCCTCGCTGCTCACCCGGTGGTCTTCGCTCGCCTTCGGCTCGCTGCGCGAACTTGCGGGGCCGACTTCGCCGGCCTCCTTGCGTCAGTCCGTGTATTGAACCACCCGGCCGTGCTCGATGCCGAGCAGGTAGGGGCGCTTGTGCGCGTTGCCGTCCGCGGCGATCGTGATCACGCCGGAGACGCCGGGATACGAGTTGATCTTTCGCAGCCCATCGCGCACGCCGGCGCGGCCGTCGCTTCCGCGCGCGAGCTGGACGAGCGCGAGGCTCGCGGCGTCGTAGCCCTGGGCGGCGAACGCGTCGGGCACCGCACCGAACGTGGCCTCGAACCGCTCGCGGAACGCGTGCACGTAGGGCACCGGGCTGTCGGGATAGAAATGGGACGCGAACAGCGCGCCCTCCAGTGGCTGGCCCCCGAGCCGCACGAGCTTCGGGTCGTACCACCCCTCCGCTCCGAGCAGCCGCGCGCCGGTCGCCTCGTGGTAGGCGAGCTGCGGGGCGATCAGCACCACGCTCTCGTGCGAGGCCGGGATGAACAGCGCGTCGAAGTCGACGATCGGCGGGATCGGCCGGCCGTCGCGCGTGGTCAGGGAGCGCGCCTTCTCGCGCAGCTCGCGCGCCTCGGCGGGCGGCAGCTTGCGCGCGCGCTCGAGCATCCCGTCGCGGGTCGCGAGCAGCGACTTCTCCTCGGCATCGAGCAGCGCATAGCCGACCAGCCGCTTGACCGGCGCGCCGAGGTCGGTGGCCTTCGGGTCGAAAGACGCCACCGCCACGACGCTGCCGCCGCGCGCTTCGACGGCGTCCCAGAACAGCCCGCGCAGGCCGACGCCGTAGGCGTCGTCGGGATAGAGGATGGCGAAGCGCCGGGCGCCCTGCGCGACGGCCCGCTCCGCGACGAGCTCGACTTCCTCGACCGGGCGCGTGCGCAGCCGGAACACCCACTTGCGCTGGTTCGTCACGTCTTCGCGCGCAGTGAGCGCGAGCAGCGGAACCGACAGCGACTCCGCCTCGCGCGCGGCCGCCTCGCACGTCGCGGAGACGAGCGGCCCGATGATCGCCACGACCTCGGGATCCGCCGCGAGATCGCGCACCGCCGCCGCGGCGCGCTCGGGATCGCTGCCCGAATCGCGCACCGCGATGCGCACGACCGGCTGCCGCCCCGCGCCGTCCGGAAACACGCCCGCCGCCAGCAGGACCCCGTGGAGCGCCTGCTCGCCGAAGCCGGCGAACTGCCCGGTGAGCGGCAGCACCACGCCTAACACACCTCGCGCCGACGAGAAGTCCGGCAGCGGCCGCTCCGCCTCGTCGCCGAACGTGAGCAGGCGCTCCGTCTCGCGCGGCGGGACGGCCCCGGGCCGGCCGAGCCGCGACTCCACCATGGCCAACCTCGCGGCGTAGCGCGGGTCCGTCGACAGGCGGCGGGCCTTCTCCGCGGCGTCGCGCGCGCGGTCGGTGTCGCCGTCGATCAGCGCGCGCTCCGCGAGCGCGACGTATACCGGCGCCGCCGTGGGGTGGTCGCCCACCTGGCGCGCGGCGAGCTCGAGCTCGGAGACCGGGAGCTCGCCCAGCACGCGATCGGTCTGGGCGTCGATCGCCGCGGCCTCGGCCGGATCGGTGACCTCGCCGCGCAGCAGCGCCAGCCAGCGCACGCGATCCGCCGGGCGCGCCGCGGTCTCGGCGAACGCGCGGTAGGCGTTGCGCAGATCGGCACGCTCGAGCCGCGAGAGCCGCACGCGGTCGAGCCAGCGCCGAGCTGCAGCGGTGTCCCCGCGCTCGATCTCGATCGCCGCGAGCTGCACGCGCGCGCGATCGGACGCCGCTCCGCCGCGCTCCACGGCTTCCGCATAGCGTCGCCGCGCCTCGTCGACGCGCCCGGCACTGCGCGCCAGATCGCCGAGCGCTAGTGCGGCATCCGCGGCGAGCGGGCTCTCGGGATAGCGCGCGAGGAAGCTCTCGAGCGCAGCGCGCCCCTTGGCCGGGTCCGCGGCGCGCGCGGTCTGGGCCGCGGCGTAGGCCTGGCGCTCCTCCTCCGTGGTCGTCGGCGCGAACAGCGTCTCGCAGCCCAGGCCGACGACCGCGACGAACGCGGCGGCGAGCCACAGCCTGCGCGCGGCGCCGCTCAATCGAACAGCTCGCGCAGCTTGTCGAGGAAGCCCTTGTGCGCGGGCGACACCTTGGTGTCGGACTCCTCGGCAAACCGCTCGAGCAGCTCGCGCTGCGATGCGGTCAACTTCGACGGCGTCTCCACGAAGATGTGCATCAGCTGGTCGCCGCGCGACGTCGTGCGCAGCGTCGGCAGCCCCTTCCCGCGCAGCCGCATCACTTTTCCAGACTGGGTGCCCTCGGGAATCTTCAGCTTGACCTTCCCCTCGAGCGTCGGCACGTCGATCTCGGCGCCGAGCGCGGCCTGCACCATCGTGACCGGCACCTGGCAGTGGAGGTCCGGACCCTCGCGTTCGAACAGGGGATGGGGCCGGATCGCGATCACCACGTAGAGGTCGCCGTTCGGCCCACCGGCGATTCCGGCCTCGCCCTCGCCGGACAGCCGGAGACGCGTCCCGTCGTCCACGCCGGGCGGGATCCGCACGTTGAGCGTCTGCTGCCCCTCCAGGCGGCCCTGTCCCCGGCAGTCCGTGCACCGCTGGCGCACGATCTCGCCGGTGCCCGCGCAGGCGTCGCAGGGGCGGCTCACGCGGAAGAAGCCCTGCTGGAGCACGACCTGGCCGCTGCCGCGGCAGCTCCCGCACGTCTCGGGAGAGGTGCCGGGTCTCGCGCCCGACCCGCCGCAGGTCTCGCAGGGGCGCATCTTCGGGATCTTGATCGTCGGCTCGAGGCCTGTGAGCACGTCGGAGAGCTCGATCTCGAGGTTGTATCGCAGGTCGGCGCCGCGCTGCCCCCGGCTGCGGCGGCGGCCGCCGCGGCGGCCGCCGAACAGGTCGCCGAACAGATCGTCGAAGAGATCCGTGAAGTTTCCCAGGTCTCCGAAGTCCTGGAATCCGCCCGGCGCGCCTGCCCCGACCCCCGCGTGCCCGAAGCGATCGTAGCCGCGGCGCTTGGCCGGGTCGGAGAGCACCGAGTAGGCCTCCGAGGCCTCCTTGAACCGCTCCTCGGCCGCCGGATCGCCGGGGTTGCGGTCGGGGTGATCGCGCATCGCGAGTGCGCGGTAGGCCTTCTTCAGCGCCTCGGCCTCGACGTCGCGCGGGACGCCCAGGATCTCGTAGTAGTCGCGCTTCGCCAACTCGTGGGTACTCGTTCCCCGCAGGACGATGGGGTGCCGGGGGAATCTAGGCGGGAGCCCGGCTTCGTCAACAAAAAGATTCGCCGCCGCCGGCACCTCGGGCCGGCGAGCCTACGCGTCCTGCTTGCCGCCGAGCTCGGCGTACAGGCGCTCGGTGAGCTCGTAGGTGCGCGCCGAGAGCTCACCCATCGCCGCGCGCAGCGCCGCGATGTCGTCGGCGGCGGCCGCAGCGCGCGTCGCCTCGATCGCGCGGAGCAGCACCTGCCGCTGATCGGCGGCCACGTTCTCCTTGAACTCCTGGAGCGTGCGCTCCGTCGAGTAGATCAGGCCGTCCGACTGATTGCGCAGGTCGATCAGCTCGCGGCGCGCGCGGTCGGCGTCGGAGTGGCTCGCGGCCTCCGCGATCAGCCGCTCGATCTCCGCGTCCGACAGGCCGCTCGCAGCGGTCACCTGGATCGCCTGCGACCGCCCCGTGCCGAGGTCTTTCGCGGACACCTTGACGACGCCGTCGGCGTCGATGTCGAACGTCACCTCGATCTGCGGCACGCCGCGCGGTGCGGGCGGTAGCCCCACCAGCTCGAAGCGGCCGAGCGTCTTGTTGTCGCGCGCCATCTCGCGCTCGCCCTGCACGACGTGGATGCGCACGACGGTCTGGTGGTCCTCCGTGGTCGAGAACACCTGGCTCATCGAGGTGGGCACCGTGGTGTTGCGCGGGATCATCGGCGTCGCCACACCGCCCTGTGTCTCGACACCGAGCGTGAGCGGGGTGACGTCGAGCAGCAGCACCTCCTCGACCTCGCCCGAGAGCACGCCGGCCTGGATCGCCGCGCCCGCGGCCACGACCTCGTCGGGGTTGACTCCCTTGTACGGCGCCTTGCCGAAGATCTGCGCGACCTTGCGCTGGATGGCGGGCATCCGCGTCATGCCGCCCACGAGCACGATCTCGTCGATCTCGTTTGCGGAGAGCCCGGCGTCTTCGAGCGCGATCTTGCACGGCTCCGCGAGGCGCTCGATCAGGTCGGCGCTCAGCTCTTCGAGCTCGCGGCGCGTGATCGACAGCGCGAGGTGCTTGGGGCCCGCGTCGTCCGCCGCGATGAACGGCAGGCTGACGTCGGTCTCCTCGCAGGACGAGAGCTCGTGCTTCGCCCGCTCGGCTGCCTCCTTGATCCGCTGCAGCGCCATCGCATCCGTGCGCACGTCGATGCCGCTCTGTTCCTTGAACACCCCGATCATGTGGTCGACGAGGCGCTGATCCCAATCCTCGCCGCCGAGGTAGGTGTCGCCGTTCGTGCTGCGCACCTCGAACACGCCGTCGGCGATCTCGAGGATCGAGATGTCGAAAGTTCCGCCGCCGAGGTCGAACACGGCGATGCGTCCGGCGGTGCGCTTATCGAGCCCGACCGCCAGCGCAGCGGCGGTGGGCTCGTTCAGGATCCGCAGCACCTTGAGGCCGGCAATCCGGCCGGCATCCTGCGTCGCCTGGCGCTGCGAATCGTCGAAGTAAGCGGGTACCGTGATCACCGCTTCCTCGACTGGAGCACCGAGGAAGTCCGACGCGGTCTCGCGCATCTTCGCGAGCACCATCGCCGAGATCTCCTGCGGCGAATACGCGCGCCCGGAGATCGTCACGCGCACGTCGCCGTTCTCGGCCGCGCTGATCGGGAACGGCGCGATCTCGGCGAAGCGCTTCACCTCCGCGCTGTCGAGCTTGCGCCCGATCAGGCGTTTGATCGCGAACAGCGTGTTCGCGGGATTCGTCACCGCCTGGCGCTTGGCGATCTGCCCGACCAGCTTCTCGCCCGAAGCCGAGAACGCCACCATCGAAGGCGTCGTGCGAGCACCCTCGGAATTGGCGATCACCTGGGTCTGGCCGTTCTCGAACAGCGCGACGCAGGAGTTGGTCGTCCCGAGATCGATGCCGATGACTTTGCCCATGCCCAGCGGCCCCCCGGCGGAGCCCCGTGGGCGGGGATCAGCCGGCGGAATTGCCTCCACCGTTCCGCCCCGATCCGTCCGGCGCCTTGGCCACGATGACCCGCGCCGGCCGCACCAGGCGATCGCGCAACTGGAATCCCTTCTGCAAGACATCGATCACGGTGTTGGGCGGCACGCTGCCGCTCTCCACCTGTGCCATCGCCTCGTGGAGCGAAGGGTCGAACGGCTTCCCCTGGGCCTCGATCTCGGTCACGTGGTTCTTCTCGAAGATCGCGAGAAGCTCCCGCTGTACGAGTTCGACCCCCTGCAAGAAGCTCGCTAAATCCCCGCCCCCGCTCTCGCGCGCGTGCGCGATGGCCCGTTCGAGGTTATCGACCACCGAAACCAGGTCCTTGAAGAGATTCTGGGAACCGTACTGGGCCACCTCCTGGCGCTCGCGGAGCGCCCGCTTGCGGAAATTCTCGAACTCGGCCTGGAGGCGCAGCAGCCGATCGTCGGCATCGGCGAGCTCCTCGCGCAGCCGCGACGCCACGGCCTCGGCCTCGCCCTCCGACACGGGCTCGGCCTCGAGCAGTCCGGGCTCGTGTTCGGTGCGCGGCGGCGCAGGACGCCCGCCGTCGCTCTCCTCGACCGATTCCATCGCCTCGCGCAGCGCGGCCTCGAGCTCCGGATCGATCGGGATCGAGCCGCCCTCGTCCGGCGCGGCCGGCTTCGGCTTCCGGCCCTCGTCGCGCTTTCCGCTCATGCCAGGAGCTTGTCCGTAATCACGCGCGAGCAGAAGGCAACGAGCGGAATCACGCGGGAGTAATCCATCCGGCTCGGTCCGATCACGCCGACCGCGCCGAGCGGCGCGAACTCGTCGCCATAACGCGTCGCCACGAGCGCGCAGTGGGAGAGCGCGGGATCGCCCATCTCGCCGCCGAGCGCCACTTGGACGCCGCCCTCCGCCAGCATGCCTTCGACGATCCCGACCAGCCGCTCCTTGGTCTCGAGCGTCTCGAGGATGTCGCGGATGCGGCGCGGATCGCGGAACTCGGGCTGGTCGAGCACGGCGAGCCGGGTCGCGACGACGATGTCCACCTCCTCGTCCTGCGGTGCCACCGCGCGCGTGCCGAGCTCGAGGGCCCATCGCAGCAATCGGTCGGCCTCGAGCCGCAGCACGGCCGCCTCGTGGCGCAGCACGTCGCGCACCTCACCGAGCGTGCGGCCGATCGCGCGCTCGCTGAGGTGCGAGGCAGCGCGGTCCAGCTCGCGTTGGTCGAGGTCCACGTCTGCGGAGATCACGCGGCGATAGGCAGTACCCGTATTCGAGACCAGTACCGCGAGCACGCGCGACGCACCGAGCCGCACGAGGCTCACGTGCTGGAGCGTCACGCGCTCGAGACGCGGCGCCACCGCGAAGCCGAGCAGGCGCGTCTGCTCCGAGAGCATCTGCGCCGCCACCTCCACCACCTCGTCGCTCTGCGCGTTCTCGACGTGGTACTCGATCGCGCGGCGGTCGTACTCCGCGACGTCGCGGGGGTCGAGCAGGCGATCGATGAACGTGCGCAGCCCCTGCTCTGTGGGAACACGGCCCGCCGAAGCGTGCGGTTGCTGGACGAGGCCAAGCTCGGCGAGCTCGGCGAGTGTGGCGCGGATCGTGGCCGAGGAGAGCTTCTTGAGCAGGAGGTGCGAAATGTGTTTGGAGCCGATCGGCGCGGCCTCGCCCACGTAGGCGCGAATCGCCGCGCGCAACACCTCGCACTGGCGCTCGGTGAGCGGGACGGCGTCCGCGCTGTCCGCGCGCTGCGCGTTGGGTCCGTTCCTGGGCACGCGCCCAAGTTAACGCAACGCCGCCATCAGACGAAGTGCGCGAACACCGAGTCGGACAGCATCCGCCCGCGGGGTGTGAGCCACAACCGCCCGGTGTCGCCCTCATCGAGCAGACCCTGCGAGCGAAGCGCGGCGATCTCGGCGGGAAAGAACGCGCGCGGCGGCGCCCCGAACTCGTCGGCGAAGCGCGCCGCGTCGAGACCGTCTGCGGTGCGCAGCGCGAGGAACACCGCCTCCCCGCGCGCGACCCGCGGCGTGAGCGTCTCCACCTCCGCGCACCGCGTGCCAGCGGCGACCTCGAGATAGGCGTCCAGCATGCGCGGGTTCGTGCGGCGCGTGCCGTGCGGCGCTCCGGCCGAGGGCGGATCGTTCGAGACGGCGCCCATGCCGAGCCCGAGCACTGGCCGGCGATCCCAATAGCGCCGGTTGTGCCGCGCCTCACGGCCGGGCCGCGCATAGCTCGAGATCTCGTAGCGCCGGTAGCCGGCGGCGGTCAGGCGCTCCTCGGCGCGCTCGAGCATGCGCGCCGCGGTCTCCTCGTCCGCCACGGTGAGCCGGCCGCGCTCCGCGGCGCGGGCGAACGGCGTGCCGGGTTCGAGCGTGAGCTCGTAGACCGAGACGTGGTCGGGCGCCGCGGCGAGCGCCGCGGTCAGCTCCCGGTCGAACGCCGCGAGATCCTGCCCGGGCGCCGCCGCGATCAGATCGAGCGAGATGCGCGCGAAGCCCGCATCCCGGCACGCGGCGAGCGTGCGCTCCGACTCGCGTGCGCGGTGGGCCCGGCCCAGGCGTCGCAGCGTGGCGTCGTCGAACGACTGGACCCCCACCGACACCCGGTCGACACCCGCCGCCCGGAACGCGGGCAACCGCTCGCGCTCGAGTGTGCTCGGATTGACTTCGAGCGTCACTTCGGCGGGCTCGCCCGCGAACGATTCGCGCACGGCGGAGATCAGCTCCCGAACACCGTGCGGGGAGAGCAGCGACGGCGTACCGCCGCCCAGGTAGATCGTCGCGAGCTGGAGATCGCCGAGAGCCGCGCGGCGCACCGCGAGCTCCGCGCGCAGCGCGGCCACGTAGCGGTCCTCGGCCTCGCGTCCGAGCGCGCGCGCCGCCACGACGGGGAAGTCGCAGTACGGACAGATCCGCATACAGAACGGGACGTGCAGGTAGACGCCGAGATCGCCCATCGAGAGAGAACCTACGGTGGGGCGCGGCTTCCGGCCCTCGGGTACGCTGGGTAGATCGTGAGCCAGCGCGGCGTGTATTGCGAGCAGCTCCCGAACGGGCTCACCGTGGTTCTCCACGAGACCGACACCGCGCCGGTCGCCGAGTTCCAGATCTGGGCGCGCGCGGGCTCGGCCGACGAGCGCGGCGACGAGCACGGCCTGGCGCATTTCCACGAGCACATGCTGTTCAAGGGCACCGCGCGGCGGGGCCTCGGAGAGATCGCCGGCGAGGTGGAGGGCGCGGGCGGGCGCATCAACGCCTACACGTCGCACGACGTGACCGTCTACCATGCGACGACGCCCGCGGACGCGTTCGAAGTCGGGATCGACGTGCTCTGCGATGCGGCGTTGCACTCGGTCTTCGAGCCCGTCGAGATCGCGCGCGAGATCGAGGTGGTGCTCGAGGAGATCCGGCGCAGCGACGACTCGCCGGGTAGCGTGCTGTCCAACGCGGTGTTCGACGCCGCGTTCCTCGAGCACCCATATCGCCACCCGATCCTCGGCACACACGAGAGTGTCGCTGGATTCGACCGCGCGCGGGTGCGCCGCTTCTACGAGCGCTGGTACGCGCCGGACAACCTCGTGGCGATCGCCGTGGGCCAGTTCGACCGCGCGGCCGTGATCGACGCCATCCGGCGCACCTTCGCCGACCGCGTGCCGAGCGGCGCGCGCCGCGCGCGCCGGCCGGAGCCGCCGCAGCACGCGCTGCGGTCGGCGGTTCTATGCCGGCCGTTCGAGCGCGCCACGGTGGAGATCGCCTACCCCGGCGTCGCGCTCTCCCACCCCGATGCCCCCTATCTCGATCTCGTCACGTTCCTGCTCGGGAACTGCGAGAGCAGCCGGCTCGTGCGCGCGGTGAAGGAGTGCGACGGCCTGGTCGACCGAATCGACGCATGGTCGTACACGCCACTCGACCCCGGCACCACGGCGATCGACTTCGACACCGACACGCCTCGCGTCGCGGAGGCGCTCGCGGCGACCGTCTCGGAGGTCGAGCGGCTGCGCGCCCATCCCGTGTCCGCCGACGAGCTGGAGAAGGCGCGCATCAACTTCCTGACCTCGGAGCACTTCGAGCGCGAGAGCGTGTCGGGCCTGGCCGCGAAGCTCGGCAGCTTTCTGGTGTCGGGCGGCGGCCTCGCGGCGGAGGCGCGCTACCTCGAGGCGGTGCGGACGGCGACACCGGCCGACCTGCTCCGCGCCGCGCTCGCCTGGTGGCGCCCCGAGGCGTTGACCGTCGGGGTGCTGCTGCCCGAAAGCGATCGGGGCGCACTCGACGATGCGGCGATCCGCTCCGCGGTGGCGCGTGGAGTGGAGCGCTCCGCACACTCCGCGTCGGCGCCGATCGCGCGATCGCGCGAGCCCGATCTCGTGAGCTATGCGCTGCCGGGCGGCGCCGCGCTGCACGTCGTGCCGCGCCCCAGCGTCCCCGTGGTGGCAGCGCGCGCCGCGTTGCGCGGCGGGCTGCTCGCCGAGGATCGGAGCACGTCCGGTCTCACGGCGTTCCTCGCCGCGATGTGGATGCGCGGCACCCAGAGCCATTCGGCCGCCGACTTCGCGCGCGCGGTCGAGAGCCGCGCCGCCGACGTCGACGTGTTCGCCGGGCGCAGCAGCTTCGGGGTCACGCTCGAGGCGCCGAGTGCGGCGCTCGAGCCCGCACTCGACCTGTTCACGGAGGTGCTCGTCGAGCCCGCGTTCGACCCGGACGAGCTCGAGCGCGAGCGCGCCGAGACGCTCGCCGCGATCGAACGCCGCGAGGACCGATTGGGTCAGCGCGCGTTCCAGCTGTTCGCCGAGCATCTCTTCCTCGAGCATCCCTATCGCATGCCCACGCTCGGCTCGGCCTCCGTGATTGGCGCGCTCGATCGCGACGCCGTGCTCGCGCACCACGAGCGGCTGGTCCGCATGCGCAACCTCGTGATCGCCGTGTCCGGCGACGTCGATCCCGACGCGATCGCACACGGCCTCTCCGTCCGGCTGGCCACGATGGACGGCGGCGAATTCGCTCCGCCCGAACCCCCGCTCGAGGAAGCCCCGCGCGAGATCCGGC
>DATFWW010000162.1:0-29746 GCA_035258825.1 Myxococcota bacterium
GCTTCGGACCGCGGCGCAGCTGCCGCTCCAACACCGCGCGGTAGCCCGCCTTGAGCCGCCGCTGCAGGGTCGGCTCGGCTTCGCGCGCGCGGTCGCCCGCGAGGAAGACCAGCGCGAGGGCGGGCGTGACGGTGAGGGCCACGAGCAGCGAGGCCAGCACCGCGAGCAGATAGGCGAGCCCGAGCGGCGCGAAGAACTTGCCCGCTAGTCCCGAAAGCGTGAGCAGCGGCGCGAATACGAGCGCGACCACCCACGTCGCGTACACGACCGGGCCGCGCACCTCGAGCGCGGCCGCGCGCACGACCTGGTAGGCGGGCTCGGGCTCGGCGCGCAGCGCGTTCTCCCGCAGCCGGCGCGCGATGTTCTCGACTCCGATGATCGCGTCGTCTAGCACCTCGCCGATCGCGATCGCGATCCCGCCCAGCGTCATCGTGTTGAGCGTCACACCGAACTGCTCGAGCACCAGCACCGCGCCGAGCAGCGACAGCGGGATCGCGGCGACCGAGATCAGCGTGGAGCGCAGATGGCCGAGGAACACGAACAGCACCGCGAGGACGAGCGCGGCGCCGAGCAGCACCGACGTGCGCAGGTTCGCTAGCGCGCGCTCGATGAAGCTCGCGGGCCGGTGCAGCCGCGGGTACACCGCGACGCCCTTCGCCTCGAACAGCGGGCGCAGCTCGGCGAGCGCCCGCTCGACCCCGCGCGTGACTTCGAGCGTGTTCGATCCGTACTGGCTCGAGAGCGTGAGGAGCACGCCGGGACGCCCCTGGATCAGCGCGTCACCGAAGCGCGGCTCCGCACCCTCGACCACCTTCGCCACGTCGCGCAGGCGCACCGGCGCGGCGGTCCCGCGCGCGACCACCGCCGCGCCGAGCGCAGCCGCGTCGAGTGCCTGCCCTTCCGTGCGCAGCACGAGGCGCTGATTGGGCGTGTCGACGAAGCCCGCGCCGAGCACTCCCGTGGCGCGGCGCGCCGCGAGCGACACATCCGCGACGGCGAGCCGGTGGGCGAGCAGGTCCTCGGGTCGCAGCTGGATCTGGAGCTGGCGGACCTCTCCGCCGAACACGTTCACGCGCGAGACGCCCGGCACCGCGAGCAGCTTCGGAACCATCGTCCAGCTCGCGAAGTCGCGCAGAGCGCGCGGGTCGAGTCGATCGGAGACGAGTCCGATCTTGAGCACATCCATCGTCGACGACGTGAGCGGCTCCATCGCCGGCGCGTGGACGCCGGTCGGCAGCCCGGCCGCGAGCGGCGCGAGCCGCTCCGCGAGCGCCTGGCGCACCGCGAAAACGTCGCTGCCGTCGCGAAACACCGCGGTGATGGCGGACAGGCCCTGGATCGATTCCGAGCGCAGCGACACGAGGTCGCCGGTGCCGGAGACCGCCGCCTCGACCGGCGTCGTCACGAGCGCCTCGACCTGCTCGGGCGCGAGCCCGGGTGCCTCGGTCTGGATCACCACCTGGGGCGGCACGAAGTCGGGGAACACGTCGAGCTTCGCCTGGCGCGCTGCATACGCACCCCAGAGCAGCGCGACAGCGGCGAGCGCGATCGCGATCCCGCGGAAGCGCAGCGAGAGCTCGACGATGCCCTCCAGCGCCTGCGAGCTCACCCCTCCTCTCCCCCGCCGCGCGAACCGAGCTGCTGCGCCGACAGCAGCTGCTGCGCGCCGGTCACCACGACGCGCTCGCCCGCGCCGAGGCCGCTGCTGATGAACCAGCTTCCATCCGGGAGCGCCTGTGCTGCGACGGCGCGGCGCTCGAACGAGCCGGGCGCGCGCTCGACGAACACGAATGTCCCGCTCGCCTCGCGCACCAGCGCGCTCGCGGGCACGGTGACACCGGAGAGCGTCGCGCTCTCCGTGCGCAGCCACGCGCGCACGAGCGATCCCGCCGGCGGCGGCTCGCCGGAGACGAGGAACAGGAAGCTCCAGCCCGGCAGCGCCGGATCGGTATCGGACGCGGGGCCGAGATAGCGCGCCGAGAGCTCGCTCTGGCGCGCGAGATAGGCCGCGAGGCGGGCGCCGCGCTCCGGCTGCGGGCGATCGCCGCCAGCGGGCGCGTCGACGCGCACGAGCGCCACCTCGCGGCGCGCGAGCTGTCGGGAAAGAGCCGCGAGATCCTCGCGATCGCGCGCGGCGGCGCCGAGCGCGCCGAGCAGGCGCGCGTCGGCCGCGGCGAAGTCCGAGCTCGCGCGCGCCGACGCCGCGCGCGACGCCTCTAGATCGCGCGCGGACGCGTTCTGATCGCCCTTCGCGAGCGCGGTCACGCGCGCGAGCTCGCGCTGTGCCGCATCGGAGGCGGCGCGCGCCGCCTCC
This sequence comes from Myxococcota bacterium, assembly GCA_035258825.1. Taxonomy (GTDB): domain Bacteria; phylum Myxococcota_A; class UBA9160; order UBA9160; family SMWR01; genus JAHEJV01. The sequence goes on from DATFWW010000162.1 coordinate 2,315, forward strand.
CGCTCGGCGATCGCCGCGACGATCGGGGCCGGATCGAGCACGCGTCCGTACGCCTCCAGCTCGGGCTCGCGCCGACCCGGAGCCGGCGCGGCCACCTCGATCCCCGCGCGCTCGACGGCCTCGGCGGGAAGCGTGAGCAGGGGCGGCCCCGCAGGCACCGCATCCGGAGCCGACGTCGCCTTCGAATCGGTGCGCCCGCACGCGAGCTCACCTAGCGCTGCGAGCAGCAGCGCGGCGCAGAGCCGGCGCGCGCTCACGACTCGCGCTCGGGCGCGGACTCCACCGCGCGCTCGAGCCGGGCCACTGCGCGGTGGAGGCGCTCTTCGGCATCGATCAGCACGGCGGTCGCGAGCTGCAGCTCGAGCTCGGCATCGAGCGCGGCCACGCGGTCGACGGCGCCGAGCGCGAGCGATCGCTCGGCCAGCGCGCTGCGCTCTCGCGCCTGCTCCAGCACGCCCTGGGCGATCTGCTGCTCGCGGCGCGCACCACTCGCAGCGGCCGAAGCCGCATCGACCTCGCGGATCACCTGCGCCTGGAGCGCCTCGAAGCGCGCGGCGACCTCGCCGCGCCGCGCGAGCGCCTCGTCGATCCCGCCGCCGTTCTGGGAGAGCAGCGGAAGATCGAGCGTCACTCCGAGGCCCCACTTGTCCTCGCCCTGGTCGTATTCGTAGCCGGGACCGAGATGGAGGTCCGGGTATTGCTTGGCGAGCTCGAGGCGAAGGTCCTGCTCGGCGGCGTCGTACTCGGCGAGCAGCGCGAGCACGTCGCTGCGACCGAGCAGCGCGGCGCGGCGCGCGCTGGCGCCCGCCAGATCCTCGGGATCCGCGGGCGGCGCGTCGAGGTCGAACGCGATCGCGACGGCGTCGAGCGCCGACGCGGGCACGCCGACGGCGGCGGCGAGCGCGGCGCGCGCGGTGATCCGCTCGCGCTCGGCGGCGGCGAGGTCCGCATTCGCCTGTGCGAGCGCGAGTCGCTCCGGCGCGACGATCGCCTCGGCGATCGCGCCGACCATGCGGCGCTCTTCGAGCAGTGCGAGCCGCTGCGCGCGCAGCTCTACGGTGCGCGCGAGCGCATCGCGTCGCAGGTCGGCGGCGAGCTGGCCCACGACGCCTTCGTAGACCTCGCTGCGCACGCGCCACGCCTCGGTGCGCACGGCGAGGTCCGCCGCCGAAGCGCGCGCCTCGGCGGCCGCCTTGCGCCGCGCGCGTTTGCCCGCGGTCTCGATTGGAAAGTCGAGCTGCACCGCCGCGAGCCATGGCGAGGCGCTCCCGGGATTTGCGACGCGCTGTGGCAGGAACGAGAGCGTGGGATTGGGCCGCTGCGCCTCGGCCCCCACGTGCGCTGCCGCCACCCCGGAGGTCGCGCGCGCCACGCGCAGCTCGGGCGAGAAGTAGAGGGCCGCGAGCGTCAGATCGCGGAGATCCCAGCGCGCCTGCGGCCAGGGCTCCGCGGCGCGTTCCGACTGCTGCGCGAGGAAGTCGCGCAGTCCGGGATCGGCGAGTGTCTGGGCGGCCAGGCGGGCGCTGGACTCTTCGGGGGAAAGTGGCTGCGGCGCGACGTGTCGGCAGCCCGCGGCGGCGGTCAGGCAGCATGCCAGGGCGAGCGCACGGGACCACACCATCCCGCTTGGTTATCGAAGACCGGCCCACGCTGAGAAGGGGGGGCGCGCCGAAATGACCAAAATCTCATCAAAAGCCGCGAGAAAGCGGCGGAAATTCCGTCAGACCACAGGGCCGGGCACGCGCTGCGCGAGCCACAGCTCGAAGCGCGCGCCCCCGAGAGGCGACCGCGTCACGCGCAGCGTGCCCGCGTGGAGCTCCGCGATCGCGCGCGCGAGCGCGAGGCCGAGGCCGTGCCCCTGCCCGCTCCCCCCGGCGAGCCGCGCGAAGCGGTCGAACACGCGCTCGCGATCGGGCTCGGCGATCCCCGGGCCGGCATCGTCAACGGTGAGGGCGACGCCGTCGCCGCGGCGTCCGGCGCGGATCTCGACGCGGCTGCCGCGCGGCGCATGGCCGAGCGCGTTGTCGAGCAGGTTGGCGACGATCCGGTCGAGCAGCACGCGATCGCCCTCGATGGCGAGGTCCTCGCATTCCGCCGCGAGCGAGATGCCCGCCTCCTCGAACGAGGGCGCGTAGACCTCCACGTGCTGCTCGATCCACGGCGCGAGCTCGATCTTGCACGGGCGGATCGCGAGGCGGCGCTCGTCGATCTCGGCGAGCAGCAGCAGCGCCTGCACCGTGCGCGAGAGATCCTCGGTGGTGCCGTGCACCGCCTCGAGCGCCGCGCGCAGGTCGCGCTCGTTGCCCTCGAGCAGCGCCACCTCGCTCACGTTGCTGATCCGATTGAGCGGCGTGCGCAGCTCGTGCGCCGCGTCGCTGCTGAACGCGCGCAGCCGCGCGAACGCCGCGTCGATCCGCTCGAGCACTCCATTCAGCGTCTCGGCGTGGCGATCGATCGGGTCCCCGGTGCCCCGCGACGGCAGCCGTACTCCGAGACTGCCCGTTCCGACTTCGGCGAGCATCGCGGTGGCGCGCCGCAGCGGCGCGAACGCGCGCATCGTCGTTCCGAGCCCGATCAGCAACACCACCGCCGCAGCGATCACGGCGCCGACCACGACACCCCTGCGGATCTTCGCGTTGAGCGAGGCGAGATTGCGCAGCGGCAGCGCGAGCTCTACGCGCGCGCCGGACGCGGTGACGCCCTCACCTGCGATCCAGCTCGCGTGTCGCAACAGCCACGGGGCGGCCAGGTTTCGCTTCGCCACGCCGCTGTCGCGCAGGCGCGCCTGGATCTGGTGGTCGAGCGATGGCCACTCACCCCGCGCGTAGACGATCTCGCCGCTGGGCGCGCGCACGCGAACTGCTGCATCGGGGTTCGGCAACCGTCCACGCCCGTCGTCCGAAGCGATCACGGCCGTCCCGCCCTCGTCGATCTCGCGGACGACGACCTGGAGCGAGTACTCGAACCATCGGTCGAACTGCTCGAGCGATTCCTCGGCGGCGTAGGCGTACAACAGCAGCCCCGGCACGAATACGGCGAACAACAGCGCCATGCTCGTGATCCAGGCCGTCTGGACGTCGGAGCGCGCGAACGACCGGCGCAGCAGCTCACGAAACCGCATAGCCACTTCCGCGCACGGTGCGGATCACGTCCTCGAGCCCGCGGTCCTCGAGCTTCCGGCGCAGCCGGTTCACGTGCACATCGACCACGTTAGTGCCCGGGTCGAACTCGTATCCCCAGACCTCGCGCAGCAGCGCGCGCCGCGAGATCGGAGCGCCGCGCTCGCGCAGCAGCGCAGCGAGCAGCGAAAACTCGGTTGGCGTGAGATCGAGGCGCTCGCCGCCCACGCTGGCGGTGCGCCGGATCAGGTCGAGCGCGAGCGCCTCGGAGCGCAGCTCGGTCGCGACCGGTTTGGGCCGCCGGTCGAGCGCGCGCAGCCGCGCAGCGAGCTCGGCGAACGAGAACGGCTTGACGAGGTAGTCGTCGGCGCCGCGGTCGAGCCCTTCGACGCGGTCCTCCACGCGCCCGCGCGCCGTCAGCATCAGCACCTGCGTCGGTCGATGTTCGGCGCGCAGCGCGGCGAGCACGTCGTATCCCGAGCCATCGGGCACCGACACGTCGAGCACCGCGACGTCGAACGCCTCGGCGGCCACGAGCTCGAGCGCCTCGCGCGCGCGCGCCGCAACGAAGACCCGATGTCCCTCGAGCGAGAGGCCCTTTTCGAGCGCCGAGGCCGTCTCGACGTCATCTTCCAGCAGCAGAACCCTCACGCGCGGCTCCTCGTGCCGCGCGGGAGGGTACACCGACGGAATGGCGCGCGGGCGTGAGGCGCGGGATGACGATCGCGTCACGCCCCTTGTCGGCTCGCGCGTGCGGGGCAACGTGTCGTCATGTCGAGTCTCGGCGCGAGCGAGATCGCCGGCTCCGTGCGCAGCCTCTCCGCAGGCGCAAACCGCGCCCGTGCGCTCGCGGGCCTGCTCCTGCTGGGGATCGCCGCGAGTTACTTCGCGACGATCGGAGCGCGGCCGTTCGTGGCACCCGACGAGTTCCGCTATGCCGAGGTCGCGCGCGAGATGCTCGCGTCGGGCGATTGGATCGTGCCGCGGCTCGATGGCGTGCTCTACTTCGAGAAGCCCGCGCTGGGCTACTGGGTCACCGCGCTGTCGATCCGCGCGTTCGGCGAGAACCCGTTCGCCGTGCGTCTGCCGTTTGTAATCGCCACGCTTCTCACGGCCGCGATCACCTTCGGGCTCGTGCGCCGATTCGGCTCGGGCGGGCGCGCTGCGGGCTGGGCCGCGCTGGGACTCCTGACCTGCGCCGAGGTGGCAGTGATCGGGACCACCGCGGTGCTCGACGCGCTGTTCTCGCTCGGGGTCACGGCGGCACTCGCGGCGCTGTTCGCCGCCATGCAGCAGCCATCCGGGGCCGCGCGGCAGCGCTGGCTCGTCGCGAGCGGAGGCGCGTGTGGAGCCGCGTTCCTGACCAAGGGATTCCTCGCCTTCGCGATCCCGATCTGCGTCGCGGCGCCCTACCTCGTCTGGTCCCGGCGCAGCCGCGAGCTGCTGCGGCTGCCGTGGATCCCGCTCGCGGTCGCGCTCGCCATCGCAGCGCCGTGGACGCTCGCGATCGCGCGCGCGCAGCCCGATTTCTGGCACCAGTTCGTGGTCAACGAACACCTGCGGCGCTTTGCGGGCGCCGATCCGCAGCACGACGAGCCGATCTGGTACTTCCTGCCCGTACTCGCGGCGGGCGCGCTGCCGTGGACGTCGCTGCTCGCGCCCGCGCTGCGCCGCCGCGCCGCGCTCGCGGCCACGCCGCTCTCGCGGTTCTGCGCCTGCTGGCTGATCGCGCCCGTGATCCTGCTGAGCGCCTCTTCGGGCAAGCTCGCCACCTACGTGCTGCCGTGCTTCCCCGCGCTATTCGTGTTGGTCGCCGAAGCCGCCGTCGCGCAACCGCGTCTGGATCTCTCGCGCCGCCTCGCGTGGATCGCGGCGGCGCTCGCGGCACTCGGCGTGGCCGCCGCGGCGGTGCTGCTCTGGCCGCCGTCCGCACTCGCCGGATACTACGATGCGGCCGAGCCCGGGACCCGCGAGATCGGCGCGATTGCTGTGCTCGCCGCGGCCGCGATCGCCGCGAGCGCGCTGCGCTGGCCGGACCCCGCGCCCCGCGCGGCCGCGATCGCCGCGGCGGTCTCGCTCGGGTTCGCGACCGCCGGGGTCGCGTTCCCGACCGGCGAGGTCTCCCGGACCCCCGGGCGCTGGCTCGCGGAGCGCGTCGCTCCGGTCCCCGCCGACGCGATCGTCGTGGCGGATCGCAACCTCGTGCACGCGGTGTGCTGGCAGCTCCGGCGCAGCGACGTGCGCGTGCTCTGGAGCGCGGGCGAGCTGTATTACGGGCTCGAACGGACCGACGATCGCGAGCGCTGGCTGAACTACCAGCAGCTCGACGCGCTGATCCGCGATCCCGCGCGCGCGCGGCCCGTGGTGGTGATCGGGCGCAGCGGCCGGTCGTTCCTCCCGGTCGGCCTCACGCCCGATCGCTCGGAGATCGGGCTTGCCGCGTTCTTCGGCGAGTATGATCCTCCCGTGCGTTTGGGGGGCTCGACATGAACGGCGACAAGATTCCGTTCTCGCGCCCGTTCCTGGGCGACGAGGAGATCGAGGAGGTCGTGGCGGTGCTGCGCTCGGGCTGGCTCACGTCGGGCCCGCGCGTGCAGCGCTTCGAGCGCGAGTTCGCGAGCTATGTCGGCAGCGAGCACGCGGCGGCGGTCAGCTCGTGCACGGCGGCGCTGCACCTCGCGCTGCTCGCGCACGGAATCGGGCCCGGCGACGAGGTCGTCACGTCGCCGATCACGTGGCCCGCCACCGCGAACTGCGTCGAGCTGGTCGGCGCGCGGCCCGTGTTCGCCGACGTCGACCCCGGCACGCTCCAGCTGACGCCCGCGTCGGCCGGCGCCGCGATCACGCTGCGCACACGCGCGATCCTGCCGGTCCACTTCGCGGGCCAGGCGTGCGATCTCGACGGCTTCGCCGCGCTGGCGCAGCAGCACGGGCTCGCCGTGATCGAAGACGCGGCGCACGCGGCGGGCACCGAGTACCGCGGCCGCCGGATCGGCGCAGGCCCGAACACGGCCTGCTTCAGCTTCCATCCGGCCAAGAATCTGACCACCGCCGAGGGCGGCATGGTGACGACCCCCGACGCCGCGGTGGCCGAGCGCGTGCGACGCCTGCGCTTCCACGGCATCGACCGCGACGCCGCGGCGCGCCACGCCGGGCGCGCGCCGGTCCGCTACGAGACCGTCGTGCCAGGCTTCAAGTACAACCTCACCGATCTCCAGGCCGCGATCGGCATCCACCAGCTGGCGCGGCTCGACGGGTCGATCGAGCAGCGCGCGAAGCTCGCCGCGCTCTACCGCGACGCGCTGCGCGGCTGCGCCGAGGCGACGCCGCTCGCGCTCGACACCGCCACCACGCGCCACTCGTGGCACCTGTTCGTCGTACGGCTCGATCTCGATCGGCTGCGCTGCGCCCGCGAGGAGTTCGCGGCGCGGCTCGACGCGCGCGGGATCGCCACGGGCCTGCACTTCACCGCCGTCCACCTGCACCGCTACTACCGCGAGCGCTATGGCTATGCGGCGGGCGACCTTCCGGAGAGCGAGCGCGCCGACGCGAGCGTGCTGTCACTGCCGCTGTTCCCGGGCATGGACGAGGCGGACGTGGCGCGCGTGTGCGGCGCGATCCGCGACGTGGCGCGGGAGGCCGCGCGATGACGGCGGTCCGCAGCGTCGACCTCGTGATCCCCGTGTACAACGAGGAGCCGACGCTGCCGCGGCTGTTCGAGCGGCTCGACGCCGATCTCTCCTCGCTCGCGATCCCGTGGCGCGCGATCTTCGTCGACGACGGCAGCCGCGACGGGTCGTGGCGGCTGCTCGAGGAGGCCGCTCGCCGCGACCGGCGCTTCACCGCGATCCGGCTCGCACGCAACTTCGGACAGCACGCGGCGGTGTTCGCGGGCTTCTCGCGCTGCTCCGCGGACGCGGTCGTGACGCTCGACGCCGACCTCCAGAACCCGCCCGGCGAGATCCCGCGCCTGCTCGCGGTGCTCGACGCGGGCTCCGACGTGGTCGGCGGCTGGCGCGAGCACCGCCACGACAGCCCGTTCCGCCGCCTCGCGTCGCGCGCGATGAACCGGCTGATCTCGACCGCGACCGGCGTCGCGCTGCGCGACTACGGCTGCATGTTGCGCGCGTACCGGATCGAGATCGTGCGCCTGATGCGCGACAGCGGCGAGATCTCGAGCTTCATCCCCGCGCTCGCGCATTGCTTCACGGACCGGGTCACCGAGATCCCCGTCGCGCACGCCGAGCGGCTCGAGGGAGCGTCGCGCTATTCGCTGTTCCGGCTGTTCTCGCTGCTGCTCGATCTGCTGACCGGCTTCTCGATGTTCTCGCTGCGCGCGCTGTCCGCGTTCGGGATCGGGATGGCCGTGCTCGGCATGGCGCTCGGCGCGCTGATCGTGGTCCTGCGCCTCGCGCTCGGCAGTGCCTGGGCGGCCGAGGGCGTGTTCACGCTGTTCGCGGTGCTGTTCGTGTTCGTGGGGGCGCAGTTCGTCGCGCTCGGGATCCTCGGCGAGTATCTCGGGCGCGTCTACGACCAGGTGCGCCAGCGCCCGCGCTACGTCGTGCGCAGCGAGGTGCAAGCGGTTCCGGAGGCCCCACCCGCGCGTGCCGCGGGCGCGCATTGACGACCGAGATCGCGATCAAAGTCGACGTCTGCAACCACCGCGCGCTCCACGCGGGTTTGCCCGAGCTGCTGCGCACGCTCGACCGCGCGGGCGCGCGGGCCGCGATCTTCGTCGCGTTCGGGCCCGACAATTCGGGCAAGGCGATCCGCCGCATCTTCCGCCGCGGCTTCCTGACCAAGATGCTGCGCACGGGCGCGCCGCGCATGTACGGCTTGCGCACGCTGCTCTCGGGAACGCTGCTGCCCGCACCGGACGTGGGCGAGAGCGCCGCCCCGCTGCTGCGCGCGGCGGAGGCATCGGGCCATCCGGTCGGACTGCACGGCTTCGACCACGTCGGCTGGCAGGACGGCGTCGCCGCGATGGACGAGGCCTCGCTGCGCGCGAGCTATGCGCGCGCGTGCAGTCGGTTCGCGCAGACGCTCGGGCACCTGCCGGGCTTCTCGGGCGCCCCGGGCTGGCAGATCACCGATGCGAGCCTGCGCGTGCAGGACGAGCTCGGTCTCGCGTTCGCGAGCGACTGCCGCGAGGGCGCGCCGTTCTACCCCGCGCAGGGCGGTGGGCGCGCGCGCACGCTCCAGATCCCGACCACGCTGCCCACGAGCGACGAGCTGCTCGCCTCGGGCGCCGCGCGCGCGCACGAGCTCGCCGACTGGTACGGCGCCCACGTGGCGCCCGACCGCCTCAACGTGGTCGGCGTGCACGCGGAGGCCGAGGGGATCCACTTCGCAGACTGGCTGCGCCGCTGGCTCGACGCGCTGCGCGCCGACGGCGCCGCGTTCGTCTCGCTCGCCGAGGTGGCGGATCGCGAACGCGACCGCGCCCCCACGCGCCGCGTGCTCTCGCGCCAGCTGCCGGGCCGCGTCGGCGCGGTCGCAAGTCCCGAGCTAGTCGCATAATGCGCGCGGTGGTTTGCGCGTACGGCGAGATCGGCGCCGCGGGCCTCGAGACGCTGCTCGAGCTCGGCTGCGACGTGGCGCTCGTCGTCACGCACGAGGACGCGCCCGGCGAGCGGATCTGGTTCCGCTCCGTGCGCGACCTCGCGCGCGCCGCGGGGGTGCGCGCGATCGCGCCCGCGAACGCCAACGCGCCCGAGCCACTGGCATTGCTGGGCGAGTCCGCGCCGGAGTTCCTGTTCTCGTTCTACTTCCGCCAGATGCTGAAGTCGCCCGCGCTCGCGGTCGCCCGGCGCGGCGCGCTGAACCTGCACGGGTCGCTGCTGCCGCGCTTCCGCGGGCGCGCACCCGTGAACTGGGTGCTCGTGGAGGGCGAGCGCGAGACCGGACTCACGCTCCACTACATGGACGAGAAGCCCGATCACGGCGACGTGGTGGCGCAGCGCGCGGTCGCGATTGCGCGCGACGACACCGCGCTCACACTCACGCACAAGCTCGCCGCCGCGGCGCGCGAACTGCTGCGGGACGCGATCCCGCGGCTCGCCGCGGGCACTGCGCCGCGGATCGCGCAGGACCACGCGCACGCGAGTTATTTCGGCAGGCGCCGACCCGAGGACGGCGCGATCGACTGGTCCGCGCCCGCGGAGCGCGTGCGCAACCTGGTCCGCGCGGTCACCGATCCGTGGCCCGGCGCGTACACTGCGCTGCGCTCGCGCGCGCTGATGGTGTGGTGGGCGGAGACCGCTCGGCAGGACGGGCCGCGGCCGCCCGGCGAGATCTTCTTCGATCGCGGCGGAGCGCCGTGCGTCGCGGCCGGAGATGGCGCGCTCGTGCTCGAGCGCGTGGGCTGGGCGGGCGAGCCGGCCGAAGACGCGCGATCCTGGGCGCGTCGCGAGGCGATCCGCGCGGGCGAGCGCTGCGCGGACGCGCGCGCGATGAAGTTGCCGTCATGATGACCCGGCGCGCTCGACGGCGCGCCGGGCCGTGGGAACCCTCTTCGCGGCGATGCGCCCGGGTGGGCCTTCGCGGGCGGGGTGAACGTGAAGGTCCTGATCCTCGGCGTGAACGGCTTCATCGGCCACTCGCTCACCCGCGCGATCCTCGCGGACACGGACTGGCGCGTCTACGGCATGGACATCGGCGACGACCGGATCGCCGACCACGTCGGCCAACCGCGCTTCCACTTCATCGAGGGCGACATCGGGATCAATCGCGAGTGGATCGAGTACCACGTCAAGAAGTGCGACGTCGTGCTGCCGCTCGTCGCGATCGCGACGCCGCGCGACTACGTGCAGGACCCGCTGCGCGTGTTCGAGCTCGATTTCGAGGAGAACCTGCGCATCGTGCGCTATGCGGTGAAGTACCGCACGCGCGTGGTGTTTCCGTCCACCTCCGAGATCTACGGGATGTGCGAGGACGAGGCGTTCAACGAGGAGGCCTCGAACCTCGTGCTCGGCCCGATCTCCAAGCAGCGCTGGATCTACGCGTGCTCGAAGCAGCTGCTCGACCGCGTGATCTACGCGTACGGCAAACAGCAGGGGCTGCGCTTTACGCTGTTCCGCCCGTTCAACTGGGTGGGTCCCAACCTCGACCACATCGAGACCGCCAAGGAGGGCAGCAGCCGGGTCGTCACCCAGTTCCTCGGGCACCTCCTGCGCGGGGAGCCGCTGCGGCTCGTGGACGGCGGCGCGCAGCGCCGATGCATCACCGACATCCGCGACGGCGTCGACGCGCTGATGCGGATCCTGCGCAACGAGGGCGGCCGCGCCGACGGCCGGATCCTGAACCTCGGCAACCCGCGCAACGACTGCTCGATCGCCGAGCTCGCCGAGCTGCTGATCGACATCCTGGCCGGGTTCGAACCGTGGCGGGAGATCCGCAAGACCGCGGTGATCGAGAAGGTGTCGGCCGCGGACTACTACGGCGAGGGCTACCAGGACATCTACACGCGCGTCCCCGACATCTCGAACGCGCGCCAGTACCTGGGCTGGGAGCCTCGTTATTCGCTGCGCGACGCGCTCACGTACACCGTGCAGCACTACGTCGGCGCGGCTTCGCCGTAGCCCCGCGATGGGGGAGCCGGCGCGCGCTCGGCGCGAAGCGTGGATGACCGTCGCGCTCGCGGCGCTGTTCGCGTTCACGGGGCTCGCCAACCACCCGCTCCAGGCGGCCGACGAGCCGCGCGTCGCCGGAATCGCCTGGGAGATGCAGCACACCGGAGAGTGGTGGGTGCCGCACCTCTCAGGCGAGCCCTTCCTCGAGCACCCGCCGCTCTTCTACGCGGTGCTCGGCGGCTTCATCCGCGCGCTCGGCGCCTCGGAGGGAGTGGCGCGGCTGCCCGGCGCGATCGCTTCGTTCCTCACCGCGCTGCTCGTGTGCTCGCTCGCGCGCCGCGTCGCAGGCCGGAGCGCGGGACTGCCCGCGCTGTTCGCGCTGGTCGGAATCGCCGGCTTCGCGCGCTTCAGCCACCGAGTGCTGGTCGATCCGCTGCTGATGCTGACCGTCACGGCCGGCTACTACGCGTACGTGCGCGCGGTCTTTACGGATTCGGGCGACAGCTCCGATCGCGGCGGCGCGCGCCCCTCCGCGGTGTGGCTCTGCGCGGTGTATGTCGATGCCGCGCTCGCGTTCTGGGTGAAGGGCCCGATCGGCGTAGCGGCGATCGCGGGGCCGCTCGCGATCGAGGCATTGGCCGCGCGGCGCTGGCGCGTCGTCTTCTCTCCCGTGCACGTGGCGGGGCTGCCGCTGCTCGCGGCGGCGTGCGTCGCCTGGCCGCTCCTGCTCGAGCACGCGGGAGGCGACGCGGCCGCGCGCGTGTTCCTGCTGAACAACGGCTGGTACCGGATCGCGCCCGAGGCGGGCGCCGGCCAGTACCTCGGCGGCCACGAGCGGCCGTTCTGGTACTACCTGCCGCACGTGTTCAGCCAGCTCGGCTGGATCGCGCTGTTCGCAGCGGCCGCCGGGGCGTGGTTGTGGCGCGGCGCGGCGCCGACCGGGTGGCGCGTGCCGGCGCTGCGCTTCCTCGCGTGGGTGTTGCCGATCGGCGTGATCCTGCTCTCGATCCCCGGCACCAAGCGCGGGCTGTACCTGCTGCCGTTCGAGCCGCCGCTCGCCGTCGCGGTCGGAGCGTGGATCGCGGCGGCCGCGCGGCCCGACCCGCACCGCACGCGCCTCGAGATCGCCGTCAACACGCTCTGCGCGCGGATCGCGCGCGTCGACCTCGGCGCGGCAGCGGCCGGAGCGTGCCGCGCCCCCTATCGCGTGGCGTCGATGGCATTTGCGATCGCGATTGCCTGGAATGCGGTCGGGATGCGGTTCGTCGGCGGGGACCGCGATCTCGGGCCGATGGCGCGCGCAGTGGGCGAGCGGGCCGGCGCCGATCCGCTGCTCCTGCTCCTGCCCGAGGAATGCGTGCTGGGCGCATTCCCGTTCTACACCGGCCGGATCCCCGCGGTCTCGCGCGACGCCGACCGGCTCGCGGAGCAGATCGCGCAGCGCGGGACCCGCTTCCTGCTCGCGCCGCTGGCGCTGCGAAATCGGATCGCGACCGAGCTCGGAAGTGGCGCCGTGCTCGAGGAGGCCTGGAGCGCCGGCGACGACGACTACGGCCTGTTCGCCGTCCACCCGGACGTCGCGGCGTCGCTCGCCCCCGCCGGGAACTCCGACCTAATGCAGAACTAGCTTCCGCGCGGCGGACCCGACGGAGCGCCGCGCCCTCCCTCCAGTCGCGTCGCCGGCCCGCCGATGCAGTATGCATGGCGTCGGAACCGTCGATCAAGGGATCGGCCCTCTCCTCGGTCGTGGAGGACCTGCGGGCGCTGCGGGACAGCGGGCGGATCTCGATCGCCCGTCTCGAGAAGACGCTCCAGCCGGCCGACCTGGCGCTGCTCGACACCCAGATCCAGCCGGCGCTCTGGTACCCGATCCAGTCGTACGCCCGGCTTACCGAGGTGCTGCTGGAGGTCCTCGGCCGCGGCGACCCGCAGTACATCGCCGACCGGGGCGCGCGCGCCGCCCAGCGCCTCTGGGAGAGCGGCCTGTACGTGCAGCTCCAACACGGCGAAGAGAAGGCGGCGAGGGCGCGCCGCTCCGGCGGTGTGATGAGCGACCGCGACGCGCGCGTGATCACGACGCTCTCGGCGGCGATCTTCAACTTCACGCGCTGGAAGTACCGCGTCGAAGAGAGGGGCTCGGTGATCGAGGTGAGCGAAGCCGAGGCGTGGCCCGAGGTCTCGGTTTGGGCCGCGCGCGGCTTCCTCGGGTACGTGGTGAGCCGGCTGCGCCGGGTCGAGACCGCCGTGTCCGCCACGCGCGTGGCGCCGGACCGCATCGAGTTCCGCTTCGACGTTCGCCGGCCGCGCTAGCTAGCGCTTGAGCTCCTTCGGCTCGCGCCGCGCGAAGAAGCGCCGCGGGCGGCTGTAGAGCGCGGGCTCGGGCACCGCGGGCGGGCGGCTGTCGAGCGGACACGCGCGCCCCTCCGCGCACTGCACCGTCCCGTACCAGTGGTCGCCGCGCTTCACCGAGGCGAGCCCGAGCGACCGCTGGCACCGGATGCAGGATCCACTCGCAGGTACCCGCTCCATCACCGCTATTCACCCCCGCCGCCCGGCCGCACCGGACGCGGCCGGAGCTTGCCACTGTCACCGGCTGCGTTCCAGCGGTACTCACCCAGCGACGCCAAACGGCTTTTGGCCTTTTTGCGGTAAGTTGGGCCCCCCATGCTGCATCGAACCGACGACCTCCGGATCCAGGAGCTCCGGCCGCTGATCCCGCCGGCAATCCTGATGGAGGAGCTGCCGGTCGGCGAGAAGGCCTCGACGCTGGTCTGGAAGAGCCGCGCCGAGATCGGTCAGGTGCTGGCGGGCGAGGACGATCGGCTGCTCGTGGTGGTCGGCCCGTGCTCGGTGCACGACCCGATCGCGGGACTCGATTACGCACAGCGCCTCGCGCGCGCCGCCGACGACTTCCGCGAGGACCTGATCCTCGTGATGCGCGTCTACTTCGAGAAGCCGCGCACGACGGTGGGCTGGAAGGGGCTGATCAACGACCCCACGCTCGACGGCAAGTTCAACATCAACGAGGGCTTGCGCCGCGCGCGCCGCTTGCTGCTCGACGTTCTCGAGGTGGGGCTGCCCACGGGCACCGAGTTCCTCGACCCGATCACCCCGCAGTTCATCGCCGACCTGATCTCGTGGGGCGCGATCGGAGCGCGCACGTCCGAGAGCCAGGTCCACCGCGAGCTCGCGTCCGGCCTCTCGATGCCGGTCGGGTTCAAGAACGGCACGGGCGGCGGCGTACAGGTGGCGATCGATGGGATCCACTCGGCCCACCACCCCCACCATTTCCTGTCGGTGACCAAGCAGGGCGGCGCCGCGATCGTGTCGACGAAGGGGAACCCCGAATGCCACGTGATCCTGCGCGGCGGCGATTCGGGCCCGAACTACTGCGCCGACGACGTGGCGCGCGTGGTGGCGGACCTCGAGCGCGCGGGCCTGCCCGGGCGCCTGATGATCGACTGCAGCCACGCGAACAGCGGCAAGGATCACCTGCGTCAGCCCGTCGTGGTGCGCGACCTCGCCGGGCAGATCGCCGACGGCAGCACGGCGATCGTCGGCCTCATGCTCGAGAGCTTCCTCGTGGACGGCAACCAGAACCACGAGAAGGCGCGCGGCGCGCTCGTCTACGGACAGAGCATCACGGACAAATGCATGAGCTGGGAGCGCACCGAGCCGCTGTTCACCGAGCTCGCTGAGGCCGTTCGGAAGAGACGCGGTTAGTGCCGGTCCCGGTCCAGATCTTCTCCGGGTTTCTCGGGGCGGGAAAGACGACGGCGATCCGCGCGCAGCTCGAAGCCCGCAAGGGCGAGCGCATCGCGGTGATCGTCAACGACTTCGGCGAAGCCGGCTTCGACCAGGAAGTGCTCGCCGAGGGAGAGCCGTTCCGGATCACCAACATCCCGGGCGGCTGCGTGTGTTGCACGGCGCCCGAAGGCTTCGTCGATGCGCTCGGCGCCGTGCTCGAGCAGACGCCCGATCGCCTGATCATCGAGCCGACCGGGCTGGCGCGCCCGCAGGACCTGATCGACACGATCCGGCGCTGCCCGCACGCAGAGGCGCTCGAGCTCGCGCCGGTGGTGGTGCTCGTCGATCCGCGCCTGATCGGGGTCGAGGAATCCTCGGCTCTGTTGCGGCAGCAGGTCCAGGCCGCGGACGTCCTCGTGGCAAACCGGATCGATCTGGCCAGTAGAAACGAGATCGCGGCGTTCGACCGCTATGCGGCCCATCTGTGGCCTGCTCCGCTCGCAGTCGTTCACACGGAGCACGGCGTCCTGCCGCAACAGAAGCTCGACTGGCCGGCGGGTGAAGGACCGCGCGGCGAGCTGCAGCACGAACACGCGCCCCACGACGCACCGTCGACCGAGGGACACCACGCGCGATCGTGGCGCTGGTCGCCCGAGGCCGTGTTCTCGGGCCGGCGGCTGCGCGACGCGCTCTCGGCGCTCGCTGGTGACCCAGCCGTGGCGCGCTTCAAGGGGATCTTCCGCACCGAGGAAGGCGTGAGCCGACTCGAAATTGCGGGCGGCGTGCTGCACGACCGGCTCACCTCGTTCCGCCGCGACAGTCGATGTGATCTCATCGCGCGCGGCAGCTCACAAGTGCTCGACACGGTCGAAGCAGCACTCGCGGCGGCCGTGCTTCGGAACGAAGAGCTGCACCGCGATCCGAACCGCATCGAATTCGTCCTGCCGGACGGCCGCGTGCACCTCGTCGATCGCCCCGAGCTGATCGCGCTTCCGGACGGCATCCCGGACGTGTCGGCCCGGTTTCCCAAGCGCAGCGGCGCTGCCGCTCGTCTCGATCCGCTATTCGAGACGCTGGGCCTGTCCGGCAGTGGCAGCGCCGTCGTCGTCGCGGGCGATGGCTTTGCGAGCGAGCCGGTGTCGATCGCCGTTCTGCGCCAGGGAGTTCTCCTGCACAGCCTCGGCGATGCTCCGCTTCCCGTAGATCAAGGCGGCCCGTTCCGCCTTCTGATCCCCCAGGACGCGTCGCCCGATTCGATCTCGTGCGCCAACGTCAAGGGCGTGGCAAAGATCGTCGTTCGCGCCTGATCGACCTCGACCTGGACGGCTAGTGCGTCGCGTCGGCCGAAGCGCGCCCGCTCGGCCCGCGGAACGCCAGCGCGGTCTGGACCAGGCTCACCACGAGACCGCTGCCGAACAGCGCGAGCAGGAAGCCGAACGCGACCAGCGCGGCCGTGCTGCCCGATTCCTGCGCGCGCAGCGAGAGATTCGTGAACAGCGCGACGAGCGCGAGGTAGAGGCCGCACGCACCCAGCCACTCGAGGGCGGCGCGCTTCGGGCTCGGCGACGTGAAAGACACGACCAGCCACGCGACCACGACGAGTGCAGATCCCACGTAACCCACGATCGAAATCGGCGTCATCGGCAAAGTCACCCCCCTTGATCCGTCCGTGCAGACCCAACTACTCGCTCGGACTCTGTGCGCCTTCTCCGGGCCGCAGCAGATGCGAAAGCACCCGCGAGCACACGCGATCGGGCGTGAAGCCGAAGTACTCGGCGAGATCGGTGTACGGCGCCGAGGCACCGAACCGATCCAGCCCGTAGACGAAGCCGCGGGTGCCCGCCAACCCGCGCAGGCTCTGTCCGCGCGCCGCTTCGATCGCGATCACCGGCAGGCGATCGGTCGGAACCAGCTCGTTCCGCCACTCCATCGGCTGTTCGTAGAAGAGATCGAGACACGGCAGCGACACCACGCGCGCCGCGACGTTCTCCGCGTGGAGCTTCTCGGCCGCGTCACACGCGAGCGACACCTCCGACCCGCTCGCCACGAGCACCACGACCGGGTTCGCAGGATCGCGCACCGCGTACGCGCCGCGCGCCACATCCGAGGGCGAGAACGCGTGCGCACGACGCAGCGCCGGCAACTTCTGGCGCGACAGCGCGAGCAGCGACGGGCCGGTCGTGTGCCGCGCGATCCACGCGTACGCGCCTGCGGTTTCCAGGCCGTCGGCCGGGCGGAACACGTGCACGTTCGGGATCGCGCGCAGCGCGTCGAGGTGCTCGATCGGCTGATGGGTGGGGCCGTCCTCGCCCAGGTAGATGCTGTCGTGCGTGAACACGAACAGCGACGGCACGCCCATCAGCGCCGCGAGCCGCAGCGACGGGCGCAGATAGTCGCTGAAGATCAGGAACGTGCCGCAGTACGACCGGAACACGCCGTCGAGGGCCATCCCGTTGGTGATCGCGGCCATGGCGTGTTCGCGAATGCCGAAGTGGATGTTCACGCCCGCGTAGAAATCCGCGCCGCCCGACGTGTCGCCGATCGTCCCGCGCCCTTTCAAGAACGGCGGCGCGTTGGACCCCGCGAGGTCGGCCGAACCGCCAATCAGATAGGGCATCGCTTCGGCCATGCGCTCGAGCATCACGGCGCTGTGGTTGCGCGTCGCATCGGCGACGCCCTCGCGGCCTTCCGCGAGCAGCGCCTCGAGATCGTCCGGCACGCGCCGCGCGCGCGCGGCGTCCCAAGTCGCCGCCGCCGCAGGCTGGGCGCGGCGCCAAGCCGCGAGCCGATCGTCGCGTTCGCGGCGCTCGGCGCGCTTCGCTGCCGCGCGCTCCGCAAAGTAGGCGCGCACGTCGTCGGGCACATAGAACTCCGGCTCGGGCCAGCCCACCCGCTGCTTGGCCTCGCGGAGGTTGTCGGCGCCCAGAGGCGAGCCGTGCGCCTTCGATTGGCCGGCCACTGCGCTTCCCCGGCCGATGATCGTGTGCGTGATGATCATCGACGGGCGGTCGGTCTCCGCACGAGCGGCGTCGAGCGCGGAATCCAGCCCCTCGAGATCCTCGCCATCGGTCTCCTGAACGTGCCAGCGCTGTGCCTCGAAGCGCTGCCGCACGTTCTCGGAGAAGCACAGCGACGTAGGCCCGTCGATCGTGATCCGATTGTCGTCGTAGAGATAGATCAGGTTGCCGAGCCGCCAGTGGCCCGCGAGCGACCCGGCTTCCGCGGAGATCCCCTCCATCAGATCGCCGTCGCTCACCACGCCGTACACGAAGTGATTGCCGGGGCCGTCGCCAGCTCCCGCGAAGCGCGCGCGGGTCGCGCGCGCGGCGAGCGCCATTCCGACGCCGTGCGCAAAGCCCTGCCCGAGTGGCCCCGTGGTGACCTCGATGCCCGGGGCGTGGCCGTACTCGGGATGGCCCGGCGTCCTGGAGCCGAGCTGCCGGAAGTGCGCGAGATCGTCCAGCGTGAGTGCGAATCCCCAGAGGTGGAGCAACGAGTAGAGCAGCATCGACGCGTGGCCATTCGAGAGGACGAAGCGGTCGCGCAGCGGCCACGCGGGGTCGCTCGGATCGAAGTGGAGATACCCGTCCCAGAGCCGGAACACCGGGCGCGCGAGCCCCATCGGCGCACCGGGATGACCCGAGTTCGCGCGCTGCACCGCGTCGGCGGCGAGGAAGCGGATCGTGTTCTCGATGCGCTCCCGGAGCGCGGTGGTCGGGAGGGGATTCATCGTGGCTCCGACGACGTCGTGGCGGAGAAGTGAGAAGGCCGTACGAGGTTAACGGGGTTCGGCCAGCGCGAAAAGCACACACGGAGCAAGGGCAGAACAGTGTTTGATGGTCAGGGCACCAACACCGCCGACCCGCGCAGCGCGCCCGCGCGCAGTCGCGCGATAGCCATCGCGCCGTCCTCGAGCGCAAACACCTCGGTGTGCGTCCGGATCGGGATCTGCGGCGCGAGTGCGAGGAACTCGCGCGCGTCGCGGCGCGTGAGGTTCGCGACGGAGCGCACCACGCGCTCCTCCCAGAGGATCCGATACGGGAACGCCGGGATGTCGCTCATGTGGATCCCGCCGCAGATCACCGCGCCGCCCTTGTCCAGCGCGCGCAGTGCGGCGGGGACGAGCGCGCCGACCGGGGCGAACAGGATCGCGGCGTCGAGCAGCTCCGGCGGCGCAGCGTCGGAAGGGCCGGCCCACTCTGCGCCGAGCTCGCGCGCGAAGCGCTGCGCGTCGAGGTCGCCCGGGCGCGTGAACGCGAACACGCGCCGCCGCTCGTGCAGCGCGACCTGGATCGCGACGTGCGCGGCCGCGCCGAAGCCATAGAGCCCGAGCTTCGCGGCGTCGCCCGCCATGCGCAGGCAGCGGTATCCGATCGCGCCCGCACACAAGAGCGGCGCCGCCGCCACGTCCCCGATCCGATCGGAGATCGGCACGCAGAAGCGCGCGTCGGCGACTGCGTATTCGGCGTAGCCGCCGTCGCGGCGATAGCCCGTGAACACGGCCGCATCACAGAGGTTCTCGCGGCCGCTCGTACAGAAACGGCACGTGCCGCAGGTGCCGCCGAGCCACGGCACACCGACCCGGTCGCCCAGCGCGAACTCGCGCACGCCCGCGCCCACCGCATCCACGCGGCCGACGATCTGGTGACCGGGCACGATCGGCTCCGCGGCGTCGGGCAGCTCGCCGTCGAGCAGGTGCAGGTCGGTCCGGCATACGCCGCACGCGGCGACGCGCAGGCGCAGCTCTCCGGGCCCGGGGTCGGGCCGGGAGATCTGCTCGAGCGCCAGCGGCGCGCCCGCGCGCGCGATCTGCAGGGCGCGCATCGTCTCCATGGCGGGGAACATGCTCCGTGCGCCGCGGGCGCGCCGCTGCCCTACCCTCGTCGCCTCCCCCGGAGGCCCCGGTGACCCGACCCGCATCGCTGCGCGCTCTCGCCCCCGCGCTGTTCGCCGCCGCGGTGCTCGCTCCGGGGTGCGGAGATCGCGCGGACAGCGATCCCGTGACCGCGCCGCCGCCGATCCCCGCCGATCTGCTCGACTCCGAGCGCAACACGATCGAGGTATTCCGCCAGGTCTCGCCGGCGGTCGTCTACGTCGCGAACGCGAAGGTCTCGCGCGGCTCGTTCCTGTTCCAGGCGGAGATGACGCCCCAGGGTGCGGGCTCCGGATTCATCTGGGACGAGCAGGGCCACATCGTGACGAACTACCACGTCGTCCAGGGCGGCGAGAAGTTCGCCGTCTCGCTGTCCGACGGCACGACCTACGACGCCGCGCTGATCGGGGTGGAGCCGCGCAAGGATCTCGCGGTGCTTAAGATCGAGACCGACGCCGCGCTCCACCCGGTTCAGCTCGCCGACTCGCATCAGCTCCTCGTGGGCCAGAAGGTGCTCGCGATCGGCAACCCGTTCGGCCTCGACTCCACGCTCACGACGGGCGTGATCAGCGCGCTCGGCCGCGAGATCGAGTCGGTCGCGGGCACGCGGATCGAGGACGTGATCCAGACCGATGCGTCGATCAACCCCGGCAATTCCGGCGGTCCGCTGCTCGACTCGCACGGGCGCGTGATCGGCATCACCACGGCGATCTACAGCACGAGCGGCGCGAGCGCGGGGATCGGCTTCGCCGTGCCCGCGGCCACGATCGCGCGTCTCGTCCCGCAGCTGATCCGGTTCGGCCACGTGAAGTGGGCCGGGCTCGGCATCGCGGTGCTGCCCGACCACATCGCGGCGCAGTGGGGGATCCTCGGCGTGATCGTGAAGGACGTGTTCCCCGATTCGCCGGCCGCGAAGGCCGGCATGCACTCGATGCAGGTCGATCGCCGCGGGATCGCGCGCGGCTTCGACGTCATCACGCGGGTGCAGGACCGCCAGATCACACAGCTCGTGGATCTGGTCGACCTGCTCGACGACTACCAGCCCGGCGACAAGGTGAAGGTGGAATTCGAGCGCGACGGAGAGTCGCACCGCGCCGAGGTCGAGCTCGGCGAAGTCTCGTCGTCGTGATCGGCGCGCGCTTCTGACGGAGGTTCCCCATGGCCATTGCCGACTTCTCACTCGCGGGCAAGGTGGCGATCGTCACCGGAGGCAGCCGGGGCATCGGCCGCTCGATCGCGATCGCGCTCGCCGAACACGGCGCCGACGTCGCGATCGCGGCGCGCAAGCCCGAAGCGCTCGAAGAGTCCCTCACGGCGGTGCTGGACACCGGACGGCGCGCGATCGCCGTGCCCACCAACGTGCGGCGGATCGACGAGCTCCGAGCTCTCGTCGACAAGACCGTGGCCGAGCTCGGCCGCGTCGACATCCTCGTCAACAACGCCGGCACCAACCCGGTCTACGGCCCGGTGCAGGAGATCGACGAGCGCGCCTTCGACGCAATCATGAACACGAACGTGAAGTCGATCCACTTCCTGTCGAACTTCGCGCGCGAGGCGATGCTGCGGCACGGCGAAGGGGGCTCGATCATCAACGTGAGCTCCGTCGGCGGATACGCCGCCAGCGACGTGATCGGCGGCTACTCGGTGTCGAAGGCAGCGGTGATCATGCTCACGCAGGTGCAGGCGAAGACCTGGGGCAGGGACAACATCCGCGTCAACTGCATCGCGCCGGGGCTCGTGAAGACCGAGTTCGCGCGCGCGCTCTGGGACGATCCGAAGTTCCGCAAGTCGTCGGAGGACGCCGCGGCGCTGCACCGGATCGCCGCACCCGACGAGATGGCGGGTGCGGTGGTGTATTTCGCGAGCGCGGCGTCCTCGTTCGTGACCGGGCAGACGCTCGTGATGGACGGCGGCCGGCTGCTGTAATCAAGGCCTGATAAGCCCCGAGCGGTCGACCGGCGGTCGATGCTTCTGCCTAGCGCTTGCGGCTGGCGAAGCCGAGCGCGCTCAGCCCCAGCGCGGCCAGGAACGCCGAAGACGGCTCCGGAACCGGGATGATCGGATTGGAAATTCGACCGATGAGCTTCGCGGACCCGTTGCCGCCGTTCGCGTTGTCATCGTTGTCATCATTGCCGTCGTCCTTGCCGGCGTCCTTGCAATCTTCCTTGAAATCCTTGAAGGACGGCGCGTCCCCTTTCGAGTCGCGATGATGGTGGGAAGGGCCCTCGGCATCGTCGCCCTCGGAATCCCCGGAGCCGCCGCCTTTGCCCACGCTCGTGACGCGCACGCCGAGCAGCTCACCGGCGAAATCGTCGAGCACGAGGTTCTGGTCGGCGTCGAGCACGAAGGTCGTCTGGAAGATGTCGTCCTTGCCGATCCCCGGCGTGCCGATCGCAACACCGATGTCGCACGGGCACGGCGAACCGCCGCCGTGCAGGTTGTCGCCGTGGCCCAGGTCGATCACGTCGTTGTTTGCAACCGTGAATTTGGTCACGTCGTCGCCCCTCACCGTCATCCCTTCGAACAGCGAGAAGTCCTTGACGTTGAGGAAGAACCCGCGCAGATCCGCGGCGCCTTCGTCGACGGTCAGCGTGACGGTGATGTTGCCGCCGGCGTCGTCCAGCAACACCCGGACGGAGGTGTCGGCCCCGGCGAACGTCGTCGCGATCACCTCGGTTTGAGTTCCGCGCGCAGAGTAGGCGCTGAGCACGGCGATCGCAGACATGGCTGCGAGCGAAAAACGGCGCTGCGTGAGCATTGGGTCCGCTTCCTTCCGGCAGACCCTCCCCAGGAATTCGAGAGCACCTTCGCGTTGGAGTGGCGCTTCGACGGCGGAAGTGTCGAAGCGCGCAAAAAAATCCCGGCAGCCGGCAGGCCCCTCGGGGTCCGCCTAGCTCTGGGATCTGCGCAGCTCCCGGAGCGCCAGGGCGAGCCGGCGCACTCCCTCGGCGATCGCGGGCTCGTCGAGCGCCGCGTAGCCGAGCAGGATCCCCGCGCGGCGCGGGCGCGCGGCGTAGAACGGCGAGATCGGGTGGATGCCGACGTCGCGGCGCGCCGCGAGCTCGCGAAGCGCGCGCAGCTCGCCCGGGAGGACGCCGCGCAGCCAGACCACCACGTGGAGGCCCGCATTCGCGCCGACCACCTCCACCGCGCCGCCGAGCTCGCGCGCGAGCGCAGCCAGCAGCGCCCTGCGGCGCGCTGCATTTCGCACACGCGCGCGGCGCAGATGTCGCTCGAAGAAGCCCTGCGCGATGAAGTCGGCCAGTGCGCGCTGCTCGAGATGAGCCGTTCCGGTGTCGGCGAAGGCCTTCGCGGCGATCAATGCGCTGCGCAGGGAGGGCGGCATCACGAGATAACCGATGCGCAGCGCCGGAAACATCACCTTGGACGTGGTGCCCGCGTAGAGCACGCACCCGCTGCGGTCGAGCGCCTGGAGCGACTCGAGCGGCCGCCCGTCGTACCGGAACTCGCCGTCGTAGTCGTCCTCGAGCACGAACGCGCCCGCGCGCTCGGCCCACGCGAGCACGGCGAGGCGCCGCGCGAGCGGGAGCACGCCGCCGGTCGGGAACTGATGCGATGGCGTCACGCACAAGAGGCGCGCGCGCTGGCCCGCGAGCGCGTCCGCGGGCAGCCCCTCTCCATCGACCGGCAGCGCCACGACCTCCGCGCCCGCGATCTCGAGCGCGTGGCGGATGCCGGGATACCCGGGCTCCTCCACGATCGCGCGGGCGCCGGGGTCGATTAGCACGCGCGCCGTGAGGTCGATCGCCTGCTGCGTGCCGTAGACGACGAGCACGTCGTCGGGTTCGCAGGCCACGCCGCGCGCTCGCGCGAGGTAGGCGGCGAGCGCCTCGCGCAGCTCGGGCGCGCCGCCGGGGTCGCTGTACGAGAGGTGGCGCTCGCTCGCGCGCCGCGCCCGCCGGGCGAGCAGGCGGCACCAGGTGGCGTGGGGGAAGTCGCCGTAGGCGGGATCGCCGTATCGGAAGTCGAAGCGCGGCGCGGGGCGGCGGCGTCCCCACGACACGCCGCGCGCGTAGTGCCGCACCGCCCGCTCCGCGTAGGCGGAGAGCGCCGCCGGCGCAGCGTCGGCCGCGGCGCGCGCCCGGCGGGGCCGGCGCTGCGCCGCATCGGGCAGCTCCGACACCGCGAACGTCCCGGCGCCGCGGCGCGATTCCGCATACCCCTCCGCCACGAGCTGCTCGTAGGCCTGGAGCACGGTGCTGCGCGCGAGCTTCGCCTCGCGCGCGAGCACGCGGCTCGAGGGCAGCCGCTCACCCGACGGGAGGCGCCCGTCGAGGATCGCGTCGCGCAGCGCGCGGTAGGCCTGCCGGTACAGCGGTCCGTCGCCGTCGAGCGCGAGCCACACGAGCGCCTCGGGACCTCCGCGATTGGCCCCAGAAATCTATCGGATCGTGGCTCTTTCGAGGAACCGCTCGCGGACGGATGCTCCGAGCTGCGCGCGCCCGCGGAGGACCGATGAAGCTCTACTCGGGACCGCTCAGCTTGTTCACGGCCAAGGTCCGCATCGCGCTCGACGAGAAGGCACTCCGGTACGAGCGCGTGGAGGTCGGCTGGAGCCTCGCGCACCGCTACGAGCCCCATCACCCGGACGTGGTCGCGCTCAATCCAAAGCGCCAGGTGCCCGTGCTCGTGGATGGAGACGTCGTGGTCTACGACTCGACGATCGTGCTGGAGTATCTCGAGGACCGCCATCCCGAACCGCCGCTCTACCCGCGCGACGCGATCGCGCGCGCGCGCTGCCGCCAGCTCGAGTCGGCCGCCGACGAGATCTGGTTCCCGGCGATCTGGGATCTGATCGAGGGCGTGTTCTACGCCGCGGCAAGTGGTCGGAGCGATCCCGCGCGCGTCGAGGCGGCCCGCACCGCGCTCGCGCAGCGCTATGCCGCGCTCGACAAGGAGCTCGCGGGGCGGGAATTCCTCTGCGATGCCTTCAGCGTCGCCGACATCGGCACGTTCGTGATGGTGAACGCCGCCGCGGCGCTCGGCGCCGCGCCCGGAGACGCGCACGCGAACGTGAGCGACTGGCTCGCGCGCACGCGAGCGCGGCCCGCGGTGCGCCGCGACGCGGAGGCGATGAGCGCCCATGCCGCGAAGGCATTGGCGGGGCCGACCGCGAGCTGATTATCCTGCCACGGCGTGACCACCCGCCGCCGCATTGCCGGAATGGCGCTCGCGCTCGCGCTGCCGGGCTGCGGCGCCCAGCTCGCCACGCCGGCCGGAGAAGCGCGCGCGGGCGCCGAAGCCGCCGCCGAGGTGGAGCAGGCGATCGGGCTCGTCGACGCGCCGGAGCTCGCGCGCTACCTCGGCCAGATCGGCGATCGCCTCGTCGCGAGCTCTCCCGACGTGCGCAAGGGCGTCGCATACCGGTTCCTGATCGTCGACATGCCCGAGCCGAACGCGTTCGCGCTGCCGGGCGGCAACGTGTACGTCTCGCGCGGCCTGCTCGCCCTGCTCAACGGCGAGGACGAGCTGGCCAACGCGGTCGCACACGAAGTGGCGCACGTGTCGGCGCGCCACCACCTGAAGACGGCGATGCAGCAGACGCCGTTCGTGCCGGTTCGCATCGCAACCGGGATCGCTGCGGGCGTGCTCGAGCTCGTGACGCTTCCGCTCGGCGGCCTCGGCGCGCCCGTGCGCCCGATCGGAGCCGGCGTCGCCCTGCTAGGCGCCGCGCCGGGCGCGCTCTATCTCGCGAGCTACAGCCGCGGGCAGGAGACCGAGGCCGACGAGCTGGGACAGCGCTACGCCGCGGCCGCCGGCTGGGATCCCGCGGCGATGTCGCGGGTGATGGACGCGCTCGCGCGCGACGAGCGGCTGCACGGCGGCGACCCGCACCGCCAGAGCTTTCTCGCCACCCATCCCTCGACGCCCGATCGCGAGGAGCGGACCCGGCGCCACGCCGCCGAGCTCACGCGGGGCGATCCGCCTGCTTTCGCGCGCGACAGCCGGCAGTTCCTCGGCTCGCTCGACGGCCTCCTCGTCGGCGACTCCGCGAAGGGCGGCGTCGTGGATGGCAGTGATTTCCTGCACGCCGACCTCGATTTCCAGCTGACGTTCCCGAGCGGCTGGAAGATCGTGAACGGTGCGAACAACGTGATGGCGATCCCCGCCGACGCGAAAGAGGACAGCCCTGCGCCGTTCGCGTCGCTGACGATCGCGGGCGAGGGCGACGATCCCGAAGCCGTTGCGCGCAAATTGCTCGCGAAGAGCCACTTCGAGGCCAACCGCGGGATCGAGCCCGTGTCGATCGGGGCGATGCGCGCCGCGCGCGTCGAGGGGCGCGACCGGTCGGGCAGCACGGCGTACCGCGCCGTCGCGCACTGGATCGCGCATCGCGGGATGGTGTTCCAGGTGATCGCCGCCGCGCCGGAACACGACTACGACCGCTACCGCGCGCTGCTCGATGGCGTGGCGAAGAGCTTCCGCCCGCTCGCCGAGGCGAACCGCGCGCACGTCGTCGAGGCGCGCCTGCACGTGGTCGAGGGGCGGCGCGGCGAGACCCTCGCGGCGCTGCTCGAGCGCAAGCCGGGCGCGTGGAAGCTGCCCGCGCTGGCCGCCGCAAACGCGCTGCCCGAGAGCGCGCACTTCGATGCGGCGCGCCCGGTGAAGAACGCGTTCTGGGAGCGCTACCCGCGGGAGGATTGAGCGCTCCCGAGCATCCGCTCGTATCGCGCGCGCTGGAACGTCGGGCACATCGAGTCGGCCGGGATCTCGTCGAGCGGCTGCCGCACGAGCTCCGGTGTGATGCCGAGCTTCTCCGCGGCCGGGCGCAGCGCTTCGAGATCGAAGCCGTAGAGATGGGCCGCGTTCTCGCCGAGCATCATGCGCACTTCCCGTTCGTCCACGTCGGCGTAGGCGAGGCGCATATTCTCGCGCGAGTACGGGTAGCAGCCCTCGTAGTGCGGGTAGTCGTTGCCCCACAGGATCCGGTCGACGCCGACGTAGTCGCGGCCATTCACGTCCGCGGGCGATGGGAAGCTCGCTCCGTACCAGCAGTTGCGGCGCGCGTAGAAGCTCGGCGGCTCCGCGAGCGGCTTGGACCTGGACATGTCGACCTCGCCCATCGCGCCGGCCTTCATGCCCATGTGGACGCCGTCCATCCGGCGCAGCAGGCCGGGAGCCCAGGCGCACCCCGATTCCGTCAGGATGAAGCGCAGCTTGGGAAACCGCTCGAAGACTCCCGACAGGATCAGCTGGCAGAACCCGCGCTGGACGAAGAACGGCATCTCGAGCACCCAGAGCATCTGGTCGCCGGCCGCATCGGAATAACGCGGGCTGCCCTGCCCGGAGTGCTGGTTGATCACGAGCCCGTGGTCCTGGATCGCGGCCCAGAGTCGCTCGTAGCTGGAGGAGCTGAGCTGCGGCAGGTGGACGTCGTCCAGTGCCGGAAGCGGCAACAAGACCCCGCCGCGCAGCCCGTGTTCAGCGATCCACTTCACGTCTTCGATCGCGTCGCCGACGTCGTTCAGGTGGATCAGACCGATTCCGGCGCGGCGCTGCGGCTCCTCGGCGCAGAAGTCGGCGAGCCATCGGTTGTGCGCTCGCGTACCCGCCAGCCACCGCTCGTAATGCTCGGGCTTCGCCAGGGCGGAAACGTGATAGGCCTTCTCGTAGAACGGCGGCACGGTGTTGGGGAAGATCACCTCGGCGATCACGCCGTCGGATTCGAGGTCGGCGCGGCGCTCGGCCGAGTCCCAGTTCTTGGTCTTCTTGTTGCCGAGCAGCTTCTTCGAGGGGTTGCGGTACTGACCGCGCCAGGCGTCGAACTCGGCGCGCCACTTCGGATCGAGGTAGTCGCGGTACATGTCGATGGCGGCGCCCGCGTGGGTGTCGCCCGTGATGGTGACGTAGGGCCGTTCGGCCTGGTTGGGGCTCACAGCGCCTCCCGATTCATTTCTGACGATCCGTCAGATAACCAGAGTCGCGCCCGGGAAGCAAGCCCGGTCAAACCGGCAGCCGGACCACCCGGGCGCTCGGCACCACCTCGGCCACGCCCTTCCCCACCCAGCGCACGCCGATCGTGCCGCGCGCGTGTCCGGCGGTGTCGAGCCAGTTCGGGTGGCCCGGGTCGCGCGCCGCCACCACGATCTTCACGGTGCCG
>DATFWW010000163.1:0-24158 GCA_035258825.1 Myxococcota bacterium
CGGCGTCTCGCTCTTCGATCGGGATCGCGGCGCCGTCCGAGAGCGTCCAGTCGATCGTGCTGTAGGGCAGCGCCGCGTAGAACGGCACGGCGCTCTCGCGCGCGGCCAGCGCCTTCAGGTAGGTGCCGATCTTGTTGCAGACGTCGCCGTTCGCGGCGACGCGGTCGGCGCCGACCAGACACACGTCGACGCGCCCGGCGCGCATCAGGTGGCCGCCGGCGTTGTCGGCGATCACCGTGTGCGGCACGCCGTGCTGCGCGAGCTCCCACGCGGTCAGGAGGCCTTGGTTGCGCGGGCGCGTCTCGTCGACCCACACGTGCACGCGCACGCCGGCTTCGTGCGCCTTGTAGATCGGCGCGAGCGCGGTGCCCCAGTCGACCGCCGCGAGCCAGCCCGCGTTGCAGTGCGTGAGCACCTGCAGTGCGGCCCCGCTGCGCCGCGGTGCCGCGGCGAGCAGCTTCTCCCCGTGCTCGCCGATCGCGCGGCACAGCGCCACGTCCTCGTCGGCGAGCGCTCCCGCGGCCGCGTACGCGGCTGCCGCGCGATCGGCGGGCGCCACGCCCGCGAGCGCGCCGCGCATCTCGGCGAGCGCCCAGCCCAGGTTCGCGGCCGTCGGTCGCGTGGCGAGCAGCGCCGCACACGCGCGCTCGATCGCCGCGTCGGAGGGGTCGGCGCGCAGCGCGAGGCACAGGCCATAGGCGGCGGTCACGCCGATCAACGGCGCGCCGCGCACCTGCATCGTGCGGATCGCGCGCAGCGCATCGTCGAGCGCCGCGAGCTTCACCACGCGAAACGCGTGGGGAAGCAGGGTCTGATCGACGATCTCCACGCTCCGCCCGTCTTCCGCCACGCGAATCGTGCGGTGGGCGACGCCTCGCACGCGCACCGCCGGCCTACTCGCCCTCGAACGCGCAGAGCGCGTGCACGCGCAGGCCGCGCTCGCGCAGCCGCGCCGCGCCGCCGAGATCCGGCAGGTCGATGATGAAGCCGCAGCCCGCCACCTCGGCGCCCACCCGCTCGAGCAGATCCACGGTGGCGAGCGCGGTGCCGCCCGTGGCGATCAGGTCGTCGATCACGAGCACGCGCTCGCCGCGGTGGACGGCGTCGGTGTGGATCTCGACGCGGTCGGTGCCGTACTCGAGGTCGTAGTCGACGCCGATCGTCGTGTGCGGGAGCTTGCCGGCTTTGCGCACGGCGACGAAGCCCGCCTCGAGTGCCACCGCGATCGCCCCGCCGAGGATGAAGCCGCGCGCCTCGATGCCGGCGACCTTCGCGACGCCAATGCCCTTGAATGCTCCGGCGAGTTGTTCGACGGCGAGGTGGAGGCCGACCGGATCCTCGAGCAGGGTGGTGATGTCGCGGAACTGGATCCCGGGCTTCGGGTGGTCCGGGATCGTGCGGATCCGCGCTTTGATCGACTCGTTCGACGCCATCGGCTAGTTCCGCCCGAGCACGCGGCCCGCCACCGCGCCGAGCCGCGCGAGCGCGGCCGGGTCGCGCGCGCCGGGCGGCGTGATGATCGCCGTGTCGAGCGCGCGGTCGCAGCCCGACGGGCACGGCGTCGGACGGCCCGCGAGCTCCTTGGCGAGCCCGGCCACGAGCTGGCGGCCGCGCGCAGCGTTGTCGGTGAGCGCCGCGACGATGTCGGAGACCCGAACGTCCGCCTCGTGCGGATGCCAGCAGTCGTAGTCCGTCACCATCGCCACGCTCGCATAACAGATCTCGGCCTCGCGCGCGAGCTTCGCCTCAGGCATGTTGGTCATGCCGATCACGTCGCAGCCCCACGATCGGTAGAGCTCCGACTCGGCGCGGCTCGAGAACTGAGGGCCCTCCATCGCGAGGTAGACGCCGCCGCGGTGCAGCCGGATCCCCGCGGCGCGCCCGGCCGCCTCGAGCGCATCGTGCAGCCGCGCGCAGACCGGATCGGCCATCGACACATGCGCGACGCACCCCGTGCCGAAGAAGCTCGCGGCGCGCGCGAACGTGCGGTCGATGAACTGGTCGACGAGCACGAACGTGCCGGGCGCGAGCTCTTCGCGCAGCGATCCGCACGCGGAGATCGAGATCAGGTCGGTGACGCCGGCGCGCTTGAGCGCGTCGATATTGGCGCGGTAGTCGATCTCACTGGGCGGGATCCGGTGCCCGCGCGCGTGTCGCGGCAGGAACGCGTACTCCGCGCCCCCGAAGCGCCCGCGCAGGATGGCATCCGAGGGCGAGCCGAACGGCGAGTCCACGCGCTCCCAGCGCGCATCTTCGAGCCCGTCCAGCTCGTACACACCGCTGCCGCCGAGCACACCGATCACGTGGCCCCTCCGCTGGACGGCGGGCCAGCGTAGCTCAGTGCTCGCTAGCCTCGGGGTCCCCGGTCCCGGGAGAACGGTCATGCCCGGCACCGACTCGCGGCGGCAGCTCGGCGCCGCCGGCGAAGCAGCCGCGTGCGCCCACCTCGAACGCCGCGGCTACAGGATCCTCGCGCGCAACGCGCGAGCCGACCGCGTCGAGCTCGACATCGTGGCCGAGCGCGCCGGGGTGCTCGTGTTCGTCGAGGTGAAGACGCGCCGGACCGCGGACTGCGGCGGCGCGGTCGAGGCGGTCGACGCGCGCAAACGCGCGCGGATCGCGCGCGGTGCGGCCGCGTGGCTCCACGCGAGCGGCCGCCGCGCGCGGCGGATCCGCTTCGATGTGGTCACGTGCGAACAGGGGCCGCGCGGCGCGTTTCACATCACGCACTGGAAGGCGGCGTTCGAGGCGGGCGACTAACGAACGGCGCGACGTCTCCAACCGAGCGCGAGCAGCCCGAACGCCACGAGCAGCGCCGGCGACGGCTCCGGGACCACGACTCCGAGCTGTCCCCGCACTGCGCCATTCGGGAACGCGGTGGTGTGGATGTTCACGTAGAAATCGGTCGGATTGGCGACGATCGAGGTCACGTTCGCGACGGTGGTGACCGTGCTGCTGATCAGCGTCCCGGGGCCCCCCGACGTGGCGGTGCCGAGGCTCACCAGGATCGGAGCGTTGAGGCCCGGGGAGCCCCCAGGGCCGTGAATGTGGAATCCCGTGAGCGGATCGAGATTGGAGTACGTGATGTTCCACGAGATCGCGCCGGTCGTGTCGTCGAGCGTGATCGTGCCGGTCGCCAAACCGTCGGGATCCCCGACGTTGGGCAGGGCTTCGAGCGCCCCCGACATGGCCAGCGAGTAGGTGGTGGACAGCGCATGAGCGGGTGCCCCCGCGAACAGCAGGATGCTTCCCAGAATCGCCGAGAGCCGCAGCATTCTCATCCCCCTTCCCCAAGTGGGCTCAAATGAGCGGCAATTGTTGTGCAAACTTGATGCCCGCAGGGAAGCGGGCCGATAACGATAGTTAGATCGGACCCGAACCACTGCGAAGGCCACTGTGCGGAAAGCGATTTCGCGGAGCGGAAAGGCTTTTCTCCCGCGGCTCTAGGTCGCGGTGTCCGCCGCGTTCTCGCCCGCGTTCGCGGCCTCGGGCTCGCCCTCGGGCGCGGCGGGGAGCGCTTCGGCGGCGTCCGCCTCGGCCGCGGTCCCCGCACCCTCCTCGCCGATCAGCCCGGTGAGGTCGCGCAGCTTCGAGCGCAGCCGCGCCTTCTTGCCGCGCAGGTCGCGCAGGTAGTAGAGCCGCGCGCGCCGGACGTGGCCGCGCGCCTTGATCTCAACTTTCGTCACCGAGGGAGCCTCCGTGAGGAAGATCCGCTCGACGCCGACGCCGTAGGAGATCTTGCGCACGGTGAACGTGGCGGATGCCCCGCGGCCGCGGCGCCGGATCACCACGCCTTCGAAGACCTGGATCCGCTGTTTGTCGCCTTCGGTGATGCTCACGTGTACGCGCACGGTGTCGCCCGGGCGGAAGGGCGGCAGATCCCTGCGCGGGGGGACGGGCTGGACGGCGTCGATGCGATTCATGTGTCTTCTCCTGCGGCTCCCACGCCGCCCCTGCCGGACCCGAGGTCCGGGCGCCGCGAGCGCGTCGTAGCGCGCGCCTGCTCCTTTCGCCAACGCGCCACCGCGCCGTGGTCCCCCGAGAGCAGGATCTCCGGCACGGATCGGCCGCGAAACAGCGCGGGCCGCGTGTATTGGGGTCCTTCCAGTAATCCTTCCTGAAACGATTCGAACCTCGCGGAATCCGGATTGCCGAGCACGCCCGGCAGCAGACGCGTGACGCCCTCGATCACCACCATCGCGGGCACTTCGCCGCCCGAGAGCACGTAGTCGCCGATCGAGAGCTCCTCGTCGACCGCGAGGTCGATCACGCGCTGATCGATCCCCTCGTAGCGGCCGCAGACGAGCACGAGCGCCTCGCGCCGCGCGAGCTCTGTGAAGCCCTTCTGCTCGAGGCGCCGGCCCTGGGGGGACAGGAGCGCCACCCACGCGGACCGGCCCGGGCCCTTCTGCCCCGCCAGCGCTTCGATCGCGGCCACGAGTGGCTCGGGCTTCATCACCATGCCCGGTCCCCCGCCGTACGGGGCGTCGTCGACCACGTGGTGTCGGTCGCTGGTCCAGCGACGGAGATCGTGCACCGCGACCTCCACCTGCCCGCCCGCGACCGCCGCACCCAGGATCGACTCGCGCAGGAACGGCTCGAACAGCGCGGGAAAGATCGTCACCACGTCGATTCTGCGCAGCACGGTCACGGCTCGGTCCGCTCCACCCGATGGGCCTTCGCTCGTCTTCGCCTCGCTGCGCGTCGGCCGACGTCGGCCTCCTTGCTGAGCAGACCCGGTGGCGCGTCGATCGCGATCCGCCGCCTCGCCACGTCCACCTCGCGCAGGATCTCGCGCGCCGCGGGGATCAGGTGCTCGCGCTGCTCGGCGTCCACCACGATCAGCACGTCCGGCGCGCCGGTCTCCCAGATCCCCTGCACCACGCCTAGCACGCGCCCGCTGGCGTCCTCGACCCGGCATCCGACGAGCTCGTACTGGTAGTACTCGCCCTCCGCGAGCCGACCGAGCTGGATCGCGGCGCCCTGCACGAGTCGCCCCCGCAGCGCCTCGGCCGCATCGCGGCCGTCGACGCCCTCGAGCGCCAGCCTCGCTTCGCCCCGGCGCCCCGCAGCGACCGCCCGCACCCGGGCCTCGACTGCTTTCGGATCCCCCTCTTCGCGAGCGAGCCAGACGCTCGACATCGCGCGCAAGTTGTTGTCTCTTCCGTCGAGGAGCCGAACGCGCAGCTCGCCGCGCAGTCCGTGCGCCCCGATCACGCGCCCCAGCGTGACCCGCAGCGTCTCAATCGACGATGTCGAGCCGGCAGTCCGCTCCATCGCGCGACACTCCGAGCAGCGCGCGCATCGCCTTCGCCACCCGACCTTGGCGGCCGATCACGCGCCCTCGGTCGTCCGCGTTGGTCTCGAGCTCGAGCAGGCGTCCGCCGTCCGACTCGCGCACGGCCACCTGTTCCGGGTGCTCGACGAGCGCCCTAGCCAAGAACTCGATCAGCTGCGCGGGCTTGCTCGCCATCACGCGCTCGCCGAAGCAGCGCGCTTCGCGCGCCGCACGAGCGACTTCACCGTCGGCGAGAGCTGCGCGCCCTTCTTCACCCAGGCGTCCACCGCATCGGAACGGATCGCGAGCTTCTCGGGATTCATCTTGGGGTCGAAGGTACCCAGGAACTCGAGCGGCCGTCCGTCGCGCGGACGCCGCTCGTCGACCGCGACGATGCGGTAGAACGGGCGGTTGCGCGCACCCGCGCGCGTGAGGCGGATCCTGACCATTGGCGCTGGCTCCGAAATAGGCGCGGACTCTAGGAAAACCCGCTGATCGGGTCAACGACCCGGCAGCCGGCTCAGAGCGGCTACGCCGATCGCTCGCGCTCCTTGCGCTCGGAACACTCCGCGCACGCGTATTGGACGCGGTGCGGCTTCTGGAGGCGGTCGTAGTCGCGGTCGAGCGCCACGCGCCGCACGCGCGGGACCTCGGACCCGCAGAAGTCGCAGCGGAAGGTGTTCGGCGCGGCGGCGTCGGGTCGCTCGCTCACCGCGGCAGGATACCGTCGGGTGCGGCGAGCCGAAACCACAGCGCGCGCGGTGCGTCGCCGCCGAGCGCCGCGGCGAGGCGATCGAGGAGCTCCGGAGCGCGCAGGCGCAGTGTCTGGCACCACGCGCTCGAATCGGCCTGCACCTCGAGCACGCCGTTGCGCAGCGCCACCGGACGGCAGTGCGACGCCACCTCGGAGCCGAGCGCGCGCTCCCAGCTCTCGTCGATCCGCAGCGCCCGGGCGGACTCGTCGAGACCGAGGTCGCGCAGCACGGCCGGCACCAGCGCGCCAATCCTTGCCGGGCCTTCGCGCGGCCCGGCGCTCCGGCGCGCCATCACGCGCCGTCCAGCGGGCGGAACACGAGCCCGCTCGGCAGCTTCGGCGTGAAGAAGGTCGACTTCTGCGGCAGCACCTCACCCGCACCCGTGACGCGGAAGACGTCCTCGGCCGAGAGCGGATTCAGATACAGCGCCACCGCGCCGCGGCCCGCGCGCAGGTCGCGCGCCGTCTGCAGTGCGGACTTCGGGTACGCGATCGCGCCGGCACGCACAGCAGACTCGTCGAGCCCGAAGACGCCCTCGATCACCTCGCGATGAATCACGCGCACTGTGAGCTCGTCTCCGCGCCGCGGCCGCGAGAAGATGCGCAGCCGGCCCGACGCGTCGTCGGCCGCGAACGCGTGGCGGTCGCGCAGAGGCTCGAGGTGATGCGCGAGAAGCTCGGGGAGCTGCTCCGGATCGGCGATCGGCACGGCGCGGCTCTCCCATCCGGTCAGCCGCTCGCCCAGACAGTCCTGATGGCCTTCGCTCAGCTTCGCCTCGCTGCGCGAAACTTGCGGTTCGGTCGGCAGCGCGCCCTTCAGCACGAGGCGGTGGATCGGCAGGAGCAGGCTGCCCGGCGCGAACGCGTTGGCGAGGTAGACGAGCAGCCACTCGTGCGGCGCGTCGCGGCCAGAGCCAAAGCCCGCCGCGCGCCGCTCGTCGCGATAGGCGAGTGCGGTCTCGTAGCGGTGGTGTCCGTCGGCGATCACGACCGGGCGATTGGCGAGGAACCGCGCGATCTCCGCGATCGCCGCGGGGTCGGCGAGCCGCGCCAGCCGGTGTTCAGCGCCGGACTCGTCCCGCGCGGCGCCGAGCGCACGGCGTTCGAGCGCGCCGCGCAGCAGCGGCGCGAGCGCGTGCTCGCGGTCCTCGTAGAGCAGGAACACCACGGATAGGTTCGCGCGCGCCGCCTGGAGGAGCTTCAGGCGATCGGCCTTCGGCCCGGCGAGCGTGCGCTCGTGCGGGCGCACGATCCGCTGCGCGTAGTCTTCGAGGTGGACGAGCGCGAAGAACCCCTCGCGCGCGAGCCGCGAGCCGTCGGGCGCCCTGAAGCTCTGGCGCAGTGGATAGAGCGCGGGCTCCGCGTCACGCGTGAGGACGCGCTCGGCCGTCCATGCGGCGAGCGTCTCCGGGACCTGGGCGTAGTCGGTGGTGGCTTCGTCGGCGACGTCGCGCGTGAGCTCGAGCCGGATTGCGTTGTGCGGATCGCGGTCGTAGAAGGCCGCGCGGTCCTCGGCGGACACGACGTCGTACGGCGGCACGATCACGCGCGAGAGGTCGACGCGCGCGGAGTCGTAGCGCAGCGCGCGGAACGGCCGGACCTCGGTCACGCCGCGAGCTCCTCGAGCACGGGGCGCAGCGCGGCTTCGGGCACCGCACCCCAGCGCAGCACGCGCGGAGCGTCACCGGTCACGTCGACGACCGTGCTCGGCTGCTCGCCTCCGGCCTCACCGCCCGAGATCACGCCCACGCGCGGATCCGCGCCGCACACGCGGCGCGCGGCCGCGCGCGTGCGCGCCGGCGGTGCGCCACTCGCGTTGCAGCTCGTGGCGGTGAGCGGACCGGCTCCCGCCTCCTCGCAGCGCGCCGCGAGCTCGCCCGCGACCGGGTGCGGCGAACAGCGGACTCCGACGGCGCCGTCCTCGCGCGCGATGCCGACCGCGAACGCGGATCCGCACGGCAGCACGAGCGTGAGCGGTCCCGGCCAGAACTCGTGCGCGAGCCGCTGCGCTGCGGTGTCGACGCGAAAGCCGAGCGCGGCGAGTGCGCCCGCGCCCGTCACGAGGATCGAGATCGGCGCTGCGTCGCCGCGGCCCTTGAGTGCGCGCAGCCGGCCGACGGCGGCACCGCTGCGCGCATCCGCGCCCAGCCCCCAGACCGTCTCGGTGGGGTACGCGAGGACGCCTCCCCCGGCGATCCACGCCACGGCGTCGTCGAGCGCGATGTCCATCAGCTGCCGACCTCGTGGACTTCGCTCGCCTTCGGCCCGCTGCGCGAAACGTGCGCGCGCGCGGCGATGTCGCTGCGGTACTGCCGCCCCTCGAAGGTGATCCGCTCCGCGGCGCGGTAGGCGCGCTCGCGCGCGATCGCGGCGCTGTCCCCGCGCGCGGTCACGCCGAGCACGCGCCCGCCCGCGGTGACGAAGCCACCGTCGGGCTGGCGCCGCGTGCCCGCGTGGAAGACGACCACGTCGGGGTCGCGCACCGCGTCGAGCCCCTCGATGCGGCGGCCGTTCACGACCGCGCGCGGATAGCCCTCCGACGCGAGCACCACGCATACCGCGCTGCCGCGGTTCTCCGGCGGCGCGGCGCGGCCCAGCGCGCCGCGCGCCGCACCGTCGAGCAGCGGCACGAGATCGCTCTCCATCTGCATCACGAGCGGCTGCGTCTCGGGATCGCCGAACCGCACGTTGAACTCGATCACGCGCGGATCGCCCGCCGCGTCGATCATGAGACCGACGAACAGCACGCCGCAGTAGGGCATTCCCTCGGCGGCCAGGCCGCGGACCGCGGGATAGACGATCCGCTCGAGCACCTTCTTCTCCACCGCCGCATCGACCACGAGCGCGGGCGCATAGGCGCCCATGCCACCCGTGTTCTCGCCGCGGTCTCCGTCGCCGATCCGCTTGTGGTCCTGCGCCGCGGCGAGCGCGACGACGTGGTCGCCGTCGGTGATCGCGTAGTAGGACGCCTCCTCGCCGACGAGCCGCTCCTCGATCACGACGCGGTCGCCGGCGGTGCCGAACCGGCGCTGGCCCATCGCCTCGTCGAGCGCCGCGATCGCCTGCGCCGGCGTCTCGCACACCGCGACGCCCTTGCCCGCCGCGAGGCCGTCGGCCTTGACGACACAGCCGCTCGACTGCGCATGCACGTGGGCGCGCGCCGCGTCGAGATCGTCGAACGCGGCGAACGCCGCCGTCGGGATGCGGTGGCGCTGCATGAACGCCTTCGCGAACGACTTGCTTCCCTCGAGCCGCGCCGCCGCCGCCGAAGGACCGAATACGGCGATCCCCGCCTCGCGCAGGCGATCGGCGAGCCCGGCGACGAGCGGATCTTCCGGCCCCACGACGACGAGGTCGACGCGCTGTTCCCGTGCGAGCGCGACGAGCGCCGGCACGTCCGCTGCGGCCACGTCGGGGAAGCAGCGAGCCTGCGCCGCGATGGCATCGCTGCCGGGGGCCGCGAGCAGATCGGACACGAGCGGGCTCCGGGCGATCTTCCACGCGAGCGCGTGCTCGCGTCCGCCCGAACCGACCAGCAGGATGTGCACGCTAGTGCCTGAAGTGGCGCTTGCCCGTGAAGACCATCGCCACGCCGAGGCGATCCGCGGCCGCGATCACCTCGTCGTCGCGCACCGATCCGCCCGGCTGCACGAACGCCGTGGCGCCCGCGGCGGCGGCCACTTCGAGACTGTCGGGGAACGGGAAGAACGCGTCGCTCGCGAGTGCCGAGCCGCGCAGGTCGATCCCGACCCGCGCGGCCTTCTCGCGCGCCTGGTGGATCGCATCGACGCGCGAGGTAGCGCCTCCGCCGATCGCGAGCGTAGCGTGCGGCGACGCGAACACCACCGCGTTGCTCTTGACGTGCTTCACGACGGCCCAGCCGAACGCGAGCGCGCGCAGCTCGTCCTCGGAGGGCTTGCGCTGCGTGGCGACGCGGCAGGCCGCGACGTCTTCGATCGCGTGGTCGGGCTCCTGCACGAGCACACCGCCGGACACGCGCCGCAGGTCGAGCTCGGTCATCGGCATGCGATCGGGGTGGAATCGCAGGAGCCGGCGGTTCTTCTTCTTCTGGAGCAGCGCGAGTGCCTCGTCGTCGAAGCCCGGCGCGATCAGCACCTCGGTGAAGATCTCGTCCACCGCGCGCGCGAGCGCGAGGTCGAACGCGCGGCTCGCCACGATGATGCCACCGAACGGCGATTCCGGGTCGGTGGCGAACGCGCGCCGGTAGGCCTGCTCGGGTGTATCGCCGAGCCCGACGCCGCACGGCGTGTTGTGCTTGAGGATCGCGACCGCGGTGCGGTCCGCGTGCGCGAACTCCGCGATCAGCGCAAGCGCCGCCTGCACGTCGACGATGTTGTTGAAGCTGAGCTCCTTGCCGTGGAGCGGCTCCGCGACGTCGAAGAAGCGGCCGTAGAGCGCCGCGCGCTGGTGCGGGTTCTCGCCGTACCGCAGCGTCGCGGCGCGCGCGAGCTCGATCCCGAGGTGCGGCGGGAACGGATCGCCAGCCTCTGCTTCGCGCGACGCCAGCCACGCGTGGATCGCCGTGTCGTAGCGCGCGGTGCGCTCGAACGCCTTGCGCGCGAGCCGCGCGCGCGTGGCGCCGTCGAGCCCGCCCTTCGCCCGCAGCTCGCCGAGCACCGCGAGGTAGTCGTCCGGGTCCACCACCACGCCGACGTAGGCGTGGTTCTTGGCCGCGGATCGGATCATCGACGGGCCGCCGATGTCGATCTTCTCGATCGCCTCCGCGAGGGTCACGCCGCGCTGCGCGACGGTGGCCTCGAACGGGTAGAGGTTCACCACCACGAGATCGATCGGCGGGATCGCGTGCATCTCGAGATCGGCGCGATCGCCCGCGTGCTCGCGCCGCGCGAGGATGCCGCCGTGAATGCGGGGGTGCAGCGTCTTCACGCGCCCGCCGAGCATCTCGGGGCTGCCCGTCAGGCTCTCGACGTCCTCCACCTCGAGGCCCGCGTCGCGCAGCGACTGCGCCGTGCCGCCCGAGCCCACCAGCTCGACGCCGAGCTCGCGCAGCCCGCGCGCGAACTCGATCAACCCGCGTTTGTCGGACACGGAAAGCAGCGCGCGTGCCACGGGACGCGTGGTGGCATCAGGGGGAGTCATGGACGCATCTCCTCGCCGAGCGGCGGGAAAAGGCGGATCTGGAGGGGATCGCGCGGAGGTTTACCGAGGGAGAGCGCCCGCGTCAAACACCACAGATCTCTCTGTGCACGCGCGTTCCGACGCGGACGAGGAGCTCGTACGAGATCGTCCCGGCGCTGCGCGCGGCCTCTTCCACCGGCAAAACCGCCGGGCCGCCCGCCGTCTCGCTGCCAAACAC
The DNA here is from genome assembly GCA_035258825.1 of Myxococcota bacterium. Classification (GTDB taxonomy): domain Bacteria; phylum Myxococcota_A; class UBA9160; order UBA9160; family SMWR01; genus JAHEJV01. The sequence continues at coordinate 11,371 of DATFWW010000163.1, forward strand.
GACCGCCGTCTGACCGAGCTCGACCGGGGCGTCGCCGACCTCCACTCCGACATAGTCCATCGAGACGCGGCCCGCGATCGGGCGCAGCGCGCCGGCGAGCCAGACGCTCCCGCGACCGCTGGTCGAGATCGGCACGCCGTCCGCATAGCCGAGCGCGAGCGTCGCGATGCGCGTGTCGGCGCGCGCGCGGTAGAGCGCCGCATAGCCGACCGCTTCGCCGCGCCTCACGCGCCGCAGTGCGACGACGGGCGCGCGCAAGCTCATCACTGGCCGCAGCTCGCAGCGGAGCTCCGCGCGGGGTTGAGCGCCGTACAGCATGAGCCCCGGGCGCACCGCATCCTGCGGGGGCCCATCCTTCTCCAGATCCGCGAGCGCGACGAGCCCCGCGGAGTTCGCGGCGTGGACGCATCCCGGCGCCACGCCGCGCTTGCGCAGCGCCCCGACCACCTCCGCAAACGCGCGCAGCTGCTCCCGCGAGGGCTCGAGGTCGGGCTCGTCGGCGCGCGCGAGGTGCGTCATCACCCCCGCGAGCGCGAGTGCCGGTTCGCGCGCCGTGTCGGCGGCAAACGATTCCGCTGCCTCGAACGGCACCCCCATCCGCCGCATGCCGGTGTCGACCTCGACGTGCACCGGCACGCGCTCGCCGCCGCGGCGCCGCGCCGCGGCGGCGAGCGCGGCGCGGCCGCCCGCGTCGTGCAACACGGCGGTAAGCCCGCGCGCGACCAGTTCGTCCGCCTCGGCGGCGTCGCGCGGCCCCGCGAGCACGAGCAGCGGCAGCTCGATCCCGGCCTCTCGCAGCGCCACCGCCTCGCCGGCGCTCCAGGTCGCTAGCTGGCGACAGCCCGCCGCCGCGAGCGCGCGCGCCACGGGCGCGGCGCCATGCCCGTAGGCGTCGGCCTTTATCACCGCGATCACGCGGCGGCCCGCCGCGAGCCGCGCGGCCTCGGCGTAGTTCGCGCGCAGCGCGCCCAGATCGATCGCCGCGATCGCCGGCCCGAGACCCCGCGACAGAGCGCCCCCCTTTGCGCGCTCGGCACGCGCGCGGCGTAGCGTATCATCGCGAGGCGATGACAGAACCCGCCCTCGCCACGCTGTCGATCACCGTCAACGGGGAGCCGTGCCACGCGCCGGCCGGCGCCTGCGTGTCGGAGCTGATCGCGCAGCTGGGGCTCGCCGGGGGCCGCGTCGCCGTCGCGATCGGCCGCGAAGTGGTTCCGCGGTCGGAGCACGTGCTGCGCCGGCTGCGCGACGGAGACCGCGTCGAGATTCTCGAGGCGGTCGGAGGAGGATGAGATGCCCGCCTACACGCTCGGAACCCATGGCTTCGACTCGCGCCTGATCATCGGCAGCGGCAAGTACACGTCGTTCGAGCAGAACCTCGCGTGTGCGATCGCGAGCGGGGCGGAGATGGTCACCGTGGCGCTGCGGCGCACGAAGCTCGACGGCCCGCCCGGGCAGCGCCTTCTCGACGTGGTCTCGCCCGATCGTTTCCAGATCCTGCCCAACACCGCGGGCTGTTACACCGCAGAAGATGCGATCACCACCGCGCGCATGGGGCGCGAGCTGCTCGGCACCAACCTCGTGAAGCTCGAGGTGATCGGCGACGAGCGCACGCTGTTCCCGGACGTCGCCGCCACGCTCGACGCGGCGAAGGTGCTGGTCGCCGAGGGCTTCACGGTGCTGCCGTACGTCACCGACGACCCCGTGGCGTGCCAGCGCCTCGAGGCGCTCGGCTGCGCCGCGGTGATGCCGCTCGCGGCGCCGATCGGATCGGGTCTCGGGATCCGCAACCCGGCCAATCTGCGGATCATCCTCGAGTGCGTGCAGGTCCCGGTGATCGTCGACGCGGGAGTGGGCACGGCCAGCGACGCCGCCGTCGCGATGGAGCTCGGCGCCACGGCGGTGCTGATGAACACGGGCATCGCCGGTGCGAAGGACCCCGAGAGGATGGCGCGCGCGATGAAGCTCGCGGTCGAGGCGGGTCGGCTCGCCTACGAGGCGGGGCGGATGCCGCGACGGCTCTACGCCAACGCGTCGAGCCCGCTCGACGGGATCGCCTCCTTCTGACCCACCCGATCCTGTGCTGGGTGCTGGACGGCGCCGCGCTCGCGCGGTGCGGAGACGCCGGGCTCCGCGCCGTCTGCGACGCGGGCGTCGACTGGCTGCAACTGCGCGACCGCGGTCTCGACGGCGCCGAGCTGCTCGCCGCAGCGGACCGCGCGCTCGCCGCCGCGCGCGCCTCGACACGCCGCGTGCGCGTTGTGGTGAACCGGCGCGCGGACGTGGCGTGCGCGGCCGGCGCCGACGGCGTGCACCTGGGCTTCGACGCGCTCACCGCCGCACGCGCGCGCGCGCTGCTCGGCCGACACGCCTGGATCGGCGTCTCCGTGCACGATCCCGCTGCGGTCGGCGCAGACCCCGACGCGAACTACGCCCATCTCGCGCCGATCTTCGCGCCGCTCTCGAAGACGAGTGACCGCACGCCGCTCGGGCTCGCGGGCCTGCGCGCGGCATGCCGCGCGGGTGTACCGGTGCTCGCGCAGGGCGGCATCGAGCCGAGCAACGCGCGCGCGGTGGTCGCGGCGGGCGCTGCGGGTGTGGCGGTGACGGGCTCGATCGCCTCGGCGGACGACCCCGCGCGCGCGGCCGCCGCGTTACGTTCTGCGCTCGATGGGTGACAGGGCCGCCGTTGCGCTGCTGCTTCCGCTGCTCACCTTCGCCTGCGCGGCGGCGCCGAGCGCGGATCTCGAGAAGCGCATCGTGGCGGTCGCCGAAGCGGTGACGCCCTCGGTCGTGCACATCCAGGCGATCGTGAAGTACGACGATCGCCGCAACGAGGTCACCGGCTCGGGCCTGATCGTGACCGCGGACGGCGCGATCCTCACCAACGAGCACGTCGTCGGCGACGCCGAGAAGATCACCGTGAGCGTGCCGGGGCGGAAGCGCAAGTACCCGGCGCGGCTCGTCGGCACCGACCGCCAGACGGACGTCGCGCTGCTGCGCATCGATCCCGACCTCGAGCGCCCGTTCACCGCGGCGCGGCTCTCGCCCGAGCCCGTGCACGTGGGCCAGTGGGTGCTCGCGATCGGCAATCCCTACGGGCTCGACGGCACCGTCTCGCTCGGGATCGTGTCGGCGAAGGGCCGCAACCTCGAAATCCCGGATCTGCTGAACGACTTCATCCAGACCGACGCGCTGATCGACCGCGGCTCCTCGGGCGGCCCGCTCGTCGACCTCGACGGGCGCGTGGTCGGCATCAACTCGCGCGGTCAGGGCCGCGGGATCGGCTTCACGATCCCGATCGAGACCGCGCGCGAGGTGATGGCGCAGCTCGACAACGGCGGCATCGAGCGCGGCTACCTCGGCGTCTCGCTGCAGCCGCTCGACCGCGACCTCGCCGATCACCTCGGGCTCGGCGACGCGACCGGCGTGCTCGTGAGCCAGGTCGTGCCCCAATCGCCAGCGGATCGCGCCGGCCTGCGGACGGGCGACGTGATCACGCGCTTCGGGAAACGCGAGATCGAAGCCGAGGGGGAGGAAGACCTCGGCTCGTTCCAGCGGATGGTCGCAAGCGCGGCGCCCGGAACGGGCGTGGAGCTCGGCTATCTGCGCGGCGGGAAGGCCGGCACCGCGAAGATCGAAATCGGCGCACAGCCCAAGATCGAGGGGGAGGAGATCGAGACGCCGGTGGGATTCCACGCGAAGGAGATCACGCCGAACCTCGCGCGCATCCACCGCCTCCCCTCCACCGTCGGCGCGTTCGTGACCTTCGTGGCGAGCGGATCGCCCGCGAGCGAGGCCGGCCTGCGCATGGGCGACGTGATCGTGCGGGTCGAGGGCACCGACGTCGCCAGCCTCTCCGAGTTCCGCACGGCGATCGCCGGCGTCGACACGAAGCACCGCTTCCTCGTGCAGGCGCGCCGCGGCGAGGAGCTCCGATTCCTGCTGATCAAGCCGCGTTCGGCGGGGCCGGGCACCGTGCCCGACGACGAGCCCGACGCGGCGTCGCACGTGACTCCGCCGCCGGTCCAATGAGTACGCGCGCTCCGCTCTGCCTCGCGCTCGCGATGCTGCTAGGCCCGGCGCCGATCCGCGCGGAGGGCGATCCGTTCCTGCGCCGAACCACCACCGTGCGCGTGGTGGAGCGCTCCGGCCCCGCCGTGGTCAACGTCACCACCGAGCAGCGCGCGCCCGAGGGCAATCCGTTCCGGCCGTTCGCGGGCGACCCGTTCTTCGACCGCTTCTTCCAGGACTTCTTCGAGCCGCGCGAGGCGCACCCCGCCCAGAGTCTCGGATCGGGTGTGCTGATCGACGCGCAGCGGCACGTGCTCACCAACGAGCACGTGATCACGGGTGCCGAACGGATCCGGGTGAGCCTCGCCGACGGACGCGAGTTCGGCGCGAAGCTGATCGGCGCGGACCCGAACAACGACATCGCGGTGCTCGAGGTGGAGACGCAGGACAAGCTGCCCTGGATCGAGCCCGGCACTTCCTCCGATCTGATGGTCGGCGAGCCCGTGATCGCGATCGGCAATCCGTTCGGGCTGTCGCACACCGTCACCACGGGGGTGATCTCCGCGCTCGGGCGCTCGCTGCGCACCGACGAGCGCGTGTACCACGGCTTCATCCAGACCGACGCGTCGATCAATCCCGGCAACTCGGGTGGCCCGCTGCTCAACGCGGAGGGCCACCTGATCGCGATCAACACGGCGGTGTACAACCGCGCGCAGGGGATCGGCTTCGCGATCCCGATCGACGACGCGCGGCGCGTGGTGCGCGAACTGATCGATCACGGCGAAGTGTCGCCGGTGTGGCTCGGGATCGACCTGCAGGACCTCGACGCCGGCCTCGCCGCGGCGCTCGTGCTGCCATCGAATGCGCGCGGCGCAGTCGTCTCCAAGGTCCGCGCGAACAGCCCCGGCGAGCGCGCGGGGATCAAGGCCGGCGACGTCGTCACGCAGGTGGACGGACAGCCGCTCGAATCCGCGCGCGACTTCTTCGAGCGCCTCGAGCGCACCACTGCGGGCCAGGAGCTGTCGCTCACCACCGTGCGCAATCGCGAGACGCGCAAGATCGCGGTGCGCGCGGAGCAGATTCCCGAGGGCTATGTCACGTCGCTCGTGTCCGAGCTGCTCGGCCTCACGCTCGTGCCGGCCCCGCGCGGCGGCTTCGCGGTGAACGCGGTGCGCGCGGGCAGCGGCGCGGCCCAGATCGGTCTGCGCAAGGGGGACGTGCTGCTCGCGATCAGCGGCCGCAGCCTCACCGATGCCGACGCGCTGGGCCGCGCGGTGCTGGCACTCCAGGGCCTTCCACGCGCGCTGATCGTGGTTGCGCGCGGGGCCGGCCGATACCATGTCGCGCTGCCGCTCGAGTCCTGACGCGCGGAGGTAGAGCGCCAGGGTGAACTCCGGGCGCCGAGCGGACGTCACAAGCCCCGGTTTCCCAGTCCCGTGCGGCGGATCCGATCGGACCGCCGCTCGGGGCACAAAGAGAGGTGTCATGAGGACTTTCGGGAAGTTCGGGGTTGTAGTCGCGTTCGCCGCCGCCGTGTTGATCTCCAGCGGCGCCCTCGAAGTGCGCGTCCGCTGGCTCGACAGCACCGCGCACGCACTCGACCTGTTCGGCAAGAAGGACGCGGCGAGCACGCAGAAGTCGGAGCCGGGCGAGGTGTTCTGGCAGCAGGGATCCGGCAAGCAGCCCGCAGTTCCGCAGGGCGTCCCGAACACATTCGCCGATCTGGCCGAAGCCAGCTCCCCCGGCGTCGTCAACATCAGCGCCGAGAAGACCGTCACGGGGCACCCGCTCGAGGAGTTCTTCGGCGGCATGCCGAACTTCCCGTTCCAGTTCCCCGAACAGGGCATGCCGCGCGAACACAAGGGGCGCGAGCACAAGCAGGTGGTGCCGAGCCTCGGCACGGGTTTCGTGATCTCCCCCGATGGCTACATCGTCACCAACAACCACGTGATCGAAGACGTCGAGAAGATCACGGTGAAGCTCAACGACGGCCGTGAGCTGGCGGCGACCGTGGTCGGGCGCGACCCGAAGACCGACATCGGGCTGATCAAGGTAGAGGCGAAGCAGCCGCTGTTCGCGCTGCCGCTGGGCGATTCCGAGCGCGTGCGCCCCGGCGAGTGGGTGGTGGCGATTGGCAACCCGTTCGGCCTGGAGCACACCGTGACGGCGGGCATCGTCTCCGCCAAACACCGCAACATCGACCACGGCGCCTACGACGACTACATCCAGACCGACGCCGCGATCAACCCGGGGAACTCGGGCGGCCCGCTGCTCAACCTCGCCGGGGAGGTGATCGGCATCAACACCGCGATCAACCCGCGCGCCAACACGATCGGCTTCGCAGTGCCGATCGACATGGCCAAGGCGATCCTCCCCGAGCTGCGCGCGAGTGGGCACGTGACGCGCGGCTGGCTCGGCGTGGTGATCCAGGGCGTGACTCCGGAGATCGCCGAGGAGCTCGGGCTCCCGGAGACCAAGGGCGCGCTCGTCTCGAAGGTGATCGACGACGGCCCGGGCGCCAAAGCCGGGATCCAGAAGATGGACGTGATCCGCGAATTCGACGGCCACCCGGTGAACGACTACGACGACCTGCCGCGGATCGTCGCAGCGACGCCCGTGAACAAGAAGGTCGACATCACGGTGATCCGCGATGGCAAGAGCGTGACGCTGCACCCAAAGATCGCGCTGCTCGAGGAGCCGGATCTCCAGAAGACCTCGGCGGAGCCGCCGTCGGAGAGCGGCATGCGCTCGTTCGGCCTGTCGGTGCAGGACATCAACGGCGATCTCGCGCAGCAGCTCGGCCTCGAGGACACCAAGGGCGTAGTCGTCACCGAGGTGGATCCGGACGGCCCGGCGAGCGAGGCCGGCATTCGCCGCGGCGACGTGATTCTCGAAGTGGGCCGCAAAGAGGTGAACGACGCGAAGGCGCTCCAGAAGGCGCTCGAGAAGAGCGACAAGCGCGCGCTCCTGCTCGTGCGCCGCGGCGACAACCAGCTCTACATGACGGTGAAGCGCGCGGGCTAGGCGGTCGGGGTAGTCGTCGAAATGCCGACGGAAATGCCGCTCCCGGAGCACGGCTAAAGCTGATAGAGTCGCGGAGCGGGATGGGGTGGAGGTGGCGATATGGCACCCCCGCTCGTCTCCTGTCGGAGATCGTCCCGGAGCCCCGTAGCGCTGCTGACCGCAGCGATCGCTCTGGCGGCGTGCAGCACGCCGAACGCACCCCAGAGGCTGCGCGAGGAGTCGCTGCGCGCTGACCAGGGCGAACCCGTGCTGCTCAGCGCCGGACTGCTGCGCGAACGCGGCGCAACGAGCGATCGCGCCGATCCCGACGCGGAGCATGCGCGCCTGATCGCCCACTTCGATCGCGTGATCGAGATCCTCACTGCCCAGAGCGCGGCGTCGCTCGACCGCGCGGTCGCGCGCCTGGGCGACCCGGCCGCGCGCGAGCGCCTCGCTCTGCGGCGCGGCGAGCAGATCGCGCGGCTGCTGGCCTATCGCGATGCGGGCCGTTTTCCGCGCAACGAAGACCCGCTGGCCCCAGTAGAGCCGATCTTCGTGGACGAGCACGAGACCGCGTGCGCGGTGGGTTGGCTGATGCTCCAGGATGGCCAGCGCGACGAGGTCTACGCGATCGCACGCGGCGACAACCACGTGTACGTCGACGACGTAGAGACGGGCTCGCTGCTCGACTGGGTGGCGACCTCGGGCCTCACGCGCGAGGAGGCCGCGCTGATCCAGCCTGGCTATTCACCGCCGCGGATCGGCGCGAACACGTTCGAGGCGCTGCTCGGCGGCGGCTCGCTGGTGAGCTCCGGGGTCAACGGCCCCGACGGACTGCGCTACGAGAACTTCGAGCTCGAGCGCATCAGCCCCACGCTGCCGCTCTCGACCTGTCTCGCGACGCCGGGCGCAACCGGCTGCCACGCCGTGACCGACCCGAGCGCGGTCGCGCCGCTCGACCAGATCGGCGCCGCCGCGGGAGCACCGTACATCCAGACACCGGACGTCACCATTCGGTCGACACTGTCGAACTTGCTCTACCTCGGAGACGGCTCCGACGACAACGTGGGGCCGATCTACGTGGCCACCGACCTGATGGGGAACCAGGCGCCCACTTGCTTCGCTTGTACGTCGTACTTCGCCGTGCGGATCGGTTTCGACGTGGTCGTGGTCGACGCGGGCCTCGGAATCAGCGCGGCCGCACTCTTCTCGAGCGCGGCGCTGAACGGCAACCTCGTTCACCCCTACGACAACGATCCGGCCGGCAATGCGTTGCACACGCAGACCTCCCTCGTGCTCCGGTCCACGTTCGCGAGCGACGGCGCACTTCTCGGCGCGCTCGTGATCGGTGACCAGCTCGCGGACATCTCGGACGTTTACTCCTCCCCCTCCTATCCGCTCCTCGACGCCTACGACAGCCTCAGCTTCGCGCCGGTGCCGCGGCTGCACGTGGAGACCACCGCCTACCTGCTCGACGACAACCGGCTCACGGGGTTCTTCCACGAGTTCCAGGTGGTGCCGGTTCCCTCGCCCGCGAGCGGCCCGCTGCTCGCGGCCGGCTTCGCCGGACTCGCGTGGTGGAAGCGGCGCACCCGGGTGAAGCACTAGACCCGCCGTCGAGGCTCCGGGGGCGGAGCCGGTCGTCGCGGCCGGCACCCGGCACCCGGCCGCGCGCCGCAAATCCGCGAAGCGCGGCTTGTGGGCCCCGGATTCGTGCCTAGAGAGCGGCCATGCGTTACGACAAGCTCACGATCAAGAGCCAGGAAGCCCTCGCGGAGGCGCAGTCCCACGCAAGCTCGCGTGGCCACAGCGAGATCCAGCCCGCCCACCTGCTGCGCGCGCTGCTCGCGCAGCCCGAGGGCAGCACGGTCCCCGTGCTCCAGAAGCTCGGCATCTCGCTCGAGCAGCTCCAGGGCGAGCTCGAGCAGATCCTCGGCAAGCTCCCCAAGGTCTCGGGCGGCGCCCAGTCCCAGCTCTCGCGCGCCACCTCGCGCGTGCTCGAGGCGGCGTTCAAGGAGGCCGAGCAGCTCAAGGACGAGTACGTCTCCACCGAGCACCTGCTGCTCGCGATCGCGAGCGAGAAGAGCGATCCCGCGGGACAGGCGCTGCGTTCCGCCGGCGCAAACCGCGAGGCGATCCTCAAGGCGCTCGCCTCCGTGCGCGGAAGCGCGCGCGTCACCGATCCGGATCCGGAGTCGAAGTACCAGGCGCTCGCGAAGTTCGGCCGCGACCTAACCGACGTAGCGCGCAAGGGCAAGATCGATCCGGTGGTCGGCCGCGACGAGGAGATCCGCCGCGTGATCCAGGTGCTCTCGCGGCGCACCAAGAACAACCCCGTGCTGATCGGCGAGCCCGGCGTCGGCAAGACCGCGATCGCCGAGGGCCTCGCCCAGCGCATCGTCGCGGGTGACGTGCCCGAGAGCCTGAAGGACCGCCGCCTGATCGCGCTCGACATCGGCGCGCTGATCGCGGGCAGCAAGTACCGCGGCGAGTTCGAGGACCGGCTCAAGGCCGTGCTGCGCGAGGTGGCCGAGGCGCAGGGCCAGGTGATCCTGTTCATCGACGAGCTGCACACGATCGTCGGCGCGGGCGCCGCGGAGGGCGCCGCCGACGCCGCCAACATGCTGAAGCCCGCGCTCGCGCGCGGCGAGCTGCGCTGCATCGGCGCCACGACGCTCGACGAGTACCGCAAGCACGTCGAGAAGGACGCCGCACTCGAGCGCCGCTTCCAGCCCGTGTTCGTCGGCGAGCCGTCGGTGGAGGACACGATCTCGATCCTGCGCGGACTCAAGGAGCGCTACGAGGTCCACCACGGCGTCCGGATCCAGGACTCCGCGCTCGTGGCGGCCGCGACGCTCTCCAACCGCTACATCACCGACCGCTTCCTGCCCGACAAGGCGATCGACCTCGTCGACGAGGCCGCCAGCCGCGTGCGCGTGCAGATCGACTCGATGCCCGAGGAGCTCGACCAGCTCGAGCGCAAGCGCGTGCAGCTCGAGGTGGAGCGCGAGGCGCTCAAGAAGGAGAGCGACAAGGCGAGCAAGGCGCGGCTCACCGCCGTGGAGCGCGAGATCGCGGAGCTGCGCGAGCAGAGCGACGCGATGAAGGCGCGCTGGGAGAACGAGAAGGGCGCGATCGCGCGCGTGCGCGAGCTGAAGGAGCGCCGCGAGGGGCTGAACGCCGAGCTCGCGCGCGCGCAGCGCCAGGGTCAGCTCGAGCGCGCGGCGGAGATCCGCTACGGCGAGCTCGTTGCGCTCGAGAAGGAGCTCGAGGCCGAGCAGAAGAAGCTCGAAGCGATCCAGAAGGAAGGCTCGCTGCTCTCCGAGGAGGTCACGGCCGAGGAGATCGCCGAGATCGTCTCGAAGTGGACCGGCATTCCGGTCTCGAAGATGCTCGAGGGCGAGCAGGCCAAGCTGCTGCGCATGGAGGACGAGCTCCGGATGCGCGTGGTCGGCCAGGACGACGCGCTCGCGGCGGTGTCGGCCGCGGTGCGCCGCGCGCGCGCCGGGCTCCAGGACCCGAACCGCCCGATCGGATCGTTCATCTTCCTAGGCCCGACCGGCGTCGGTAAGACCGAGACCGCGCGCGCGCTGGCGCAGTTCCTGTTCGACGACGAGCACGCGATGATTCGGATCGACATGAGCGAGTACGGCGAGCGGCATTCGGTGTCGCGGCTGATCGGCGCGCCGCCCGGCTACGTCGGCTACGAGGAGGGCGGCGCGCTCACGGAGGCCGTGCGCCGGCGCCCCTACAGCGTGCTGTTGTTCGACGAGATCGAGAAAGCGCACCCGGACGTGTTCAACGTCTTCCTGCAGATCCTCGACGACGGCCGCCTCACCGACGGCCAGGGCCGCACGGTCGACTTCCGCAACGTCGTCCTGATCATGACTTCGAACATCGGCAGCCAGTACATCGTCTCGCTCGGCGAGGATCAGCGCGACGAGCTGCTCAAGCGCGTCGACGAGGCGCTGCGCGCGCACTTCAAGCCCGAGTTCCTGAACCGGATCGACGAGACGATCGTGTTCCAGCAGCTCGGCCGCGAGCACTTCCACCGGATCGTAGACATCCAGCTCGAGCGCGTGCAGAAGCTCCTCGCGGAGCGGCGGATCGAGATCGAGGTGACGACCGAGGCCAAGGACCTGCTCGCCGAGAAGGGCTACGACCCGCACTACGGCGCGCGGCCGCTCAAGCGCGTGATCCAGCGCATGCTCCAGGACCCGCTCGCGATGAAGATCCTCGAGGGCGAGTTCCCGGAAGGCTCGAAGGTGGTCGTGGACGCGCGCGTGAACGGGGAGGCGCTGGAGTTCCGACGGGCCTAGTCCCCGAGGTGGGCGAACCGGTTCGGGTTTGCCCACCCTACGGGTCTTGCGCCGCACGATCGTCATCTCGCTGATCTGGCTCGCAGCGCTGGCAGGCGGCGCCGCGCTCGCGCCGCGCCTCGCGTCGGTCGCGGTCACCGACCCGCTCGAGTTCTTCCCGCGCGACTCGCGCACGCGGCGCGCCGACACCGCGCTCGCGCAGCTGTTTCCGGCCGCGCGCGCGCCGAGCCAGATCGTCGTCGTGCTCGAGGCGGAGTCGCCGCCGATCCTGCCCGCCGCGCGCGACCGCATCCGCGCGCTCGCCGACCGGCTGCGCGCGGAGCTGCCCGCCGACGCGGTCACCGCGGTGCTCTCGCCGGCGGACGACCCCGTGCTCGCGGACCGGCTCGTCTCGGCGGACGGGCGCGCCGCGCTCGTGGTGGTGCGCCTCTCGCTCGGCTTCGCGTCGGAGCGCGCGAGCGCAGTCGTGGCGCAGGCGGAGCAAATCGCCGCGGCCGAGATCGGACCCGGCAGTGGCCTCGCGGCCGCGCTCTCGGGGGAGGCGACCCTCGGGCGCGACTACCTCGCTGCAATCGAGGAGGGCGGCCGGCGCGGCGGCCTAGCCACCGTCGCGCTCGTGGCCATCACGCTGCTCACCGTGTACCGCGCGCCGGTCCCGGCGCTGATCTCGCTGGCCGTGCTCGGGATCGCGCTCGGCGTGGCGTTCGGCGCGGTCACGCTCGCGGCGCAGCTCGGGCTGCCGGTCGCCTACCAATCGCGCGCATTCCTCGTGGCGCTCTTGTTCGGCGTCGGCACCGACTACTGCCTGCTCTTGTTCGCGCGCGTGCGCGAGTCTGCGCGCGATCCGGCAGACCGCGATCCCGTCGGCACCGCGCTGCGCCACACGGCGCCCGTGATCGCCACGAGCGCCGCCGCGGTGGCGGTGGCGTGCGCGCTGATGGAGCTCGCGCGCTTCGGTCTGTTCCGCGACTCGGGGCCCGGGCTCGCGATCGCCGCCGCGGTCGCACTCGCGGCGATCCTCACGCTCACGCCCGAGCTGCTGCGGCTCGCGCGCCGCGCGCTGTTCTGGCCCGGGTCGCCAGAGTCGGCCGAGCCGACGCGCGCTCTCTGGCGCGCGATCGCGCGGCGCGTGGTGAAGAGCCCGGTCGCGGTGCTGCTCGCGTTCGGGCTCCCGCTCGCCCCGCTCGTGTGGCAGGGCCTCGCGCTCGAGCCGTCGTTCGAGCTCGAGCTCGACATCCCCGACGGCAGTGCATCGGAGCGCGGGTGGCGCGCGCTCACCAGCCACTTCGACCCGGCGGCGATCTCGCCGCTCGTGGCGGCGGTCGAGCTGCCGTCCGACGGCGCCCACTCGCTGCGCGCGATCGACGGGCTCGACGCGATCTACCAGCTTTCGCGCGCACTCGCGGCGGAACCGGGGGTGGCCGGCGTGTTCAGCGCGGCGCGTCCGACCGG
>DATFWW010000164.1:0-13135 GCA_035258825.1 Myxococcota bacterium
TGCGCGGCGGAGTGGCGCAGCACCTCGAGCGCCTCGGGATCCTTGCGCGTGAGCAGCGCCACGTCGGCGCCGTCCGGCAGCGGTCGGGAGAGATCGACGATCTCCCCATCCACTTTCGCGGCCACCGCGGCCTTCGCGAGGCCGGGACCGATCGCGGCCGCGAGGTCGGCGGCGGTGGCACCCGCCGTGAGCTCGCGCGTGCTCCCGTCCGGGAGCCGTACCTGGGTCATCCGTCCTCCTGCGCGGGGCGGACACGAGCCGTCCTCGCCGAGTGCCCGGTGGATACCCCCACCGGGCGAAGCTCATCGAGCGAATACTAGAGGACTCGCGAGGTGGCGCCATCTACAATGCGGGGTGTCGGAGGGATCCACCTGAGCACTCCCGCGTTCGCCCCGATCGATTTTGGCGCGTTCCACCGCGAGGAGCTGCCGCGCCGGCTCGCTGCGGGGCACGGTGCGATCGCGGCGCAGGACGACCTCGAGGCGTTAGGCGGTCTCGCGTTCCGGATGCCGGGCGGCGAGGCGTTCACCTACCGCCCGCGGCCGGGCGGAGTCGACGTGCTGCCCGGTGACTCCGCGGCAGACACGGTGATCGAACTCGCGCCCGGGCTCTGGTCCGAGCTCGTCCACGACCTCGAGTCCGCGCCGGGCCTGCTCTACGCGGGGCGCGCCCGCTGCGCGCGGGGCGACGCGATGCGCTTCGTGCGATGGGAGCCCGGGCTGCGAGCGATGTATCACGGCCGCCCGATCTTCTCGCCCGATCGCGCCGACCTGCGCGATCGCCGCGGAGCGCGACTCGATCCTTCGCGCGCCTTCGCGCTCGCGGACGACCGCGCCGAGATGGCGCACTTCCTGCGCACGGCCGGCTACCTGCTCGCGCGCGGCGTGTTCTCGGCCGAGGAGATCGAGCGCCTCGACGGCCGCGCGCACTCGCTCGAAGCCGCGGCTTGCCGTGGCGACAAACGCTCGTGGTGGGGCACGAACGCGGCCGGCGATGAGGTGCTGTGCCGCGTCACGCACTGCGAACAGGCCGACGGCGAGCTGCGCGCGCTCGCGCGCGATCCGCGCATCGCGTCCCTCGCGGCGCTCTCCCAGCACGCGCTCGTTCCGCGCGAGAGGTGGAGCGACGGCGTCAGTGTGCTGATCAAGAATCCGCTGATGACCGAGGGCCTCTCCGACCTGCCCTGGCACCGCGACTGCGGGATGGGCGGCCACGCCGCGATGTGCCCCGTGCTGATCTTTTCGATCTATCTCGCGCCGTCGCGGCCCGAGACCGGAGAGCTGCGCATGCTGCCGGGCAGCCACGAGGCGTCGCTCGGCTTCTTCGAGGCCACCGACCCGCGCGCGCCGCGCGGCGTCGGCCTCGCCGCCGACCGCGGCGACGTCACGCTCCACTACGGCGACATCATGCACGCGGCGCCGCCGCCCACGGGCAGCGGCCCGTTCCGCCGCTGCGTGCTGCTCTCGTTCGCGCGCGCGGACGCCCACAACCACCGCGGTGAATCGAGCTACAACGACGTGCTCTTGTCGCGCGAAGACGGCCAGGTGGAGCACCTCGCGAAAGTCGCGCGGCGCGCCTAGCAAGGCTTCACGGAGGTCCGATGCGGTTTGCACTCCAAGTCCTGGTCCTCGCGGGCGTGCTCGCGGTCGCCTCCGCGGATCCCGCGCGCGCGGCGTGGTCCGACTACAAGGACGAGCAGGAAATCACGGCGATCGTGCACAGCGCAGACGGAAAGCCGCGCGAGATCAAGATCTGGCTGGTCGTGCTCGACGACCACGGCTTCATCCGCACGCGCAACACGAGCTGGCGCGAGGACCTCGAGCGAGACACGAAGGCCGCGCTGCGGATCAAGGACAAGGAGGTCGCGATCCGCGCGATCCCCGTGAAGGACCCCGAGCTCTACAACAGGGTGAACGAGGCCTACACCGCGAAGTACGGCGTCACGCCGCACGTCTTCCTCTCGGTGATGCGGCCGTTCCTGGGCCCATGGAACGTATACCGGGTCGAGCAGCGCTGAGCCGGGACGCGGCGCCCGACTACCTCGCCGCCGAGGAGAGCCCGCTCGGACTCGTGTGCCTGCGCGAGCGCGCGCTCGCGGGCGCTCCCGGGGCGGTGGCCACCGAGATCACGCTCGACCACCAGTTCCTCATGAGCAGCGCGAACACCGCCTCGGAGCGGGCGCTGGCGGAGCGGGCGATCACGATGCACGCGGGCGACCGCCTCGCGGTGCTCGTGGGCGGACTCGGGCTCGGCTACACCGCGCACGCGGTGCTCGCGTCGCCGCGCGTCGCGCGCGTCGAGGTGGTCGAGTACCTCGCGCCCGTGATCGGCTGGCTGCGCCGCGGATGGCTCCCCCTCTCCGACGCGCTCGCGCGCGACGCGCGCCTTTCCGTCGTGCAGGGCGACGTGTACGCGCAGCTCGCGGGAGAGCCCACCGGGGAGCGCTGGGACGTGATCCTGATCGACGTCGACCACTCGCCCGAGGAGCCGCTCGGCTCGGAGAGCGCGGCGTTCTACTGCGAGAGCGGCCTCGCGTGCGCGCGCCGCCACCTCGCGCCGGGCGGCGTGCTGGGCGTGTGGTCCTACGCGGAGAGCCCGCGCTTCGCGGACGCGCTCGCGCGCGCGTTCGCGGAGGTGAGTCTCGAGCGCGTGCGCTTCGAGAACCGCGTGGTCGGCGAGGAGGAGACCAACGTGCTCTTCCTCGCGCGCGCGTGACTCAATCGGGTCCGGCTCGCGACTTGCGCATCGTCTCGAGCTCCTCCGCGATCGCATCCCGCGCGCGCTCGGCGAGGCCGCGCACGATGTCGCGCCGCAGCACTCCGGGGATCTCGAACGGCGGCTCGATCGGCGCGAGGTAGCGCACGCGCACGAGCTGACGGCCGTACGTCTGTACGATCGGGCCCTTGCGCGGCAGCACGCGGTCGAGGCCCTCGATCACCACGGGCTGGATCGCGAGGCAGTGGTCGAACGCGGTCCGGAACGCGCCGCGGTGGAACGCGCCGAGCGCGCCGTCCCGCGAGCGCGTGCCCTCCGGAAAGAACAGCAGGCTGCCGCCGCGCGCGCGCGCCGTGGCGACGCAGCGCGCCACGGCGCCGAGCGACGGCAGCTCGCCCACGTCGCTCTGGAAGAAGCCGGCGAGCCGCGGGACCGCGCCGAAGATCGGCACCCGCAGCATGTAGCGCTTCACCGGCCCCGCGAGCCGCCGCTCGAGGCCCATCAGCACGAGCGGGTCGAGCCAGGACTGGTGATTGGCCACGACGATCCGCGTGCCTTCGGCGCGGCACCCCTCGACCCCGATCCGCATGTACAGGCAGGTGCGGCCGTAGAGCGCGAGTGCTGCGTGGGTGAAGTCCGCGAACCAGTCGCCGGCGCCCTCCCAGATCGGGGAGAACAGCAGCGCGATCGGAATCGGCACGAGTCCGAAGAACAGCGTGATCGCGCCGAACCAGAGCCACCCCTGCGCGGTGGCGAAGTAGCGATAGAGCTCGCGCGCGAGGCGACTCATCGCGACTAGTCTATCGGCTCACTCCGATCGACTAAACTGCCCGCCCGATGACGCGCGCGCTCCGCGAGCACTACGACGCGGTCGTGATCGGCGGCGGCCCCGCCGGCACGACGTTCGCCCACCTCCTGTCGCGCGCAGGCCGCGCAGTGCTGCTCGTGGAGCGCGCGCGCCACCCGCGCTTCTCCGTCGGCGAGAGCCTGCTCCCCGCCACGATGCCGCTGTGGCAACGACTCGGCGTGGCAGAGCGCTTCGAGAAGGCCGGCTTCGTGCGCAAGTACGGTGCCTACTTCTGCTTCGCGGACGGCGATCGGCCCGAATACTCGCACTTCCCGAACGCGAGCCGCTGGGTCGCCGACCACTCCTACGAAGTGCGGCGCGCCGACTTCGACCAGATCCTCTGGGATGCCGCGCTCGAGACCGGTCTCGACGCGCGCGACGGAACGCTCGTCGAGGAGGTCGTGTTCGAGGGCGCGCGCGCCACGGGCGTCCGGCTGCGCCTCGCCGGCGGACGCCCGGCGCAGGTGGGAGCGCGGTTGGTCGCCGACTGCTCGGGCCGCGCCACGCTGATCGGCGCGCAGCTCGCGCTGCGCGACCGCGATCCGAACCTGCACCGCGTCGCGCTCTACTGCCACTACGGAGATGCGATCCGCTCTACCGGAGACGACGCGGGCACGATCGCCGTGGTCGCCACCGGCTTCGGGTGGATGTGGCTGATCCCGTTCGCGGATGGCGGGGCGTCGGTCGGCGCCGTGCTCGACCGCGACTGGTACCGGACGCGGCGCGTTGCGGGCGCCGATCGCGACGCGATCTGGAACGAGGTGCTCTCGCTCGTGCCAGCGGTGGCGAACCGCCTGCGCGGAGCCCCCCGGACGCGGCCCGTGGAGGCCGCGGCCGACTTCCAGTACCGGCTGCGCGCGCTCGCTGGCGACGGCTGGGTGGCGATCGGCGACGCGGGCGCCTTCCTCGATCCCGTGTTCTCGTCGGGCGTCCACCTCGCGATGACGGGCGCCGAGCGAGCCAGCCGCGCGGCCGAGCGCGCGCTCGCGGCCGGGCGGCTGCCGGTGGCGCGCGACTTCGCGCGTTATGCGCGCGAGAGCCGCGCGCAGCTCGGCATCTACGCGCGCTTCATCTACGCCTGGTACGACCCGGGGTTTCGCGAGGTGTTCCTGCGGCCCCCGCACGGGCGACCGGGAGTGGAGTGGCTGCGCCGCGAGGTGGTGTCGGTGCTCGCGGGCTCGGTCACGCCGACCTGGCGGGTCTGGCCCGCGATCGGAACGCTGCTCTGGCTCGCGCGGCGGCAGCGGTCCGCGAATCGGCGCGCGAGCGCAGTTCCGTGACGTTGCAAGTTTTTCAACCGTGCGCGGTGATTCCGACCTACGACAACCCCGCCACCGTGCGCGCGGTGGTGGAGGCGGTGCGCGCACACGTCGCGGACGTCGTCGTGGTGGACGACGGCAGCGGCGCCGCGGGCCGCGCCGCGGTGGACGCGATCACGAGTTCCGGGCTCGCGCACCTAGAGCGACACGCGCGCAACGCCGGCAAGGGCGCCGCGGTGAAGAGCGGCTTTACCGCGGCGCAGCGACTCGGCGCGACCCACGTGCTCCAGGTCGATGCCGACGGCCAGCACGACCTCGGCGACGTGCCGCGCTTCCTCGCCGAGGCGCGCGCTCACCCCGACGCGCTGATCCTCGGCCGGCCCGTGTTCGACGCGACCCAGCCGCGCAGCCGCGCGTTCGCGCGCCAGCTCAGCATCTTCTGGGTGAGCGTCGAGACCGGCGGCCGCGCGATCGCCGACCCGCAGTGCGGTTTTCGCGTGTACCCGCTCGCCGCCGCGCTCGCCGCGCGCGCGCGCGGCGATCACATGGAGTTCGATCTCGAGTTGCCGGTGCGAATGGTGTGGGCCGGCACGCCGGTCCGAAATATCCCGACGCGCGTGCGGTACCTCTCCGCGGACGAGGGCGGCGTCTCCCACTACGACGTGCTGCGCGACACCGCGCGCATCTCGTGGCTCCACGTGCGCCTGGCGCTCGGCGCCGCGGCCCGCGCCCTGTCCTCCATCCGCAAGGAGGCTGGCGACTGCCGGCTGCAAGTTTCGCGCAGCGAGCCCGAGGCGAGCGAAGACCATCGGGTGGGCAGCGAGCCGAAGGCGAGCGAAGGCCCGGCTGAGGTGCCACTGTGATAATTTCCGCCCGTGCCGACCGTGCCGTCCCACGACGCCACCCCCACGAGCGACGACATCCTCGCCGTGCTGCGCGCGACGATGCACGCCGAATTCGGTCTCGACCCCGACGCGATCGAACCGTCGGCGCACCTGATCGACGATCTCGATCTCGACAGCATCGACCTCGTCGACCTCGCCGTGTCGCTCGAGGAGGACCGCGGGATCAAGCTGAACGAGGACGACCTCAAGTCGGTGCGCACGGTCGGCGATGCCGTCGACGCCGTCCGGGCGGCGTTCGCACGGAGCGCTGCCGGCGCGCGATGAAGCTCGCGCGCGGCCTCTCCGCCGTCGCCTACCCGTTCGCGGTGTTCGCCCTCGTGCGGTGGCTCGGGCCGCGCTGGAATCCGCGCGCGCTCCTGCTCGTGCCCGTGTGGATCAACCTCGCGCTGCTCTATGTCTTCGGCCGAACGCTGCGCAGCGGCCCCCCGCTGATCGAGCGCTTCGCGCGCATGCGCGATCCCCACCTTTCCGCCGCGCGCGTCCGGCACTGCCGGACCGCGACGGCCGCCTGGTGCGGCTTCTTCGCCGCGAATGCCGCCGTCTCGTTCGCGCTCGCGTGGGCGGGGCCGCTCTGGCTGTGGACGCTGTACACCGGCTGCATCGCCTATGTACTGATGGCGCTGCTGTTCGGCGCGGAGTGGCTGGTGCGGTCGTGGCGCTTCCATCACCTCGAGGCCGCCTGGGCCGATCCGGTGCTGCGCCGACTCTTCCCGGAAGGGCCCGCCGCGTGAGCGACGCGAATCAGCGGACGAGCTGGTCGCGCGCGGCCGAGCGAGGATCGATGCTCGGGCTGCGCATCACGGTGGCCTGCTACCGCTGGTTCGGTCGCCCGCTCTCGCTCGTGCTCGTGCACGCGATCGTCGCCTATTTCTTCCTGACGGGGGCCACCCAGCGGAAGGCCTCCTTGGCCTACCTGCGCCGCGTGGCGTCTGCGCCCGAGGGCGCGCGCGCGCTCGGCCGCGCCCCGAACACCTGGACGAGCTTCCTTCACTTCCGCGCGTTCGCACTCTCGATCTTCGACCGGCTCGTGCTCTGGTTCGGTCGCGAGCGCGACCTCGCGTTCGAGGTGATCGGCCGCGAGCACTACGACCGGCTGCTCTCGCCCACGCGCGGCGCGATCGTGGTGGGCGCACATCTGGGCAGTTTCGATGCGCTGCGCGCCCTGGCTGACCGCGACCGCCGCACCGTGAACGTGCTGATGTACACCGACCACGCGCCGCGCATCAACGCGGTGTTCCGTGCGCTCTCGCCCGACGTGCAGCTGCGCGTGATCCAGGTGGAACGCGACTCGATGGGCACCGTGCTGCAGATCCGCTCCTGCATCGAGCGCGGCGAGATCGTGGCGATGCTCGGCGACCGCGTGGAGCCGGCCGATCGCGGGCGCACCTGCGCCGTGTCGCTGCTGGGCGGGCGGATCGAGATCCCCGAGGCGCCCTACCTGCTGGCGGGCCTGCTCGGCTGCCCGCTCTTCTTCATGGTGGCGCTGCGCGCGCCGGGCCCGCTCTACCGCGTCTTCGCGGAGGTGCTCGCGGAGCGGGTCGACCTCGGGCGCGGGGAACGCGACAAGCGGATCCGCGAGCTCGCGGCGGCTTATGCGGGGCGGCTCGAGCATTACCTGCTGCAAGCTCCCTACCAATGGTTCAATTTCTACGACGTGTGGGCGGAGGGGGTGCGATGAGCCGCCGCGTGGTCGTGACGGGCATGTCCGGGATCACTCCGATCGGGAGCGGCTGGAAGGAGGTGCGCGAGAGCCTGCTCGCGGGCCGCTCCGGCGTGGTGCGCATGAAGGGATGGGACGAGATCGCGGGTCTGCGCGCGCGCGTCGCGGCGCCGGTGCCTGCTTTCGCAGCGCCCGACGACTGGCCGCGCCACAAGACGCGCAGCATGGGGCGCGACTCGCTGCTCGCGACGCGCGCCTCCGAGCTCGCGCTCGCCGACGCGGGGCTGCTCGGCCACCCCGCGCTCACCGACGGCCGCGCCGGCGTCGCCTACGGCTGCACGCAGGGCAGCCCGCGCGCGCTCGAGGTGTACGCGCGGCAGTTCTACGGCAAGCGGACCACGAGCGGGATCCGCGGCAGCGACTTCATCCGCTTCATGAGCCACACCTGCGCCGCGAACATCGCGCAGTTCTTCGGCCTGCGCGGGCGGATCATCCCCGCCACGAGCGCCTGCACCTCGGGCAGCCAGGGGATCGGCTATGCGTACGAGGCGATCCGCTTCGGGCGCCAGGACGTGATGATCGCGGGCGGCGCGGAGGAGATCGACGGCATCGACGCCGCGATCTTCGACATCCTGCTCGCCGCTTCCACGCGCAACGACGAGCCGCAGCGCACGCCGCGCCCGTTCGACGCGGCGCGCGACGGCGTGGTGGTGGCGGAGGGCGCGGGCTCGCTCGTGCTCGAGGAGCTCGGGTTCGCGCGCGCGCGCGGCGCGCGGATCGCCGCCGAGGTGATCGGCTACGGCACCAACTGCGACGGCGTGCACATGACCAACCCGAGCGCGGACGGCATGGAGCAGGTGATGCGTCTCGCGCTCGCCGACGCGGGGCTCGATGCCGGCGGGGTCGACTACGTGAACGCGCACGCCACCGGCACCGAGGTGGGCGACATCGCGGAGAGCACGGCCACGCTGCGCGTGTTCGGCCCGCGCGTGCCCGTCTCCACGCTGAAGGGACACACGGGCCACACGTTGGGGGCGTGCGGCGCGATCGAGGCGTGGATGAGCCTCGAGATGATACGCGAGGGCTGGGTCGTGCCGACCCACAACCTCGAGGCACCGGACCCGCGCTGCGCCCCGCTCGACTACGTGATGGGGGCGCCGCGCGAGCTCGACGCCGAGACGATCGTCTCGAACAACTTCGCGTTCGGCGGCGTGAATACCTCGCTGGTATTCCGGCAATGGCCCGCGGATTGAATCAATCTCCGCGCGCCAGCGCGGGCGCGCGGCAGCCGAGCTCGCCGGCGCGCACCACCACCGTCGGCACGTCGCGGGTCCACTCGGCGAGCAATGCACAGCGCGCCGCGTCGTCGAACGCGGGGTCGCGCGCGAGCTCGGCGATCAGCGCGCCCGTGCTCTCCGTCTCGTGCGACATGCGGATCCCGCCTCCGGCCTCCGTGTCGAACACCACGTACTTGTCCGCGTCCGGCCGGCTCGGGTCCCATGCCGTCCACATCGGCCGTCGTCCGTCGCGGCCGCGTCCCGGCGAGCCGGTCCACGCGAACTGGCCCCAGTAGGACTGCATCGCGTCCGACAGGGCGAGCCGCCCGGGCGCGTTGCCATCGTCGAACAACAGCTTGCTGTTGGGACCGAGGTTCCAGTTGCCGAACACGAACGGCACCTCCAGCACGTGCGCGGCGCCCAGCATTCGGCCGAGGTCGGCGCCGAGGACGCGCGGCTGCTCGTCCCAGTCGAAGCGATAGGCGTATACGGAAGGTCCCTGCACGCGCCGCATCGCGGCCGCGGGCTCGTCGACACCGTACGCCTTCCAGAACCGGCTGCGGTAGCGCGCCTCGCGTTCGTACTGCTCGGCGTCGCGCAGCCGCGGAATCCGGAGGAAGCGCCGGACGTGTTTGGAGGAGGCAAACATGAAGAGTTTGGCCTCGTCGCGGTTGGTGCCCAGGATCACGGGAACGCGCGTGTAGGCGCCTGCCGCGAACGCAGCTGGCGTCTCGACCGCGGGCAGCACGGCGCCGTCGCGGAACCACTGGGGCATGTCGTAGAAGCCGGAGTGGTCGCCCTCCGCGTCAGTCTCCGGATAGGCGGCGAAGATCTGCGCGCGCGTCTGCGCGCGCAGGAACGCCGCGATCTCGGCGTTCGTCATGCGCGCCGCGCGCTCGCCCAGCAGCTTCGCCAACACGTCACCCGAGCTCGGACCGCGGCGCGCCGCCGGCACCACCGTGGCCTCCTCGGCCTCGGCGAGGCCGCTCGTGCGCGTTCCGCCGCTCTCGACGATCGCGCCCGCGAACAGCCCGCGCGCGGCCGGGGTGCGCAGCAGCGCGAACACGTTCCGGCCGCCCGCGCTCTCGCCGAAGATCGTGACGCGGTCGGGGTTGCCGCCGAACACCCCGATGTTCGCGTGCACCCAGCGCAGCGCGTGGATCAGGTCGAGCCCCCCGAAGTTGCCCGACTTCTCCTCGTCGGTGGCGCCCTCGCGCAGTGCGGCGTGGCGCAGCCAGCCGAGCGGGCCGAGCCGATAGTTCACGGTCACCACCACGACGTGCTGGTCGACCGCGAGCGCGCTGCCGTCGTAGAAGTCGCTGCCGCCCTGCACGTTGCCGCCGCCGTAGATCCAGAACATCACGGGCAGCCGCTCGGGCTGCGCGTCGGGCGGCGCGTAGACGTTGAGCGTCAGGCAATCCTCGCTGCCATACACGGTGCCGAGGTCGTGCGCGCCCTCGAGCTGGCTCGCATACTGCGGGCAGCGCGCGCCGAACGCGGTCGCCTCGCGGACGCCTTGCCACCGTCTGGGATCCTGCGGTCCGCGCCAGCGGAGCGGACCGATCGGCGGCGCGGCGTACGGGATCCCGCGCCACACGTGGCTGCCGTGCGCGCCGACGAATCCGACCACCTCGCCGCTCGCAATCGCGCGCTTCGTGATCGGGTCGCTCGTGGGCGCGGGCGGCGGCGGCGCGCCGCAGGCGGTGAGGGTGAGCGCGACCGCGAACCACGCGAGACGGATGCGCATCGGGCCTCCGGGTCAGTGGAATTCGGCGCGCCGCGCGAGAAGATACGCGCGCAGCGCAGCGACGTAGTCTCCGTTCAGGAACCTGTCGAACCGCGGCATGCGGGCACCTCCGGATGGAGGCGCATGCTACCGCGGTCACACACCGATGATGAAGCTCACGCTGGTCGTGCCGCTGCCGCCGATATTGAGCGTCTGGACGTTCTTCGCGCCCTCGACCTGGTAGTCGCCGGCCTCGCCGGTCACCTGCCAGGTGGCGTCGAGCAGCTGACGCACTCCGGTGGCACCCACCGGATGGCCCGCGCCGATCAGGCCGCCGCTCGGGTTGATCGGGTGCTTGCCGTCGATCTCGAGCCAGCCCCCGTCGATCGCCTTCCAGCTCTCGCCGGGCGCGGTGATGCCGAAGTGGTCGATCGCCATGTATTCGGAGGTGGTGAAGCAGTCGTGCGTCTCGATCGCGTCGATGCCCGACACGTCGGGAACGCCCGCGCGCTCCATCGCGTCCGTGATGGTCCTGCGCACGTGCGGCAACACGAACCGGTCGCTCCGGCTCTCGGCGACCTTGTCGGCGAAGCGCAGCCGCGCCGTGTGGTGCCCCCAGCCCTTGATGCGCGGGATCTCGGAGAGCTTGCGGCCCGTACCCCGGGCGTACTTCTCGGCGTACTCGCGCGAGGCGAGGAACACGCACACCGCGCCATCGGTCACCTGGGAGCAGTCGGCGATCCGGATCCGCCCGCCGACCGCCGGGTTGTCGTCCGTGCGGCACAGCGCGTGCTCCTTGTTCATGTACCAAGTGCGCGTCTGCGCGTTCGGGTTCTTCTTGGCGTTCGCGTAGTTGATCTTGCTGATCTCGGCGAGGTACTCGTCCTTCAAGCCGTAGCGCTTGTCGTACTCGTCGCCGAGCTTGCCGAACAGCTTCGGGAACGGGAACTCGACGCCCTTCGCCTCCTCCGCATACCACGCCGCGGTGCCGAGGTAGTCGCCCCCGATCGCGGCCGGCACGGTCTTCATCTGCTCGATCCCGACCACCGCCTGGAGGTCGTAGCGGCCCGCCTCGATCTCGGCGCCGGCCGCGAGCAGCGCGATGCTGCCCGACGCGCAGGCGGCCTCGTGTCGCGAGGTGGGCAGGCCCGAGAACGCGGGATGCACCTCGGTGAAGAACGCGCCGAGGTGACCCTGCATGCAGTAGAGCTCCGCAGCGAAGTTGCCGACGTGCGCGCTCTCGATCTCCTCGGGCGCGATCCCGGTGCGCTCGAGCGCGCCGAGCACGGCCTCGCGCATGAGCGCGGAGAAGTGCTTGTTCTCCTTCGTCCAGTTGCGGGCGAAATCGGTCATGTATCCGCCGAGGACGTAGACCTCACGCTTGGCTGTCATGATTCCCTCTTCTGTCCTTTCAGCTCGCGACGAAGAACTTGCCCGTGTTGACCCGGCGATCGCGGAAGAACCGCTTCGGCTCGCCGGTCCGGGCTGCCTCGCTGAGCGCCTCGGGGACCTCAAGCCCGGCCTCCTCGATCAGGCGCACCGCCGCGGCCGCGCCCATCGTGTCGACCAGCACGGAGGGCGGCGCCCAGTTGAAGCCAGCGCCCATGATCCGGTCGATTCCGTCGATCGTGTCCGTCACCTCGCCGACGCGATGGAAGGCGTAGCTGATGTAGCCGGCGATCACCTTGCGAGCGAGAGCCGCCTCCTCTCCCTCAGCAGCCAGGAATACCTGCATCCCTTCCGCATAGCGTGCTTGGCTGTAGAAATTTGCGACATCGGCGATGTAGGAAAGACGCGGGAGCTTCAGCTCGGACTCGGGGCGGTAGTCGCCCGTCAGCGGGTCGAGCACGTGCCGGACCTTGCCCTCCGTCCAGAAGAAGCCGCGCCCGGTCTTGTTGCCCAGCACGCCCTTCTCCATCAGCTTGTCCATGTAGGCCGGGAGCTCGAGCGTCTCGCGCGCCTCGTCCTTCGTGTTCTCGTACACGTTGTCGACGATCGCGCGGTGGATGTCCCAGCCGACCAGGTCGATCGTCGCGAGCGGCGTCAGCGCGCGACCGGTATAGGGGCCGACGATCCGGTCGACGAGGAGCGGCCCGATCTGCTCGGCGAGCTGCGCGGCCTCGTTCAGCACCTTGAATCCAACGCGGTTGCCCGCGAACGCGGGCGTATCGTGCGTGCGCACGATCTCGCGGCCGAGCAGCGCGCGCGTGAACGCCTCGATGTAATCGACGACCGCCGGATCCGTGTCGCGGCCGGCGATCAGCTCCGTGCCGACGATCACGTTGGGCGGATTGAAGAAATGGAGCCCGAGGAAGTTGCGGCGGAAGGACTGGCCGCGGTTCTTGCACAGCGCGTTGATCGACAGGCCCGACGTGACCGTGGCGACGATGCTGTCGTCGCGCCGAGCCTCCTCGACGCGGTCGAACATCGCCTTCTTGATCTCGAAATCCTCGGTGAGCGCCTCGAAGATCAGGTCGGCGCCCGCGACCGCGGCGCCGAAGTCGTGGCCGTAGTCTCCGACCTTCGCTCGTGATGCCACCGTGGGCGAGCGCACCTGGCGGATCGCCTCGCCGAGCCCCTCTTCGGCCTTGGTCTTGGTGCGCGCCAGGAAGACCACTTCCGGAACTGCCTGGGTGAACAGCGCAGCGGCGCCGTACCCCATCGTGCCGTTCGCGCCGAGGATCACGACGCGTTCGACCTTGCGGCTCGCGAGCAGGCGCCGGACCTCGGCGGCGCTGGGGGCGGT
>DATFWW010000165.1:0-5752 GCA_035258825.1 Myxococcota bacterium
GCCCGGGCGCAGCTGCGAGAGCGCCGTCGGCTCCATGCCGTACTCCTCGGGAGCGCGGCCGGCCACGGCGTTCAGGCCCACGTTGGGAATCTGCGCGCCTTCGAACACCCAGACGTCGGAGCCGTCCTGCTTGTGCACGAGTCGCGGAGCGCGGTCCTTCCACTTCGCGGGCACGTGGCGCTGCCACATGTCGGGCGGCTCGCAGACGTGATCGTCGACGCTCACCAGGATCATGTCTTCCATCCGCATGATGCCCTCCTCGGGGCCGATGCCCCGCTCGTGATTTCGGTCAGCGCCGCGGCAGGCCGAGCACCTGCTGCGCGATGATGTTCCGCTGGATCTCGGAGGCGCCCGCCGCGATCGTCCCAGCGTACGTCTGCAGGTAGCGCTTCATCCAGGGAATTCCTTCCGTGCTCTCCGGGTAGACCAGGCTGGGCAGCTCGAAGTCGAGCGTGGCGACGCCCTGCGCTTCGGTGGCGAGGCGCGCCGCGCGCTGCTGGATCTCGGAGGCGAACAGCTTGAGCAGCGAGTGCTCGGGCGAGAGCATGCCCCTGGCGAACTTCGCGAAGCCCCGGTAGCCCATGAACCACATCGCCTGCGCGTCGACGTAGAGCGACGCTAGCTCGTCGCGGAACGTGGCGCTCTCGCCGATGCGGCGTCCGTCCACTCCCCGCGTGCGCCCGAGCTCGAACAGGCGCTCGAGCATGTCGTCGAGATACGAGGCGTTCGCGAGCCAAACCATGCCGCGCTCGTGCGCGAGCGAGCCCGCCGAGATCGACCAGCCCTGGTTCAGAGGACCGAGCAGATGATCCTGCGGCACGATCACGCCGTCGAAGAACACCTCGTTGAAATCGGCGTGGTCGCGGTCGGTGAGCTGCGCGAGCGGCCGCGTGCTGACGCCCGGGGCCGTCATGTCGATGATCAGCGCGCTGATGCCGCGGTGCTTGGGCGCCTTCGGATCGGTGCGCACGAAGCACAGGCAGCGGTCGGAGTGGTGCGCGCCCGAGGTCCAGATCTTCTGGCCGTGCACCACGAAGTGATCGCCGCGGAGCTCGGCGCGCGTGGAGAGCCCGGCGAGGTCGCTGCCCGCTCCAGGCTCGCTCATCCCCAGGCACCAGGCGATCTCCGCGCGCAGCGTGGGCACGACGTATTTCTGTTTCAGGAACTCGCTGCCGTGGTCGACGATCGAGGGCGCGACGATCCCGAGGCCCTGGGGATTGGTCGTGCGCCGGACCGGGATCCTCGCCATCTCCTCGTGGTAGACGAGCTGCTGAATCGGACCCAGGTTGCGGCCGCCGAGCTCCGGCGGCCATCCCGGCACGAGCAGACCCGCGTCGAACAGCTTGCGCTGCCAGCGCCGCGACCAGCCGGTGTAGTGCGCGGAGCTCGTCGCCGGCTCGGCGCGCATCTCCTCGGCGCTCGGGCGATTCGCTTCGAGCCACGCCCGCAGCTCGCTGCGGAACGTCTCGGTCTCGGCGTCGTAGTGGAGATGCACGTCAGATCTCCAGCAGGTCGGCGATGCGCCGGCGGTGCTGTCGGCCGTTGCCGAACAGCGCCTCGAGCGTCTTCGCGCGCTTGACGAACAGCTGCACGTCGCTCTCCCAGGTGTACCCCATGCCGCCGTGGATCTGGATGCCCTCCTTGCACACCAGGCGCTGGCAGTCGCTCGCGGCGACCTTCGCCATCGACGCGCCGATCGCGCGGCGCGGGTCGTCCTCGGCCAGCGCCATCATCGCGAAGTAGGCGGTGGCGCGCGCCTTCTCGATCTGCACGAACATGTCGGCGCACTTGTGCTGCACGGCCTGGAACGCGCCTATCGGCCGCTCGAACTGACGCCGGTGCTTCGCGTACTCGACCGTGCGCTCCATCAGCGTGTGGCAGGTGCCGACGCACTCGAGCGCTGCCGCGACGGTGGCGTGTTCGAGCGCGCGGCCCAGCGCGCGCGCGCCCGCGCCGGGGGTGCCCAGCACGCGGTCCGGCTCCACGCGCACGCCGTCGAAGCGCAGGTGCGCGAGCGGGCGGCTCGCATCGAGCGCGACGACGCGCTTCGCCTCCACGGCACCCTGCGGGACCACGAACAGGCCCACGCCGTCGCCCGCGCCGACGCGCGCGGCCACGGCGATCTCGTCCGCGCAGTCGCCGTCGAGCACGAAGTCGCGCTGGCCCTCGAGCACCCAGGCGCCGCCGTCGCGCCGCGCGCGCAGCGAATCGCCGAGCTCGTGTTCGGCGGCGCGGCCCTGATCGATCGCGAGCGCGCCCGTGAGGCCGCCGGACGCGGCTGCGCCGGCGAAGCGCTGCTGCTGCGCGGCGTCGCCGGCCTCGCGCACGAGCGGCGTGAACTGGGTGACCGTTGCGAGGAAGGGTCCCGGCGCGATGAAGCGGCCGTGTTGCTCGACGACCAGGCCTAGCTGCGCGAATCCGAGGCCGAGACCGCCGAACGCCTCGGGCACGTCGATCGCCGTCCAGCCCAGCTCGCCGGCGCTCTTCCACGGCTGCTCGGGGCGGCGCTGGTTCTCGACGATGTCGCGCACGAGCGCGGTCGGAACCTCGCGCTCGAGGACAGCGCGCACCGAATCGACCAGTGCTTGCTGATCGGAACTGATCTCGAAATCCACGCGCGCACCACCGACGAACCGACGAATGCCGGGCTCGCATGCCCGCCGGGCGCACGGGCACAGCATGTCTCATTCTACGGATACGCAAGTGCAATTCTACGGATCCGAGAGTAAGCTTGGCAACCCGGAGGAGGCCCCCCAGTGCTCGAAGGTCTACGCGTGCTGGATCTCGCCGACGAGCCGGGCTGGCTCGCCGGCAAGATCCTCGGCGACATGGGCGCGGACGTGATCAAAGTGGAGCCGCCCGGCGGCGATCTCGCGGGGCGCCGCGGCCCGTATCTGGGCGGCGTCTCGGATCCCGAGCGCAGCCTGGCCTGGCTCGCTCTGAACACGAGCAAGCGCGGGATCCAGCTCGACCTCGCGCGCGAGCGCGAGACCTTCCTGGCGCTTGTGCGCCGCAGCGACGTGCTGCTCGAGACCCACGCGCCCGGCGAGTTCGCGGCGCTCGGGCTCGATTACACCGCTCTGCGTCAG
This sequence comes from Myxococcota bacterium, assembly GCA_035258825.1. Taxonomy (GTDB): domain Bacteria; phylum Myxococcota_A; class UBA9160; order UBA9160; family SMWR01; genus JAHEJV01. Next base: position 3,090 of record DATFWW010000165.1, read on the forward strand.
ATCAACCCGCGCCTCGTGCACTGTGCGATCACGCCGTTCGGGCAGACGGGACCGCGCGCGCACTGGCGCGGCGGCGACCTGATCGTCGTCGCGATGGGCGGCAACGCCGCGATGACCGGCGACCCCGATCGCCCGCCCGTGCGCTGCAGCATGCCGACCTCCTGGTATCACGGCTCGGCCGAAGCAGCGGTCGGCGTGCTGATGGCGCTCTACGCGCGCGACGACACGGGCCGCGGACAGTTCGTCGACGTCTCGCTCCAGGAGACCCAGCTGCGCACCGTGCTCACGATGTTCGGGCAGGTCGCCGGCGGCGCGCCGATCCTCCCGCGCATGGGTCCGATGATGGGCCGCACGCGCGAGATCTGGACGGCCAAGGACGGGAATATCAGCTACGGCATGCGCGGCGGCCCCGCGCGCATCCCGAACCTGAAGGCCACCGTCGCCTACATGGACGAGTGCGGCATGGCGCCGCAGTGGCTGCGCGACTTCGACTGGGACGCATACGACTACCAGAAGGTGACCGACGCCGAGATCGCGCGGCTCGAGGACGTGTTCGGCGCGTTCTTCGCGAGCCGCGGCATGCGCGAGCTCTTCGCGCAGGCGCTCGAGCGCCGGATCCTGCTGGCGCCCTGCAACGACGCGCGCGAGATCGTCGAGCACGCGCAGCTGCGCGACCGGCAGCTCTTCGTGCGGCTCGACTACCCGCATCTCGGCGCGTCGATCGAGCACCCGAATTTCTTCGCGAGGGTGCGCAACGGCCGGATCGCGCTGCGCAGTCGCGCGCCGCGCATCGGCGAGCACGACGCCGAGGTGCGCGCGGAGCTCGCACGCCCCGCCGTCGAGAGCGCGCCGCCGCTCGCCGCCGCGACCGCCCCGCGCGAACCGTTCGCGGGCCTGCGCGTGCTCGAGATCGGCTCGGGTGCCGCGGGTCCGGTCGCGACCAGCTACTTCGCCGAGCACGGTGCGCACGTGATCCGGATCGAGTCGCGCGAGCGGCCCGACTTCCTGCGCACGCTGGCGCCCCATCCGAAGTTCGGCTTCGACGCCGCGCCGATGTTCATCCTGCTCAACGCCAACAAGCAGACGGTGGCGCTGAACCTCAAGCACCCCGCCGGCCTGTCCCTCGCCGAGCAGCTCGTGACCTGGGCCGACGTGATCTGCGAGAACTACGCCGCGGGCGTGCTCGAGCGCCTCGGGCTCGGCCACGACCGCGTGCGCGAGCTGAACCCGCGCGCGGTGATGGCGAGCGGCTGCCTGTTCGGCCAGACCGGCCCGCAGCGCCACTACCCCGGATTCGGCGGACAGGGCTCGGCGATCTCGGGCTTCAATCATCTGACCGGCTGGCCCGACGGGATGGGCTACGGCCCGGCCGGTACGATCACCGACTCGCTCGCGCCGCGCTATCTCGCGACCGCGATCCTCGGCGCGCTGTGGCGCCGCCGCCGCACCGGCGAGGGCGAGTCGATCGACGTCTCGCAGATCGAGACTGCGGTGTACAGCCTCTCGGAGGTCGTCGCGCGCTTCTCGGCGAACGGCGAGGTCCCGGGCCGGATCGGCAATCACAGCGAGCTCTGTGCGCCCCACTCCATCTACCCGGCGAGCGGCGAGGATCGCTGGATCGCGATCGCCTGTCCGACCGACGGCGACTGGCAGCGACTCGTCGCGGCGATGGGCGCGCCCGAGTGGGCGCGCGACGCGCGCTTCGCGCACAACGCCGGCCGCCTCGCCCATCGCGACGAGCTCGACGCGCGCATCGCGGAGTGGACGCGCGGCTTCGATCGCCATGCGCTCGCCGAGCAGCTGCAGGCGGCGGGCGTGGAGGCCGGGCCGGTGCAGGACGCGCGCGACCTGGCCTCGGACCCGCAGATCGCGCACCGCGAGCACTTCGTGCCGCTCGAGCACGTCCACCTCGGTAGGATGTTCTTCGAGCGCTCGGGCATGCGCTGCTCGGAGAGCGCCGGAAAGCTGCACTCGCCGGGGCCCAACCTCGGCCAGCACGATCGACAGATCCTGGGCGGCCTGCTGGGTCTCTCCGACGAGCGCATCGCCGAGCTCGTCGCGGCCCGCGCCGCCGTCTGAACCGGATCGATCAAGGAGGAAACCCCGATGTCCCTACCCGATGACCAGGTGCTGATCTCCGCCGACGACCACCTCGACATCCACGCGATGCCCGTCGACACCTGGTCGACGCGGCTGCCCAAACAGTGGCGCGACCGCGGGCCGCGCGTCCAGGACACCCCCGACGGTCCGTACTGGTTCTGCGACGGCCAGCGCATCTCGCCGAGCGGCCGCAAGGAGAAGGGCTACCTCTCCGCGCACGATCACGGCTTTCGGCCCGGCCAGCCCGACACGCGGCTCGAAGACATGGACCGCGACAGCGTGCTCGCGCAGGTCGTCTACGGCCCCACCTGCACGCAGCTGCGCATGACCGACGCCGCGCTACACGAGCAGGTGTCGATGGTCTACAACGACTGGGCGGCGGAGTTCCAGAAGCGCGACCCCAAGCGGCTGATCCTCTTGCCCGACCTCCCGTCCTACGACCCGCAGGTCGCCAAGAACGAGCTGCTGCGCTGCGCGAAGCTCGGCCACAAGGGCGCGATCGTCTCCGACACGGTGGGCCGCGGCGTGCCGATCTTCGAGGACGCGTGGGCCCCGTTCTGGGA
>DATFWW010000166.1:0-5772 GCA_035258825.1 Myxococcota bacterium
GGGATCGGGAACCGGCTCATCGATTCTTCGGCTGATGAATCGCAAAGACGCGGATCGATCGAGTGCCGCGAGAGGCTCGGTGGGCTGCTTCGGTACTACTGCCGAGCCGCGTAGAGCTCGGCCGAGTTTTGGCACATTACGCGGCCTGTTCTGCCTGCGATGAGAAGCGATCCTGGCTCTCGCCGTGTGCGGATAACGAAAGGAAGAAGAACGCAGCAGCAAGTAGGTGAAGGCGTCTCATTTGAGCCCCGCCCGAGCTGGCTGTTGAAGCATATCCCGCGTCCGGCGTTCGACGTTGTCGGTCGCCTCTCGTCCAATTAGGTCCCGCTTCCGGCGTCCCAGCGTCCCGAACTCGCCCCCTCTCCCAGGCGCTGGCTTGATCGGGGATCGCCCAGGGGCGAGGGCATCGAGGTGAGCCCTCTTTCCCGATGAGTGGAGTGCAAGTGGAGTGCAGCGGCCTTTATGGGTCCGTAACCGGCTGTAAACACTGATAAATTTGGTGGAGGCGGCGGGAATCGAACCCGCGTCCGCATGGTGTCCGGCCAGCGCGTCTACGTGCGTAGCTTCCGCCCGATTTCGGTGGGGCCTGTCGCGGAAACGAGGAGAAGCGCCCACCTAGACAGACTCGATTCTCGCCCCCGGTTGCGGTCTGTCAGCGGCCGGGGGCCAGCCCTCTAATGACGCCCGTACCCCGCTAGAAGGCGTCGCGGACGGGCGTCGCTGTCGCTAGGGATTAGCTAGGCAGCGAGTGCGTAGTTAGCGTCGGCAGTTATCACTACCAACTTGCCACCGGATTAACGAGGGAGATGACGTCCTCGGCACGCAGCGCCCGCTTTCGACCATCCGTCGAAACCGATCGCCCCCTGTAGGTGCCAAGACTAGGGCCGATTCCCCGCGATGCAATGCAGGTCAACGGAGCACCCCGCTCGCCTCGAGCTCGGCGACCCGCTCGGGCGAGTAGCCGAGGATCCCCTCGAGCACCGCGCGGTTGTCGCGCCCGAAGCCGATCGCGCGCTCGGGCACCCGCTCGCGCGAGCGCGAGAAGCGCAATCGCGAGCTCTCGATCGTCGTGCTGCCGAAGATCTCGTGGCCGATTTCCACGAAGTGGCCGCGGTGCTGCAGCTGCGGGCACGCGAACAGGCCCGGCATGTCGAGCACCGCATGCGCGGGGACGCCGTGCGCTTGCAGCGCCGCCTCCGCCTCGGCAGTGCTGCGCGCGCGCGTCCAATCGGCGATCGCCGCGTCGACGATCTCGCGCTCCGCTCGCCGCGCGAGCAGATCCGCGCGGCCGATCGCCGCGCACAGCGCGCCCCAGTCGCGGTCGTCGCGCGCGGCGAGCGCCACCCAGGCCTCCTCGCCCGCGCACGGGTAGATCCCGTGCGGGTGCAGCTCGCGGTCCGCGTTGCCGCAGGGCGCGGGAATGCGACGGTGCGCGGCGTAGTCGAGGAAGGCCGGCGCGAGGAAGTGCAGCGCGGCCTCGCCCTGCGCCATGTCGATGCACTGCCCGAGACCCGTGCGGTCGCGGTATTCGAGCGCGGCGAGGATCGCGAGCGCGTTGTAGCGAACGCCGATGAAGTCGGTGTAGGCGGCGTAGGGGCCCGCGGGCGGATTGCCGGGCCAGCTCGCGAGCTGCTGGAAGCCCGTGATCGCCGCGGCGAGGTTCCCGAAGCCCGTCAGATCGCGCCACGGCCCCGACTGACCTAGCAGGCAGCTCGAGATCATGATGAGGTCGGGCTTCACCTCGCGCAGCGCCTCCCAGCCGAGCCCGTAGTGATCGATCACGCCGGGCGCGAACGATTCCGTCACCACGTCGCTGCGCCGTACGAGCTCGAGCACGATCTCGCGCCCCTGTGCGCTGCACAGGTCCAGCGTGATGCCGAGCTTGTTCGCGTTCGCGCACTGGAAGCCGCCCGCACCTTCGGGATGCGGGTTGGAATACTGATAGGGCGGGATTACGCGCAGCGTGTCGAGGTGCGTGGTCGACTCGACGTGGATCACCTCCGCGCCGTAGTCGGCGAGCATGCGCGTGCCGCCCGGGCCGGCGAGGATCCAGAACAGGTCGAGGATCCGCACGCCCGCGAGCGGCGGCGCGCCCGGCTCGCCGCGCCCTGCCGGAGCGGGTGGGCGAGCGGGCTCGGCGCGCAGTGCGGCGCCGTGCTCGTCGAGCCGCGGCGGCGGCAGTGCATAGCGGATCGGCGTGCGCTCGAAGCGCGCGAACGGACCCGGGAAGCGCAGCGGCGCACCCGCCGCGCCGGGCGCGAGCTCCACCGCGAATTCGCGCGCCGCGAGCTGAGGGCTGTCGGCGAACTCGCCGAGGTCGAGGATCGGCGCGAGCAGCAGCTTGCGCTTGCACGCGGCCTCCACCACCTCGGCCTTCGTGCGCGTGGCGAAGAACGCAGAGAGCGTCGCGTCGAGCGGCGCGATCGCGTCGGGCGACAGCTCGCGGCGCACGATGCGCAGCGCGAACTGTCCCCAGTTCTCGTCGAGCGCGCCCGGATCCCCGAAGCCCTCCTCGAGCGCCCACCCGAGCAGCCGCTTCATGAAGTGTCCGGTCGAGGGCAGGAACGCAGGCCCGAGGGCGACCCATCCGTCGCGCAGGCGGTAGCGCAGCGGAATGAAGCGGCCAGCCACGAACACCCCGCCCGCTAGGCGGCGCGCGGGAGCCTCCGAGAGCGGCGCGTCGAGGCTGCGGAACTGCGTGCCGAGCGTGAGCGACTGCTGCGCGGCGATGTCGACGTGTTGCCCGCGCCCGGTGCGCTTGCGCTCGAAATGCGCGATCAGCGCGCCGACCGCCGCGTCGGCCGCCGCGTGCGCCCAGGCCTGCGGCACGCTGCAGCGCACAGGCGGGTGGCCGGCCTCGCCGTTCAGGTGGGCGAGCCCGGCCGCGGCCACGAGCGTGAGGTCGGTGGCGGCCCAGCCCGACTTCGGGCCATCGCGCCCGAACGGCGTGATCGAGACGTGCACGAGGCCGGGCTGGAGCGCTTCGAGCGCCGCGTCGCCGAAGCCGAGCGACTCGAGCCGCCCGGGCGGCTCCGACTCGATCAGGAAATCCGCGCCCGCGATCAGGCGCTGCAACACGCCGCGGTCGCGCGCGCCGTCGAGGTCGAGCGCGATGCTGCGCTTGCCGCGCGCGTACGCCCAGAACGCGAGCGACCGCTCGCGTCCGGGCTCGTCGCAATAGAACGGCCCCGCGCGCCGCAGCGCGCTGCCGGCGCGCGGCTCGACCTGGATCACGTCCGCGCCCAGGTCGGCGAGGATCTGGCCGCACAGGATCCCGCGGTCGCACGCGAGATCGATCACGCGATAGGGGCTGAGCACGCGAGCACTCTAACCGAAACGGCGGAGACGATGGGCAAACGAAGCGTTGCCCAGCCTGCGAAAGTCACATCGATCGATCGAATCAACCCACCCACGGCAAGAGGCGCTTGCGCAGGCGCTGCAACATGCCCGGTGTGACCTTCTCCTCGAAATCGTTGATCGAGAAGTGCAGCGTGAGGCGGTCCGCGGCGTGATCGATGCCCGACAGGCGCGCCTCGGGCGAGACGGGCGGCAGCGGCAGATAGGCGCGCAGCCAGCTCGCGAGCTGGCTCGGGATGCCGAGGATCGCGGCGCGGCGCGGCCGCAGCACGAACCAGCCATTCACCACCTCAAGGCCCGTCTCGAACTCGGATAGCGCGACGCCCGCGACCTCCGTGTGCACGATCACGCCCTTCTCGCCGAGCGAGAGCCGAAACGGCAGCTGGAAGCGCCCCTGCCAGCGGTCGAGGTCGCGCTGCCCGACCGTGATCGAGACGAGCGGCTCCGACACCGCGAGCTTCGCGGGCAGCCCGGGTGTGAGCGTGGCGCGCGCCGCGCGCAATGCGATCCGCTCGAGCGGGAGCCACGCGGTGGCGACGCCCGCGACCTCGAGCGCGACGCCCTCGAACGTCCCGCGCAGCGCGTCGCCGACGCTGCCCTCGAACGAGAGCTCGACCGGCAGCTCGAGATAGCTCGAGAGCCACTGGTCGATTGCGTCCGAGCGCACCGCGCCGGCCCGCCCGTGGATGCTGCGCCGCTAGCGCTTCTTGCGCCGCGGCGCCGACGCGCGCGCCCGCGATGCACCCGACGCGCCCGGCGAGAGCGCCTTCTCGAGCCGCTGCAGCACGCGCACCATGTCGCGGCGCATCTGCGCCTGCATCTTGCGCCAGCGCGCCTCGCGCTCCTTGCGCCCCCGTTCGAGCTGCTGCTGGAATACGCGCAGGTTCTGGCGCATCTCGCGCACCGTGCTGCGCAGATTTCCCGGGAGGCGGCGTTCGAGGTCGTTCCATCCCACCTCGACGGCGTCGCGCGCGCGCTTGCCCGCGCTCTGGATCCTCTTCCTCGCGCTCATCTTCCTGCGTGCGCTCATGCGATCGAGTCCTCCTTTGCGGCCGGATCGAGTAGGGGTACCACGGATCGGGAGCCGAAGCCTCGATTCTGCGCAGACCGGTCCCGCGCTTCAACAGGATCTTCGCGGCGCGGTCTTCTATCGTTGCGGGGCGCGCGCGGGGGGCGGGCGCCCCAGGAGGACCCGCGATGCAACAGCTCTCCGGCCTCGACAACGCCTTCCTGATCATGGAAGCCGGCGGTCAGCTCGGGCACGTGGGATCGCTGGTCATGTTCGACACCGCGGAGCTCGGCGGGCGTCCGCTGCGCGACACGATCGAGGAGACGATCGAGCGCCGCCTACCGCAGCTGCTGCCGTACCGCCGCCGCCTCGTCGAGGTGCCGTTCAATCTCGACCGGCCGTTCTGGATCGAGGACCCGGACTTCGATCTCGACTTCCACCTGCGACACATCGCGGTGCCACCCCCCGGCGACGATCACCAGCTCTCCGAGCTGGTCGCGCGCATCCACGCGCGCGCGCTCGACCGCGCGCGCCCGCTCTGGGAGGTGTACGTGATCGAGGGGCTCGCGGACGGCCGCGTCGCCCTCTACACGAAGATCCACCACTGCACGATCGACGGCGCGTCGGGCACCGAGATGATGCGCGTGCTGCTCGACCGCACGCCCGATCCCGCGCCGGAGGCGGCCCACGAGCCGTGGCAGCCCGACGCCGTGCCGGCCGCCACGGAGATGCTCGCGCGCGGCGTCGCGAGCCTGGCGCTCACGCCCGCGCGCATCGCGGGTACGCTGTTCCGCACCGCGCGCAGCCTCTGGGAGAGCAGCGAAGCGCTCGGCGCGGTGGCGAATACGCTCGGGCTCGACAAGCTCCCGCTCGCAGGAGACTGGTTCAAGCGACAGGCGCCCCAGCTGGACGCCGATCCGATCCCGCAGACGCCCGCGCCGCGCACGCCGTGGAACCGGTCGATCACGCCCCACCGCCGCTTCGCGTTCTTCTCGCTGCCGCTGGCCGAGTTCAAGCACGTGAAGATCGCGTTCGGCACCACGCTGAACGACGTGGTGATGGCCGTGTCGGGCTCCGCGCTGCGCCGCTACCTCGAGGGCAAGCGCGCGCTGCCGAGCGAGCCGCTCAAGGCGATGGTGCCGGTGTCGGTGCGCTCGGAGAGCCAGAAGCGGGACTACACCAACCGCGTCACCCAGGTGGTGGCCGAGCTCGCCACCGAGCTGCCCGATCCGGCCGCGCGGCTGCGGCGGATCCACACCGCGATGAAGTCGGCCAAGCGCATGCAGCAGGCGACGCCCGCGGCGTTGCTCACGGATTGGACCGAAGTCGCAACCCCCGCGCTGCTCGCGCAGGCGGCGCGGATCGCCGCGCGCACGAAGGTGATGAACCGGCTCAATCCGCCGTTC
>DATFWW010000167.1:0-7161 GCA_035258825.1 Myxococcota bacterium
GGCACGGCGCTCTTCGATTTCGCGCACGACTACGTGGTGGCGTGGGTGCTCGGCCGGATCGACCTCGACATGAAGATCGAAGTGTGCGGGAAGCTCCTGGCGCTGCCGCTGCGCTTCCACCGCGATCGGGCGCGGGGCGACCTGCTCGCGCGGATCCTCGGAGACGCCGGCACGGCGCAGAGCGCGCTCAGCCTCGTGTTCGACGATTTCGCGCAGGCCGCCGTGATGCTGGTCCTCGGCGCCGGCGCGCTGCTCTTCGTGTCCTGGCAGCTCTCGCTGGTGATGCTGGTGGTGGGGCCCGGCATCTTCGCCACGATCTCGCTGTTCGGCCGGCGGATCCGGCGCAGCGCGCGCCGCCGGCAGCTGCAGTTCGCCGACGTCACGGGTCGCCTGATCGAGATCCTCGAGGGCATCAAGGTGATCAAGGCGTTTCGCGCCGAGGACCACGAGCAGGAGGGCTTCGCGCGCTCGTCACGCCGGCTGTTCCGCCGCGGCATGCGCGTGGCGGTGAACCGCACGCTGGCGCGCACGTTGGTCGACCTGTTGAACAAGGTGGCGGCGACCGGCGTGCTGGTGCTCGGCATCGCGCTCGTGCTGCGCGGGCGCTGGGGGCTCACGGTGGGGGATCTCGGCGCGTTCGCCGCGATCACCTTCACGCTCTACCAGCCGATTCGCGCGCTCGCGCGCGGCTGGGTGCGCGTGATGGACGCCGAGCCGTCCGCCGAGCGCTATTTCGAGGTGCTCGACAGCCCGATCGAGATCCGCGACGCGCCGGACGCGATCGCGGTGCCGCGGATCCGATCGGGCGTGCGCTTCGAGCGCGTCGGCTTCACCTACGGGCGCGAGCCGGTGCTCGGCGACGTCAGCTTCGAGGCGCGCGCGGGCGAGGTGGTCGCGATCGTCGGGCGCACGGGCGCGGGCAAGACGACACTCGTCGACCTGCTGCTGCGCTTCTACGACCCGACCGAGGGGCGGATCGCGTTCGACGGCGTCGACCTGCGGCAGGTGCGCCGCGTCTCGCTGCTCGACCAGATGGCCGTCGTCTCGCAGGAGCCGTTCCTGTTCGACGGCACGATCCGCGAGAACATCCGCTACGGAAGGCAGGGCGCCACCGACGAGGAGGTGCTCGCCGCGGCGCGCGCGGCGCACGTCGACGAGTTCACCGAGACTCTGCCCGACGGCTACGACACCGAGGTCGGCGCGGGCGGCACGCGGCTGTCGGGCGGCCAGCGCCAGCGCGTGACGATCGCCCGCGCGATCCTGCGCGACCCCGCGATCCTCGTGCTCGACGAGGCGACGAGCTCGCTCGACTCGAAGAGCGAGCGGCTGGTGCAGGATGCGATCGAGAAGCTGTTGCCGGGCCGGACCGTATTCGTGATCGCGCACCGGCTCTCGACGGTGCGCGCAGCGCACAAGATCATCGTTCTCGAACAGGGGCGCGTGTCGCAGGTCGGCACGCACGACGAGCTGCTCGCGGAAGGCGGCCTCTACCGCGAGCTCGTGGAGCTCCAGTCAGGCACGATCGCAGCCGACAGCGAGCTCACGTGATCGCGGCCGCGTACAGCGCCTCGACGCGCGCCGCGAGCCGCTCCGGGCTGAATTCGCGCTCCGCGCGCGCGCGTGCCGCGCGCCCCATCGCCGCGCGCCGCTGCGGGTCGCCGAGCAGCGACTGCCAAGCCGCGGCGATCGGCTCCGCCGCCTCGTCGGCCAGGATCCCCGTGACGCCGTCCGCGACCACCTCGGGCAACGCGCCGCGCCGCGAGGTCACCGCGGGGATGCCGCAGGCCGCGGCCTCGAGCAGCGCGCGGCAGCCGCCGTCGGAGCCGGGTACGAGGAACGTGAGCAGATCGCAGCACCGCAACACGTCGGCATAATCGCGAGTTCGATAGCCCGCGAAGATCACGCGGTCGGCGATCCCGAGCCGCGCGGCGGGCCGCACCGCCGTCTCCTCGATGTGTGTGCCGCGGCCCACCACCAACAGGCGCGCGCTCGGATCGCGCCGCGCGAGCGCAGCGAGCGCGGCGAGCAGCAGATCGAAGCGCCGATGGCGCTGCGCGCGCGCGACGATCCCGATCACGCGGTGCTCGGGCGCGAGCCCGAGCGACTCGCGCACTGCCTTGTCGGCCGGGGCCGGCCGGAACCGCGCGAGGTCGACCGCGCCGTAGATCGCCGCCACGGGGCGCCCGCCGCGCAGCGGACGGTTGGCCGCGGCCGAAGCCTCCGACATACACGCGAGCGCGTCAGTGCCGGGCCCGAACAACCAGCGGTTCCAGGGCCAGCGCGCGATCGGCTCGGCCACCTTGTAGGTCCGCGCGACGCGCGCGCGCGCCGCTCGCGGGAGCCGCATCCGCGCGCGCAGCGCGAGCACGTGATCGCGCGTGTGCCAGGTGTGGACCACGTCGAACACGCGCTCGGCGAACAGCGCGCGCAGCCGCGCGGCGTCGGCGCGATCGCGCAGCGGGTGCACGCCGCGCGCGCGTTCGAGTTCGAGCACCGGCGCGAAGCCGGCCTCGCGCGCGCGCGCGTGCAGCGACGGATCGCTGTCGGGCGGCGCGGGCGCGCAGGCGAGCGACACGTCGTGACCCGCGGCCCGTTGCGCGGCGGCGAGCGCGAGCATCGGCGCGGCGGGTCCGGTCCACTTCCAGTCGCTCGTCAGCTGGAGGATCTTCAAATCCGGAGCCGCTCGACGGAGAGCACGCCCTTGATCTTGCGGATCTCCTTCATCACCGAATTCAGCTTCGCGACGTCGGGCACCCAGACGTCGAACGTCTGCTCGGAGAGGCGGTCCGGGCTCGTCGTGACGATCGCGGCGCCGATGTTCACGCCCTCCGCGGAGATCGTCTTCGTCACCTTCGCGAGCAGACCGGGCTGGTCCTGCGAGCGTACGCGCATGCGGATCTTGCGCACGGCCTCGTTGCCCGCGTCGGGCTGCCAGGCGACGTCGATGCGGCGCTCCGGATCGAGCTCGAACACCTTCGGGCAATCCTTGAGGTGCACGGTCACGCCGCGGCCGCGCGTGACGAACCCGATCACCTCGTCGCCGGGCAGCGGCGCGCAGCAGCCGCCGAAGCGCACCATCACGTCGGTCTGGCCGCCTACCTGCAGGCCGCCGCTCGCGCCCTCCTTCGGGCGCCCGAACAGGCGCCGGCGCGGCGGGGGCTCCGGCTCCGGCGGCGCCGCGCTGCCCTGGAGCTCGCGCACCACCGCCGCGGCCTCGATCCGGCCGTAGCCGACCCACGCGAGCAGGTCGTCGACCGACCCGCGGCCGTGGCGCTGCGCGAGTTCGGCGAGCGCCGGGCCCTCGAGCGCGCGCGGCAGCGAGAGCCCCACCTTGCGGAATTCGCGGTCGAGCAGCTCGCGCCCGAGCTCGCGGCTGCGCGCCTTCTCCTCGGCGCGGATCGCGTGGCGGATCTTGCTGCGCGCCTTGCCCGTCACCACGAAGTCGAGCCAATCCTTGCGCGGCAGCTGCCGCGCGTGCGTCAGGATCTCGACGGTGTCGCCGTCGACGAGCTTGTGGCGAAGCGACACGAGCTTGCCGTTGATCTTCGCGCCCGCACACGAATCGCCGACCTCGCTGTGGATCGCATAGGCGAAGTCGACCGGCGTGGCGCCGATCGGCAGACCGATCACGTCGCCGCGCGGCGTGAACACGAACACCTCGTCGGGGAACAGGTCGATCTTGACCGTCTTGATGAACTCGTTGGGATCGGTGAGGTCGCGGTGGCGCTCCACGAGCTGGCGCAGCCAGGCGAACTTGCTGTCGTCGGGGTCGGCGCCGACCTTGCCGGATTTGTACTTCCAGTGCGCCGCGATCCCGAGCTCGGCGTCGCGGTGCATGTCGCGGGTGCGGATCTGCACCTCCATGCGCTCGCCGTAGGGCCCGATCACGGTGGTGTGGAGCGACTGGTATCCGTTCGCCTTCGGGAGCGCGACGTAGTCCTTGAACCGGCCCGGCACCGGGCGCCAGATCGCGTGCACGATCCCGAGTGCCGAGTACACGTCGGCGGTGCCGCCCTCCACGATGATCCGGAACGCGATCACGTCGTAGATCTCGTCGAGCGAGACACCGTCGCGCTGCATCTTGGCGTGGATCGACGCGAGGTCCTTGAGCCGCCCGGTGACCTCCGAGGTGAGGCTCGCCTCCTGGAGCCGCGCGGACAGGATCCCCTTCACCTCGTCGATGTACCGGCTGCGCGCCTTCTGCTTCGACTTGAGCCGCCGCTCGAGGTCGCGCGCCGCGAGCGGCTCGAGCGCGCGAAACGCGAGGTCTTCGAGGTCGTGCTTCATCCAGTGGATGCCGAGCCGGTGCGCGAGCGGCACGTAGATGTCCTGGGTCTCCTGCGCGATCTGTCGCGCGCGATCCTCGGAGACGTACGAGAGGGTGCGCATGTTGTGCAGCCGGTCGGCGAGCTTGATCAGGAGGATCCGGATGTCGCTCGACATCGCGAGCAGCATCTTGCGAAAGCTCTCGGCCTGACGTTCGCGGGACGACTTGAACTCGACCCGCGCGATCTTGGTGAGCCCGTCGACGAGGAACACCACCTGCTCGCCGAACAACCGCCGCAGCTCGTCGGGCGTGGTGAGCGTGTCCTCGAGCGTGTCGTGCAGCAGACCCGCCGCAACCGTCACCTCGTCCATGCGCAGGTCGACGAGGATCGAGGCGACCGCGAGCGGGTGGACGAGATAGGGCTCTCCGGACAGGCGCTCCTGGCCCTCGTGGACCTTCGCCGAGAACACGTAGGCGCGCTGGAGCAGCGCGAGGTCGCAGCTCGCGTCGTACTCGAGGATGCGATCCGCGATGTCGTTGAAGCGCAGTTGCGGCACGGAGGACCCGATCCGAAGCGGAGGGCTCGTTCAATCTACCGATTTCGCGGCCGAATTGCCGCGGCAAGCATGCCGCAGGCATGCGCGCAGCGAGCCGAAGGCGAGCGACGACGAGCAGGGTGGGCGAGCCAAGGGCTCCCCGCTAAAGGATCAGCCCGCCAGCAATTTCCGGATCGCGGGGCCCGGAGCGTGGCGCTCGCGCAACCGCGCGGTGTCACCCATTCGCTCGGCGGCGAGGATCGCGAGCACTTCGCGCACGCAGACGTCGAGCCGGTCGTTGACTACGGCGTAGTCGAAGCGCGCGCCCTCCTCGATCTCGAGCCTGGCGATCTCGAGCCGCCGAGCGATCGCCGGCGCGTCGTCGCTGCCGCGCTGCTCGAGCCGCTCGCGCAGCGCCGCGAGCGCCGGCGGCAGCAGGAAGATGAAGCGCGCGTCCGCGCGCCGCTCGCGCACCTGGCGCGCGCCCTGCACCTCGATCTCGAGCAGGAGGTCGCGTCCGCTGGGCAGCGGCGCGTCGAGCGCGGCCCAGCTCGTGCCGTAGCAGTTGCCGTTGTACTCCGCCCACTCGAGGAATGCACCCTCGGCGACGAGCCGCGCGAACTCCTCGCGCGAGACGAAGTGGTAGTCGACGCCGTCCCGCTCGCCCGGCCGTATCGGCCGCGTGGTATGCGACACCGAGAACTCGATCCCGGGATCGCCGTCCACCACCGCGCGGCAGACGGTGGTCTTGCCGGTGCCCGACGGTGCCGCCACGACCACCGGGAAGCCGGCGCGCGCGATCACGGCTCCTTCGCCTCGCTCGCCTCACCCACCTCGCTCTCCTCGGCGGCGAAGCGAGCCGCGATCGTCTCGGGGCTGATCGCCGACAGGATCACGTGGTCGTCGTCCATCAGGATGATCGAGCGGGTGCGGCGGCCCTGCGTGGCGTCCACGAGCTTCCCGCGCCGGGTCGCCTCGTCGCGCAGGCGCTTCATCGGCGCGGGGCCGGACGCCACGATCGCGATCACGCGCGACGACATCACCAGATTTCCGTATCCGATGTTGAGCAGGATCCGGCTACTCAACGTTCTGGACCTGTTCGCGCAGCCGCTCGACCTCGGTCTTCAGCTCCACCACCCAGTGTGCGATCGGCGCGTCGCTGCCCTTCGACCCGACCGTGTTCGCCTCGCGTGCGAGCTCCTGGAGCAGGAACTCGAGCTGCCGCCCGACCGGGCGGCCCGGCGCCGCCGCGTCGAGCAGCGCGCGGAACTGATCGACGTGGCTGCGCAGGCGCACGATCTCCTCGGTCACGTCCATGCGCTCCGCGGCGATCGCGATCTCCATGTGCAGCCGCGCCTCGTCGAGCAGCCCGGTCTCCGCCTCGAGCTGGCGCGCGCGCTTGCGCAGCCGCTCGCGCACGGATTCCTGGACCAGGCCGGAGCGCTGCTCGAGCGCGCCCGCGAGTTCGAGCACGCGGTCGAGCCGCGCGCGCAGATCGCGCGCGAGCGCCGCGCCCTCGCTCGCGCGCATCGCGAACAGCGCCGCGAGCCCCTCGTCGACGGCCGCGAGCGTCCGCTCGCGCAAGAGCCCGTCGGCCAGCTCCGGCTCGACGAAGCGCGACACGCCCGGCAGCGCCAGCAGCGAGGCCGCGTCGAGCTCGCCGCGGACGCCGTCCGAGGCGGCGAGCGCGCGGCCCGCCGCGAGATACTCGCGCGCCGCCGCGAGGTCCACCTCGAGCCGCGGCGCCGGTGCGCCGCCCTCGGGCGCGGTCACGGTGAGGTCCACCTTGCCGCGCGCGAGGCGCGCCTGCAGGCGCGCGCGCACGTCGGGCTCGAGATTGGTGAGCAGGCGCGGCAGCCGGATCCGCGCATCGAAGTGGCGGTGGTTGACCGACCGGATCTCGAGCTCGAACGTCCACTCCCCCACCCGGAAGCGCGCGCTCCCGAAGCCGGTCATGCTGTGGATCATGCGCTCCCCTGCGCCGCAGCGAGTGCGGCCGGAAGTGCGGCCTTCGCCTCGTCGACGCTGGCGGTCGCGGTGCCGACCTTACCCACCACGACGCCCGAGGCCGCGTTCGCGATCACGGCCGCCTCGAACAAGCTGCCGCCCGCGCGCAGCGCGAGCGCGAGCGCTGCAATCGCGGTGTCGCCGGCGCCCTGCACGTCGAATACCTCGCGCGCGGCGGTCGCGACGTCGACGCCGCGCGCGTCGCCGTCGAATAGCGACATTCCGCCGGCGCCGCGCGTGACCACCACCGCGCCGCCGCCGATCCGCCGGCGCAGCCGCGCCACGGCGCGCGACAGATCCTCGCGGCGGCGGATCGCGATGCCGGAGAGCAGCTCGGTCTCGCGCAGGTTC
>DATFWW010000168.1:0-12339 GCA_035258825.1 Myxococcota bacterium
GCCGCCGCAGCGATCCGACCGGGACTCCCGTGATCGTGATCGTGATCGTGGGCGTGAAACGCGCGGCGGACGCGATCGAGACCGGGGGCGTGAGGGTCGCGGCGGTCGCGACCGGGAGCGAGGGCGAGAGCGCGGAGGAGATAGGGGCGGCTTCGAGGCGCGCGATCGCGGGCCGCAGAGAGACCTCGCGCCTGCGCCAGTGATCTCCGATCAGCCGTCCGTCGGCACGGTCAGCGGGTCGCTGGGCGAAATCGGCGAGTTTGTCAAGGGAGTGATCGAGCGGCTCGAGGTAGGCCCGTTTGCGATTCGCGAGAGTCAGGAGGGCGCGAACACGGTCGTCGAGGTCAAGGGTCCCGCGGCGGAAGTACTCGCGGGTGGCGAGGCCCGCGCCCCAGACGCTCTTCAGCTGCTCGCGAATCAGCTGCTGTTGCGGCGCGACGAGGAGGCCACCGGCCGCGTCGTGCTGGACGTGGAGGGTGGATCGGACTCGCGAGAGCGGCATCTCGAGCGCCTCGTGGAGCGCGTGGTCAAGCGCGCCATCGAGGGCGGTCGCGCGATCGCGCTCGATCCGATGAACGGCCGCGACCGCCGCACGATCCATATCAGTGTTCGCGAGTACGAGGGTGTCGCCACGATGAGCATCGGGGAAGGGCGCTTCCGCCAGGTCGTCGTCGTGCCCGAAGGCGCTCCCGAATACGAGGAAGCGCTCCGCCAGAGCCAGGCCTCCTCCGAGTAGGGTGTTCCACGTGGAACAGTTCCACGTGGAACATCTGCGCAGGGTACTCGCGCATGGGCTCGAGGAGCTCGGGCTCAGTTCCGGAACGCTCGAGCGCTGGGAGAAGCTCGCCCTCCTCCTCGAGCACTGGGCCGCGCGCATCAATTTGACCGGCCATCGCGGTGCGCGCGAGATTGCGGAGCGGCTGCTGCTCGAGGCCGCCGCTCTGAGCCGAGTGCTCCCCGACGCGGAAACGCTCGCGGATCTGGGCTCCGGGGCGGGCATCCCCGGCCTTCCCCTTGCCATCTGTCGCCCCGATTGCACGGTGCGGTTGATCGAGTCGCGCGAGCGCCGCCACCATTTCCAGCGCACTGCGATCCGGGAACTTGGGCTCACCAACGCCATCGCGGTTCTCGGGCGTGCCGAACAGGTAGACGTCGTTCTGAGCGAGGGTGTGATGTCGCAGGCCATGGCGCAGCCGGCGCAGGCGTTGCGCTGGATGCGGCCGTGGATGAGCGCGCGAGCGTGGGCGGCACTTCCGACCACTCCCAGTGCTCCTTCTCCCCATCACCCCGATCTCCTGCCGGGACAGGTACTTGGCTACGCGGCCCCGCATGGGCCTCTCCGCAGTGTTTGGATCGCGCGGCTGCGCGACCGACCTGCCCGTTCGTAACTAGCGGGAAAGATTGCGGAAGTCTTTCGCGGATCGAAGCGCCACGCGATCGTTGTTGGAGTCGCGGATCCATGTGTGTTATCAAGGGAAAGCGTGCAATCCCCTAGGGGATCGCGAGCCTCGCTCGCGGCGACGGCGCGGAACAGGGGTGAGAGCGGCATGACCCATCCGGGGAGGGTCTACGCGATCGTCAACCAGAAGGGCGGGGTGGGGAAGACCACCACGGCCGTGAATCTCGCTGCGAGTCTCGCCGCGTCCGAGCGATCGACACTGCTCGTCGATTTCGATCCGCAGGCCAATGCGACGAGCGCATTCGGAGCGAGCGGCGCGCAGCCGCATGTATATGACGCAATCAGCGGTGCGAGCGTCATGAAATCGATGACGCGCGCTACCGACTTGCGTTATCTGCACCTGGTCCCGTCCGGCCGAGACCTCTACGGCGCCGAGATCGAGCTGGTGTCTGCGATCAATCGCGAGCGCCGGCTCGAGCGCGCGCTGTCGGAAATCCGCGATGCCTACGAGATCGTGCTGATCGACTGCCCGCCCTCGCTCGGTCTTCTGACGCTGAACGCGCTCACCGCGGCCGACGCGGTGATCATCCCGCTCCAGTGCGAGTACTACGCGCTCGAGGGGCTCGCGGGTCTCCTCGAGACGATCGAGCTCGTGCGGCGCGAATTGAATCCGGGCCTCGCGCTCGGAGGGGTGCTGCTGACGATGGCCGACGCGCGCAACAACCTCTCGCGTCAGGTCGAGGACGAGGTGCGCGGCCACTTCGCGGCACAGGCGTTCACGACCGTGATTCCGCGCAACGTCCGGCTCTCCGAAGCGCCGAGCCACGGCAAGCCGATCCTGCTCTACGACGTCCACTCGAAGGGCGCGACCGCCTATCTCGAGCTGGCCGCGGAACTACTGCGGCGGCTTCCCTCGCCGCAGCTGCCGGTCGCGCCGCCTTCGCCGGCATTTCCGGCTACGTCTGGAGGTTCGCAATGACTACGACCCGCAACGCGCTCGGGCGCGGCATCGGCGCCCTGATCCCGGGCGCGCGACCGGCCTCGCAGCCCACCCCGCTGCATGATCATGACGCGCGCTTCGAACGCGCCGGCGAGATTCCGGTCGCCGACATCGATCCGAACCCCGATCAGCCGCGCCGCTCGTTCGAACCGGGCGCGCTCGACGCGCTATCCGAGTCGATCCGCGTGCACGGTGTGCTCCAGCCGATCGTCGTGCGTCGCGCGGGCGATCGATACGAGCTCGTGGTCGGCGAGCGGCGCTGGCGCGCGTCAAAACAGGCCGGCCTTGCGTCAATCCCCGCCGTCGTGCTGGAGATCGATCCGCGCGACCGGCTCGAGGTGGCACTGGTCGAGAACGTCCAGCGGCGCGACCTGAACCCGATCGAGCTGGCGGTGGCGTTCCGCGCACTTGCGGATACAGGCGCCACGCAGGAGGAGATTGGCCAGCGCGTGGGGATGGACCGCTCTTCGATCGCGAACCACCTGCGTCTGCTCGAGCTTCCGCGCGAGCTGCAGGCCGATGTGGAGGCTGGCCGCGTGACGATCGGGCACGCCAAGGCGCTGCTCTCGGTTGCGAGCCCGGAGCGGCGTCGCGCGCTGCGCGATCGCATCGTCGGCGAGCAGCTCTCGGTGCGCGCCGCCGAGGAGATCGCGCGCCCGACGCCGCGCACTCCGGCCGTCGCGGAGCGCGTGCGCGGACCGCAGGATCCCCACCTCCAGGGTGTCGCGGACGCACTGCGCCAACGCTTGCAGACGCGCGTGCGCGTGAAGGGCAGCGCCGAACGCGGCCGCGTCGAGATCGAGTACTTCGGCGCCGAGGACTTCGACCGGATCACGGGAGTTCTGCTGCGGGATGGCTGACGATCTCTACGTCGCGCTGGGTCCGAACATGGCGTTCGAAGGCCTGCTCGTGCTGCCGAAGCCCGCGCGCATCGACGGCCGCATGGCCGGGACCGTGATGGCGGGTGCCTCCGTGTGGGTCGGCGCCAGCGGCGTCGTCGAAGCGGACCTCGAGGCCAGCGAGATCGTCGTCGAGGGAAGCGTGCGCGGGGATCTGCGCGCGCGCACCTCGATCGAGCTCAGTGCGTCGGCAGTCGTGGACGGAGATCTGACCGGGCCGCGAGTGATCGTGGCCGACGGTGCATGCGTGAACGGCCGCTGGCGGGTCGGCTGACTCGGTGTAAGAATTTGCGCCGCTCGGAACCTGGCGCACTCCGCCGGTTCACGTTTTCAAAGCCCCACTCTCTCATCCATCACCAGTTTCGGAAGCGAGAAGGGGCGTGGCCTCCGCGGCGCTTCCGTCGCCGATCGTGGGGGATCCCCCGGTTCCATGAAGCGACTACAAACGCCGCGAAGCAGCGACCGCCGCGCCCCGTTGGGCCGCGTTCTCGCCTGCGCGGCGGCGTCGCTGCTCATGCCTTCGCTCGCGGCCGCGGCCGAACACGGCATCGTGTTGATCCCCGAATTCCGGCTGCTCGTGGCGCTGCTCTTCTTCTTCGTGTTGCTGATCGCACCCGCGAACGCGCTCGTGCTCAGGCCGCTCCTGCGGGTGCTGGACGAGCGCGATGCGCGCACCGCGGGTACGCGCGCCAAGGCGGAGCGGCTCGAGCACGAGGCCTCCGCGATCCTGACGCGCTACGAGCAGGCGGTGCGCGAGACGCGCGACGAGAGCGAGAGGGGCCGCCGCGAGCTGCTCGCCCAGGTGCGCGCGGAGGCGCAGCGCGAGATCGCGGGCGTGCGGCGCGACGCCGAAGCACGTCTCGACGGCGCGCGGGGTGAGATCCGCACCGCCCTCGAGGCCGCGCGCGGCGCGCTGCGCGGCGAGGCGCAGGATCTCGCGCGGCAGGCCGCGTCGCAGGTACTCGGGAGGGCGCTGTGAGGCCGCGGCTCGGCGCTGTGTTGTGGATTGCCGCGGTCGCGGCCGCACCCGCGCAGGCCGCCGAAGAAGGCGGGCTGCTGTTCCCGTGGATCAACTTCGGCCTGCTGCTCGCCGTGCTGTTCTACTTCACGCGCAAACCGATCCAAGCGTTCTTCGGCGACCGCCGGGCGGCGATCCGCAAGGAGCTCGACGAGGCCGCGGGGCTCGAGCGGCGCGCCCACCAGCGCTATGCGCAGTGGCAGCGGCGGCTGGTAGACCTCGAGCGGGAGCTCGCCGAGATCCGCGCCGGCGCGCAGCAGCGCGCCGAGGCGGAGCGGGCGAGCCTGCTCGCCGACGCGCGGGCCGCGGCTGAGCGGATCCGGGCCGACGCGGCCAACGCCGTCGAGCACGAGTTGCGGCGCGCGCGCGCACACCTGCGCGAAGAGGCCTCGCAGCTCGCGATCGAGCTTGCCTCGGGGATCCTGCGCGAGCGGGTCACCGACCAGGACCGCGACCGGTTGATCGACGAATTCATCGAGCGGATCGCGCGCGCACCCGAGGCAAGGAAGTAGGATGCGTGCCTCCGCCGCGGCCAGGCGCTATGCGCGCGCGCTGTTCGGGCTCGCCCAAGACTCGGGCTCCGTCGCGCAGGTGCGCGCCGAGCTCGAGCGCGTCGCAGAGCTGTTCGAGACGGAGCCCGCGCTGCGCAACGCGCTGTTCCGCCCCCTGCATCCTGTCGTCGAACGGCGGGCCGTGCTGCGCTCGGTGTGCGAGCGCCTCTCGCTCACCCAGACCGCGCGCAACTTCTTCGCCTATGTGATCGATCAGCGCCGCCTGGTCGACTTCGACGCGATCCGCGCCGAGTTCGAGAAGCTCGCGGATGCGGCGGCGGGGCTCGTGAAGGCGCGCGTCACCGCGGCGGCTCCGCTCGACGACGCGCAGCGCGAGCGGCTCCAAAGCGCGCTCGCCGCGCGCACGGGCTGCACCGTCCAACTCGAGGTTGCGGTCGACCCGGCGCTGATCGGCGGTGCCGTCGCCACGGTCGGCAACGTCGTGTTCGACGGCAGCCTCCGCACGCAGCTCCAGCAGCTGCACACCAGCTTGTCGAAAGGAGAGTGATGGACATCAAGCCCGGCGAGATCACCGACATCCTCAAGCGCGAGATCAAGGACTACGGGCGCGAGATCGACGTCGCCGAGACGGGCACCGTGCTCTCGATCGGCGACGGCATCGCGCGCGTCTACGGGCTCGAGAAGGCGATGGCCGGCGAGCTGGTCGAGTTCCCGGGCGGCACCTCGGGGATGGTGCTCAACCTCGAGGAGGACAACGTCGGAATCGCCGTGATGGGCGAGGCCACGCATGTCAAGGAAGGCGACCTCGTGCGCCGCACGAGCCGCATCATCGAGGTGCCGGTGGGAGAGGCGCTGGTCGGCCGCGTGGTCGACGCGCTCGGCAACCCGATCGACGGCAAGGGCGAGATCCAGGCCAAGGAGACGCGCCGCGTCGAGCTGAAGGCGCCCGGCATCGTGGCGCGCAAGTCGGTCCACGAGCCGCTCCAGACCGGGATCAAGGCGATCGACGCGATGACGCCGATCGGCCGCGGTCAGCGAGAGCTGATCATCGGCGACCGGCAGACGGGGAAGACTGCCATTGCGATCGACACGATCATCAACCAGAAGAACACCGACGTGTTCTGCATCTACGTGGCGATCGGGCAGAAGCAGTCGACCGTGGCGCAGGTGGTGGAGAAGCTGCGCCAGCACGGCGCGATGGATTACACGATCGTCGTGGCGGCCACCGCGAGCGAGCCCGCGCCGCTCCAGTACATCTCGCCCTACACGGGCGTCACGATGGGCGAATGGTTCCGCGACAACGGCAAGCACGCGCTGATCATCTACGACGACCTCTCGAAGCAGGCGGTCGCCTATCGCCAGCTCTCGCTGCTGCTGCGCCGGCCCCCCGGGCGCGAGGCGTATCCGGGCGACGTGTTCTACATCCACTCTCGGCTGCTCGAGCGCGCGGCCAAGATGAGCGACGCGCTCGGCGGCGGAAGCCTCACCGCGCTGCCGATCATCGAGACCCAGGCGGGCGACGTCTCTGCGTACATCCCGACCAACGTCATCTCGATCACGGACGGCCAGATCTTCCTCGAGACCGACCTGTTCAACTCCGGCGTGCGACCCGCGGTGAACGTGGGGATCTCGGTGTCGCGCGTGGGCGGCGCGGCGCAGACCAAGGCGACCAAGGCGGTGGCCGGCACGCTCAAGCTCAACCTCGCGCAATACCGCGAGATGGCCGCGTTCGCGCAGTTCGGCAGCGACCTCGACAAGGCCACCAAGGAGCAGCTCGCCAACGGCGCGCGTCAGACGGAGATGCTCAAACAGCCGCAGTATTCGCCGCTCCCGATGGAGGAGCAGGTGGTCTCGATCTTCGCGTGCACGCCGCAGGAGGGGCGGCCGTCGTGGGTGCGCCCGCTCGAGCTCGAGGACATCGCGCGCTACGAGAAGGAGATGCTCGACCACATGCGCACGCGCCACGCCGACGTGCTCGGCGCGATCCGCACCAGCGGCAAGCTCGAAGAGGACACGAAGAACAAGCTCTCCGCGGCGCTCGACGAGTTTGCGAAGGTGTTCGTGCCTACCAAACGCGCGGACGACAGCCAGGCCGCCTGAGGTGGGGAGCCTCAAGGACATCAAGCGCCGCATCACGAGCGTGCGCAAGACGCAGCAGATCACGCGCGCGATGCGGATGGTCGCGGGCGCGAAGCTGCGCCGCGCGCAGGAGGCGATCGAAGCCGCGCGCCCGTATGCCGACCGCATGCGCGCGACGCTGGCCGAGGTCGCGCGCGCGCAGCGCGACAGCGATCACCCGCTGCTCGTCTCGCACCCGGAAAAGCGCAACGTCGAGCTGTTCGTGATCACGTCGGACCGCGGCCTGTGCGGCGCGTTCAACGCGAACGTGATCAAGCTGGCGGTCGCCACGGGACGCGCGCGCCTGGACGCCGGCGCACAGGTCTCGATCAGCACGGCTGGCAAGAAGGCGCGCGAGGCGTTCCAGCGCCGCGCGCCGGACACGCTGCGCCAGCACTATCCCCAGGACAGCTGGGTGACGTTCGGGCAGGCCGCCGACGCGGCCGCCTACCTCTCCAACCGCTATGCGACGGGCGAAGTGGACGAGGTGGTGCTCGTGTACAGCGAGTTCGTCTCCGCGATCACCCAGACGCCGCGCGCCGTGACGCTGCTGCCGTTCACGGCCGGCGAGACCGAGCCGGCCGGTGCGGCCGATGGGGCCGGCGACGAGCTGCCGTTCGAGATCGAGCCCGATCCCGCGACGCTGCTCGCGGTGCTCGTGCCCAAGGCCGTCGAGGTCGAAGTCTTCCGCGCGCTGCTCGAGAACCAATCGGGGGAGCACGCGGCGCGCATGGCCGCGATGGAAGCGGCCACGCGCAACACCGAGGAGCTGATCAGCTCGCTCACGCTCCAGTACAACCGCGCCAGACAGGCCGCGATTACCAAAGAGCTCGTAGAAATAGTAAGCGGGGCGGAAGCCCTCTGATATTCAACACGACAAGGCGTGCGGCGATCGCCGTAGAGTTGGTGGTCGTCAGCGGCGCCGAAGCGCACTGAGCTTCGAGGACGAATCATGGAAGCAGGTCGGATCGTTCAGGTAATGGGTCCCGTCGTCGACGTGGAGTTCCCGCCGGGCGCGTTGCCCCAGATCTACACCGCGCTCCGGGTCAGCAATCCGGGCATCGACGAGCGCGACGACAACCTCGTGCTCGAGGTCGCGCAGCACCTGGGTGAGAACACCGTGCGCACGATCGCGATGGACACCACCGACGGCCTGATGCGCGGCCAGGCGGTCAAGAACACCGGCGACGTGATCCGCGTGCCCGTGGGCGAGGCGACGCTGGGCCGGATCATGAACGTGATCGGCGAACCCGTCGACGAGAAGGGGCCGATCCGCGCAACCTCGAGCTATCCGATCCACCGCGAGGCGCCGGAGTTCGTCGACCAGTCGACGAGCGTCGAGGCGTTCGAGACCGGGATCAAGGTCGTCGACCTGATCGCGCCGTATCCGAAGGGCGGCAAGGTCGGGCTGTTCGGCGGCGCGGGCGTGGGCAAGACCGTCGTGATTCTCGAGCTGATCACCAACATCGCGAAGGAGCACGCGGGCTATTCGGTGTTCGGCGGCGTGGGCGAGCGCACGCGCGAGGGCAACGACCTCTGGAACGAGATGGCCGAGGCGAAGACGCCCGACGGCAAGACCGTGCTCGACAAGGCCGCGCTCGTGTTCGGCCAGATGAACGAGCCGCCCGGAGCGCGCGCGCGCGTCGGGCTCACTGCGCTCACCGCGGCCGAGTACTTCCGCGATGAAGAGGGCAAGGACGTGCTCCTGTTCATCGACAACATCTTCCGGTTCACACAGGCGGGCTCCGAGGTATCGGCGCTGCTCGGCCGGATCCCTTCGGCGGTCGGCTATCAGCCCACGCTGTCCACCGACATGGGCGAGCTCCAGGAGCGGATCACTTCCACGACGAAGGGCTCGATCACGTCGGTGCAGGCGATCTACGTGCCCGCCGACGACCTCACCGACCCGGCGCCTGCCACCGCGTTCACGCACCTCGACGCCACGACCGTGCTCTCGCGACGCATCTCCGAGCTCGGGATCTATCCCGCGGTGGATCCGCTCGACTCCACGAGCCGCATCCTCGACCCGCAGGTGGTGGGCGAAGAGCACTACCAGGTCGCGCGCGGCGTACAGGCGACGCTCCAGAAGTACAAGGACCTCCAGGACATCATCGCGATCCTCGGCATGGACGAGCTCTCCGAGGACGACAAGATCACGGTGTCGCGCGCGCGGAAGCTCGAGCGCTTCTTCTCGCAGCCGTTCCACGTGGCCGAGCAGTTCACGGGCACGCCCGGTGCGTACGTGCGGCTCGAGGACACGGTCCGCGGCTTCAAGGAGGTGCTCGAGGGCAAGCACGACCATCTGCCCGAGCAGGCGTTCTACATGGTGGGCACGATCGAGGACGCGATCGAGAAGGCGAAGAAGCTCACCTGATGCCGCTCGACCTGACGATCGTCACGCCGTCCGGACCCTGCTATCGCGGCAACGTCGACTCGGTGGTGTTGCCCGGCAGCGAAGGCAACTTCGGCGTGCTGCCGGGCCACGAACGCTTCCTGTCCGCGCTGCGGATCGGCGAGGTGCAGATCAAGACCGGGGCCCAGACGCTGTACGCCGCCGCGTCGGACGGCTTCGCGGAGATCTCGGGCGACCACGTGACGGTGCTCGTCGATTCGTGCGAGCTCGCGGGCGACATCGACACCGCGCGTGCGGAGCTCTCGTCCCAGCGCGCCGAGCAGGGGCTCGCGGCGCTCGACCGCGACGCCGAAGCCGCGCGCGAGGCCGAGTTCGAAGCGGCGCTCGCTCGCGCGCGCAATCGCATCGCGGTGGCCCAGCGGCGCTAGTCTCCGACGCGTGCGACCCCCCTGGCGCCGTGGCCTCGCGATCCTGTTGCTGATCGCGCTCGGGTGCGGCGGCTCTCCGCTCAAGCCCGCCAACGTGCTGCTGATCACGGTGGACACGCTGCGCCCGGACCGGCTCGGCTATTCGGGCAACACGCGCCCGACGAGCCCTGCGATCGATCGGCTCGCGCGCGAGGGTGTGGTGTTCCGCAACGCGTACAGCGAGGCCGGTTGGACGCTGCCGTCGATCGCGTCGATCCTCTCGGGCCGCTACCCGAAGGACCACGGCGCGGTCGATTTCGAGTCTGCCCTGCGCGACGGCGTGCCGACGCTCGCGACGATCCTGCGCGGCCGCGGGTACGACACGCGCGGCTACGTGAGCCACCTGATCCTCACGCCGCACTACGGGGTCGCGCAGGGCTTCGACCACTTCGACGACTCCGTGCTCCAGGTGGGCCTTCCCTCGCTCTCCTCCACCGACCGCCAGCTCACCGACCTCGTGATCGCCGGGCTGCGCGACATCCAGCAGCCCTACTTCATCTGGGTGCACTACTTCGGGCCGCACTACGACTATCTGTGGCACGCGGGATGGGAGTCGTTCGGCCGCACCGATCGCGACCGCTACGACCAGGAGATCGCCCACACCGACTCGCACATCGGCCGGCTGCTCGACGAGCTGCGCAAGCGCGGGCTCTACGACGACACGGTCGTCGTGTTCGTCTCCGACCACGGCGAGGAGTTCGGCGAGCACGGCGGGGTCTATCACTACACGCTGCACGGCGAGGTGATGCGCGTGCCGCTGATCATCCGCGCTCCCGGGCTCGCGCCGCGCAGCGACTCGGCGCTGATCGAGCAGGTCGACGTGCTGCCGACGATCCTCGGGCTGCTCCGGATCGCGCCCGATCCCGGCGCCGCGCTCCCGGGGCGCGACGCGCTCGCCGCGACCACGCCGCACGGCCCGCTCTTCTTCGAGCGCAACCGGCCCTCGCGGTGGCACCAGCGCGGGGTGCTGGACGGGCATTACAAGCTGGTCGTGATCGAGGAGATTCCGGACGTGGGTCCCGAGCCGTACGTGAAGAGCCCACCGCAGAACATCCATCCCGGCATCTATCTCTACGACGTGGAGGCCGATCCCGGCGAGACGAAGAACCTCTACGCGGAGGGCGACGAGCGGGCGCGCGCCCTGCTCGGGCTGCTCCAGCAGCACTTCGCGCAGCGCGAAGCCGGCGAGCACAAGCTCGAGGTGAACGAGGACTTGCGCGCGAAGCTGCGCGACCTCGGCTACGGGCAGTAGCCGTCAACGCCGCGCCGCGCGCAGACCCGCCCAGTCGATCGCGCGCGCGCGCGCGAAGAACTGCTCCCAGCGCTCGCCCGCATCCTGTCCGGGCGCGACGGCGCGCCACACGAGCAGGAGGGCCGGTGCAACCTCGCCTTCGAGCGACAGCCGGAAGTCGGGCGCATAACCGCTCGCCGCGCGCGTCGCGAGCCAGCGCTTCACCTGGGCGTCGAGCACCTCGGGAGCGAGTGCCTCTCCGACCAGCAGCTGCGCGTCGAGGAAGGTCGGGTGGCGGCGGAGGAAGAACACCGGTTCGACCAGGCGGTCGTGGCCCGGCGAGTGCAGCTGCTCGGGGTCGAGCGGCAGGCTCGCCACCTCGCGGTCGACGAGCCCGACGCGGTCGAAGACGGTGAGGTCGGAGAAGTACCCGACGTTGCCGATCGCGCCGGCCACCACCGAGTCGCCCGGTGCCGCGATCGCGCGCAGCGCGAGGCCCTTGGCCTTCCATTCGCGCGAGTTCTCGTTCATGAACTGCCACTGCGCGTACTCGCTGCGCGGCTGGCCGGAGTTCAAGCGGAAGTGGAAGCGGTCGCGCAGGGAGGCGGGCACGGCGTGCAGATCGAAAGCGGGGAGCGCCGACACCGCGATCTGGAGCGCGGCGACGAGGGCGGGCGCCGCGCGGCGCGCGGGCGCGGCCTCCGAGATGCGCTGCAGGAGCATTCCGAACAGGAGCGTCTCGAATGCGAGGCCCGGCACGAGGAATCGCGCCATCGCCATGAAGTCGCCGCCCACCAGAACCGCGAACGCGGCGGCGCCTAGCACCATCGCGGCCACCGCGGGGCCGGCCGCGCACCAGCGCCGGTCTGGAACCGTGACTAGGCCGCACAGCGGCGCGACCGGCACGAACGTGAGCAGGTACACCGCGAGGTAGCTCGCGCCGCGCGCGAGCAGCGCCGCGCCGAACCCGCTCTTGGCGTACACCGTGTTCGGGAGCGGTAGGCCGTAGTAGCTCCACCGCCACGCGAAGTAGAGCGCATAGCTCCCGAACAGGAGCAGCGCGAAGCGCCGCAGCGGCCGCATTGCCGGCTGCGCCGAGAACGCGCGCGTGAACGCTGCGAGCAGCGCGATCGCGACCGCCCAGGCGATCCCCTCGACGCGCAGCAGCGCGAGCGCGAGCGCCGCGAGCGCGCCTCCGACCGGGTCGACCCCCGCGCGCCGCAACACCAGCCGCTCGAAGGTCGCGAACAGCGCGAGCGCGAAGGCCATCGTCTCGAGCCCACCCGTGGACCAGACCGCGAACGGCGGAGAGCAGCCGAGCGAGAGCGCGGCCAGCACGGCG
>DATFWW010000169.1:0-28732 GCA_035258825.1 Myxococcota bacterium
CCCCGCCGATCCCGCCGGCACCGCGCACAGCACGAGGCCGCGCTCGCCGCGCGCCGACACCACGAAGAAGTCGGCCTTGAACGCATCCTGCACGAAGTGCGCGGCGCCCGATAGCGCGAGGCCGTCGCCTTCGGCGCTCGCGCTCGCGCCGCAGTCTTCGGGGGACCAGCTGCCGCGCGCGTCGGTGATCGCGAGCGAGGCGGCCGCGCCGTCGGCGATCCGCGCGAGCCACGCGTCCGCGGCTGGCCCGCCTGCGGCGCGCAGGGCGAACGCGGAGCACAGCGTCGCTACGAGCGGGGAGGGCAGCGCGTGGCGCCCGGCCTCCTCGACGAGCGCCGCGATGCCCACCATCTTGCCGCCGACGCCGCCCGCGGACTCCGGGACGGCCAGCCCGGCCCAGCCGAGCTCGCCGATCTGCTTCCAGATCCCCTCGTCCCACCCGGGCCGCTCGCCGCGCTGATAGGCGGCGTCGGGATCCGCCGCGACGAGCGCGCGCAGCCGCTCGATCGGCAGGTGTTCATCGAGGAACCGGTGTGCGAGATCGCGCAGCAGCTGCTCGTCTTCGCCGAAGCCGAAATCGCGGGGCGGGGCGGCCGACATCTGTCTCCTACTTCGACTTCGGCAGCCCGAGCACGCGCTCGCCGAGGATGTTGCGCTGGATCTCGTTGGTGCCGGCCGCGATCGTGTGGCCATACGAGTCGAGATATTCGATCGGCCAGCGCGCGGCGTCGGGCGCGGCGGGATCGAGCTTGTACAGCGTCGAGCGCGCGCCCGCGATCTCGCAGCCGAGGCGCGCGTTGTGCTGGGCGTACTCGGACCCGGTCACTTTCATCTGGAGTGGGAGCCGCATCGGGTGATCGCAGAGCGCCGGCACGCGCGAGCGCCGCACGTTCTGCATCATGCCCTCGTGCACGATCGCGCGCTGCACGAGCGCGTCGCGCGTGTGCGGGTCGTCGCTCGCGCGCACGCCGTTGCGGTAGTTCTGGCGCGCGAGGTGGATCAGCCGCTCGATCGCGCTGGCGCGGTCGCCGCCGCCTCCACCCGCGCCCTCGGCCGCGCCGCGCTCGTAGGTGAGCGTGGTCATCGCCACGGTCCAACCCTTGCCGACCGCGTCGAGGCGCAGCGAGTCGGGGATCCGCACGTTCTCGAAGAACACCTCGTTGAAGCCGCGGTCGCCCGTCATCTTGATCAGCGGCTTCACGGTCACGCCCGGGTGGCCTTCGATCGGACACAGGAAGTAGGTGAGGCCGTCGTACTTGTGCGCCTTGCTCGTGCGCGCGAGCAGGATCATCCACTGCGCGATGTGGCCGAGGCTCGTCCACACCTTGTGGCCGTTGACCACCCAGTCGTCGCCGTCGCGCACCGCGCTCGTCTGCGCGCTGGCGAGGTCGGAGCCCGCGCCGGGCTCGGAGAACCCCTGGCACCAGATCTCGTCGCAGCGCAACGCCCTGGGCACGAAGCGCTTCTTCTGCTCTTCGGTGCCGTGCACGAGGATCGTCGGGATCGCCATCGACAGCGCGACGACGTTCACCATGTACGGCGTGCCCGCGAGGCTCATCTCGCGATTGGCGATCCGCTGGAAGCCCTGGTGGCCGCCGCCGCCGTACTCCTTCGGGAGGTCGGCGCCGACCAGGCCCGCGTCGTAGCACTTCCGCTGCCATTCGCGCAGGTAGTCGCACAGCGGCCCGGCGGTCACCTCGATCGGCAGCACGGGCATGCGCTCGGGCGGCGGCGGCGGCTTGTTCTCCGCGAGCCATCGGTGCGCGTACTCCTGGAATTCGCGCTGTTCGGCCACAGTGCTCATCGCTTCGCCCTCATGCTGCGGAAGCACGCGCGCAGCTCGTTCACGAACAGATCGGGCTGCTCGAACGCCGCGAAGTGGCCGCCGCGGTCGAGCTCGTTCCAGTGGACGAGGTTGGTGAAGCGCTTCTCCGCCCAGCGCCGCGACGACCGGAAGATCTCCTTCGGGAAGATGCTGCAGCCGGTCGGCACGGTGACCTCCGCGAACGACTGCGTCTGCGTGCGGAAGCTCTCCCAATACAGTCGCGCCGACGACGCGCCCGCGGCAGGGAGCCAGTACAGCATGATGTTGTCGAGCAGCTCGTCGCGCGTGAGCACGTTCTCGGGATGGCCGTTGCAGTCCGTCCACTTCCAGAACTTCTCGAGGATCCAGGCGGCCTGCCCAGCGGGCGAGTCGACGAGCCCATAGCCGACCGTCTGCGGGCGCGTGCTCTGCTGCTTCGAGTAGCCGGAGTCCACCTCACCGTATTCCTGCATGCCCGCGAGCGCGGACTGCTCCGCGGGCGTGAGGTCGTTCATCGTCGCCGGGTCGGGCGCGACGATCGGCATGTTGAGATGGATCCCGGCGCAGTGCGCGGTGTCGCGCAGCCCGATCTGCGTGGTGACGAGCGCACCCCAGTCGCCGCCCTGAGCGACATAGCGCGGATAGCCGAGCCGGATCATCAGCGCGCTCCACAGGTCGGCGATCCGCTCGGTGCCGGTGCCCTTCGCGGTCGGCTTGTCGGAGAACCCGTAGCCCGGCAGGGAAGGACACACGACGTGGAACGCATCGGCGGCGTTGCCGCCGTGCGCAGTCGGATCGGCGAGCGGGGCGATCACCTTCTGGAACTCCACCACCGAGCCCGGCCAGCCGTGCGTGATCACGATCGGCAGCGCATCGGGGTGCTTCGAGCGCACGTGGTAGAAGTGGATGCCGAGCCCCTCGAGGGTCGTGCGGAACTGCGGGAACGCGTTGAGCCTGCGCTCGCGCTCGCGCCAGTCGTATTTCTCGGCCCAGTATGCGCAGACGTCCTGCACGTACGAGAGGGGCGTACCCTGCGACCAGTCGTCGACGCACTCCCGCTCGGGCCAGCGCGTGGCGCGCAGGCGCCGGCGCAGATCGTCGAGCGCGCCGTCGCTCGTCTGGATGCGGAAGGGCTGGACAGCGTCGCTCATGGGGGCCTCCGGGGGTGAGGCCCCGCACCGTAGCGAACGCGCTTTCGCACGGCAGCCGAAGGCGCCGTTCAGCCCGAGTTGTACGTCCGCAGTCGCCCCGCGCGGGTCTCGCGAGTGAACACGTGGAAGTGCCAGTGCGTGACGCAGCGGTTCATGAACTGCGCGAAGCCGATCACGCCGGGCCGGTGCTTGCGGTTGTGGTGCCAGAAATAGCGCCAGTAGACGCGGCCGACGCTGCCGACCGAGCCATCGCGGACCAGCGCCCTCGAGAGCTTCCAGAGCAGGATCAGGCCATAGGCGAGCGTCGGCAGCGTCTTGCCCTCGCCGGCCCTCTCGCAGATCTCCGCGCGCCGCCGCTCGAACTCCGGGTGGTTGCGATAGACCGCGAAGTAGCGCTCGAAGAACGCCTCGGGTGTGTAGAGCCGCCCGACCAGTTCCCAGTAGTTCGCGCGCAGCTCCTCGCGCGTCATCTGCTTGGGGTGGAAGTTGCAGTTCGGATCCTCCTCGACCAGCCGCCCCTCCCGTTGCAGGCGCTCGTAGAGCGGCGTCTTCGGGATCGCGCCCAGCATGCCGACCATCGCGAGCAGGATCCCGTTGTCCTGGATGAAGCGGTACTGGTCCTCGAAGATAGCGAGATCGTCGCTGTCGAAGCCGACGATGAAGCCGGCGCTGATGTCGAGCCCCGCGCGCTGGATCCGCGCGAGCTTGGCCTCCATCGAATCGCCGCGCGTGTTCTGGAACTTCTTCGTCTCCTCGAGCGAGGCGGCGCGCGGCGTCTCGACGCCGATGAACACCTGGCGGAAGTTCGCCTGGTACATCAGCTCGAGCAGCTCCGGGTCGTCGGCGAGGTTGATGCTGGCTTCGGTGGACAGACGCAGCGGATAGCGGTGCTCGCGCTGCCAGACCGCGATCTCGCGCAGCAGCTCCTTCGCGTGCTTCTTGTTCCCGATGAAGTTGTCGTCGACGATCATCGCCGAGAAGAAGCCCGCCTTGCGCATCTCGTCGAGCTCGGCGATCACCTGCGCGGGCTCCTTGGTGCGCGGGACGCGGCCGTAGATCACGATGATGTCGCAGAACTCGCACAGGAACGGGCAGCCACGCGAGAACTGGAGCGAGCCCGACGCATAGCGGTCGACGCGCAGCAGGTCGTAGCGCGGGATCGGCAGGGTGGTCATGTCGGTGCGGCCCTGCTGCTCGTAGCGCGACTTCACGGCGCGACCCGCAGCGAAGTCGGCGAGGAATCGCGGCCAGGTCTCGTCCGCCTCGCCGACGAACATCGCGTCGCACAGGCCCGCGAACGCCTCCTCCTTCACCGACACGTAGGGCCCGCCGACCACGACGAACGTGCCGATCGCCCGCAGCCGCTCGAGGATCTCGCGCTGCCGCTCGCGCTGCACGTTCATGCCCGTGACACCCACCACGTCGAAGCGCGACAGCGCCTCCCAGTCGATCTCCTCCACGTTCTCGTCGATCAGCGTCACGTCGTGGCCCGCCGCGAGCCCGGCCACGGTCGGCAGCGCGCCGTTGATCATCGTGCTGCGCCGATCGCCGGGATAGAGCGGCAGCGCGTACTCGAAGCCCCAGTACGACGGCTCGAAGCGCGGATTGATCAGGCACACCGAGAGCACCGCCTTGGCCGGCCGCGGCTCGGCGCCGCGCGAGGGCGAGGCGGCGGTCGGCGGCGCGAGCGCGTGGGCCAAAGCGGCTCCTGTGCGCGAAGATGAAGGATGGGACGGTAACTGCCGCAGGGTGGGGGCGCTATTTTGTCCCGAGCGATGGATGCGCTGGCTCTCTTCCATCCTGTGGTGCGCTGCTGGTTCGAGCGGCGGTTTCCACTCGGCCCCACCGAGCCCCAGGAGCGCGGCTGGCCCGCGATCGCGAGCGGACGCGACACGCTGATCGCCGCGCCGACCGGCTCGGGTAAGACGCTCGCCGCGTTCCTCGTCTGCATCGACCGGCTGCTGCGCGAGGCGGAGCGCGGCGCGCTGCCGGACGCCACCGACGTCGTGTACGTCTCGCCGCTCAAGGCGCTCGCGAGCGACGTGCGCGAGAACCTGATCGCGCCGCTGTCCGAGATCGCCGCGACGGCGCGCGAGCGGGGCGCAATGCTGCCGGAGATCCGCGCGGAGGTGCGCTCGGGCGACACGCCTGCATCGCGGCGCGCGAGTCTGGTCAAGCGCCCGCCCCACATCCTGGTCACGACACCCGAGTCGCTCTACCTCATGCTCACCGCCGAGCGCAGCCGCGCGACGCTGCGCGGCGTGCGGACGGTGATCGTCGACGAGATCCACGCCACCGCGCGCGACAAGCGCGGATCACACCTCGCTCTCTCGCTCGAACGGCTCGAGGCGCTGTGCGAGCGGCGGCCGGCGCGGATCGGGCTCTCGGCCACGCAGCGTCCGATCGAGCGGATCGCGCGGCTGCTCGTCGGGGCATCCGCGGACGCGACCCTTCCCGACGGCGGAGCGCGCTGTGAGATCGTCGACGCGGGCCACCGGCGCGCGCTCGACCTCGCGGTCTGGGTGCCCGGCAGCGAGCTCTCCGCGGTGGCGTCGATGGAGCAGTGGGGCGAGGTGGTTGCCGAGATCGCGCGCCAGGTCCAGGCGCACCGCACCACGCTCGTGTTCTCGAACACGCGCCGCCAGGCCGAGCGCATCGCCCACCTGCTCGGCGAGAAGCTCGGCGCCGACCGCGTCGCCGCCCATCACGGGAGTCTCGCCGTGGACCGGCGCCAGCGAATCGAGCGGCGCCTGCGCGACGGCGAGCTCGCCGCGCTCGTCGCGACCGCCTCGCTCGAGCTCGGCATCGACATCGGCCCCGTCGAGCTCGTGTGCCAGCTCGGCTCGCCGCGCGGTCTGTCGACGTTCCTGCAGCGCGTCGGGCGGTCGGGCCACGCGCGCGGTGCGGTGCCGAAGGGCCGCCTGTTCCCGACCACGCGCGACGAGCTCGTCGAGTGTGCGGCGGTGGTGCGCGGCGTGCGCGCGGGCGAGCTCGATGCCATACACCCGCCGGTGGCGCCGCTCGACATCCTCGCGCAGCAGATCGTCGCGGCGTGCGCGGCGGAGCCCTGGAAGGAAGCCGATCTGTTCGATCTCGTGCGCCGCGCGGCGCCCTATGCCGAGCTCGCGCACAGCGACTTCGACGAGGTGGTCGCGCTCGTCTCGGAGGGGATCGAGACCGGCCGCGGCCGGCGCGCTGCCTACGTGCACCGCGACCGCGTGAACAGCGTGTTGCGCGGCCGGCGCGGCGCGCGGATCGCAGCGCTCACCTCGGGCGGCGCGATCCCCGAGACCGCCGACTACCGCGTGGTGGCCGATCCCGACGACACGGTCGTGGGCACCGTCAACGAGGACTGGGCGATCGAGAGCATGGCCGGCGACGTGTTCCTGCTCGGCAGCACGTCGTGGCAGATCCGGCGCGTCGAGGCGGGCGTGGTGCGCGTGCGCGACGCGCACGGCGCGCCGCCGACGGTACCGTTCTGGCTCGGCGAGGCGCCCGCGCGCAGCGCCGAGCTCTCGCGAGAGGTGTCTGCGCTGCGCGAGGAGGTGTCGCGACACCTCGTGGCGGGCGGAGCGGCTGTGGCGCGCGCCGCGCTCGCCGCGCGCGCGGGGCTCGACGCCGCGGGCGCCGCTCAGGTGGTGGCCTATCTCGACGCATCGCACACCGCGCTCGGCGCGCTGCCGACCCACCGCCGGATCGTCGTGGAGCGCTTCTTCGACGAGAGCGGCGGCATGCAGCTCGTGGCGCACGCGCCGTTCGGCGGGCGGATCAACCGCGCGCTCGGGCTCGTAGCGCGCAAGCGGATCTGCCGCGCGTTCGACTTCGAGCTGCAGGCCGCCGCGAGCGACGACGCGATCGTGCTCTCGCTCGGCCCGCAGCACAGCTTCCCGCTCGAAATGACGAGATCGCTGCTGCGCTCCGATGGTCTGCGCGAGGCGCTCGCGCAGGCGGTGCTCGCGTCGCCGATGTTCGCGGCGCGCTGGCGCTGGAACCTCGGCCGCGCGCTCGCGGTGCTGCGCTTCCGCGGCGGCCGCAAGAACCCGCCGCCGATCCAGCGCATGGAAGCCGACGACCTGATGGCCGCGATCTTCCCCGGGCTCGCGCAGTGCCAGGAGAACCAGGCCGGCCCGATCGAGCTTCCCGATCACCCGCTCGTGCGCCAGACGATGCACGACTGTCTGCACGAGGCGCTCGACGTGGGCGGCGCGGTCGAGCTCGCGCGCGCGATCGAGCGCGGCGAGGTGGAGCTCCACCTGCGCGACACCAGCGAGCCGTCGCCGCTCGCGCACGAGATCCTGAACAGCAAGCCCTACACGTTCCTCGACGATGCGCCGCTCGAGGAGCGCCGCACGCGCGCGGTGAGCCTGCGCCGCGGCTTGCCGGCGGCCGCGCGCGACCTCGCGCGCCTCGACGCGGCCGCGGTGGCGCGCGTGCGCGAGGAGGCGGCGCTGGCGCCGCGCGACGCGGAGGAGCTCCACGACGCGCTGCTCTCACTCGTGATCTTGAAACCGGTCCCGGAATGGCAGGCGTGGTTCCGAGAGCTCGCGGCGGCTGGCCGCGTCTCCGAGGTCGGCGGGTTCTGGGTGGCGACCGAGCAGCGCGAGACGGCGCGCGCGCTGCTCGAGCGCGACGAGGACGCCGCGATCGCCGAGGCGCTGCGCGGCCACCTCGCGGTGGTCGGCCCGGCCACGGCATCCGAGCTCGCCGCGCGCACCGGGCTCTCCGAGACGCAGATCGAGCGCGGGATCGCCGCGCTCGAGGTGGCGGGCTATGCGCTGCGCGGGTCGTTCGACCCCGCGCGCAGCGAGCCCGAGGTGTGCGCTCGCCACCTGCTCGCGCGCATCCACGCCTACACGCAGCGCCGGCTGCGCAGCGAGATCGAGCCCGTCAGCGCGCGCGACTTCATGCGCTTCCTCTTGCGCTGGCAGTGCGTGGCCCCCGGCACGCGGCGCGAAGGGCGCGCCGGCACGCTCGCGGCGATCCGCCAGCTCCAGGGGCTCGAGCTGGCCTCGGGTGCATGGGAGTCGTCGGTGCTCCCTGCGCGCGTCGCGGAATACCGGGCGGCGTGGCTCGACGACCTGTGCTGGTCCGGCGACGTTGTGTGGGGCCGGCTCGGGATCCGCGGCGGGCGCGTCTCTTCGCGCGCGGCGCCGATCGCGCTCGCGCAGCGCGCGGACCTGCCGTGGCTGCTCGCCGCGCTGCGCGGCGGCTCGGTACCCGAGATGCCCGAGAGCGAGGCCGCGCGCGCGGTGCTAGGCGCGCTCGAGCGCGGCGGCGCGCTGTTCCAGTCCGAGATCGCCACGCGCGCGGGCGTCGACGAGACCGCCGTGGAG
Source organism: Myxococcota bacterium (assembly GCA_035258825.1). Classification (GTDB taxonomy): domain Bacteria; phylum Myxococcota_A; class UBA9160; order UBA9160; family SMWR01; genus JAHEJV01. The sequence continues at coordinate 8,289 of DATFWW010000169.1, forward strand.
CCTGCGCTGTGGGAGCTCGTGGCCGGCGGGCACATCACCTCCGACGGGATCGCCGCGCTGCGCGGGCTGTTCGACGGCCGCGCGGCAGGCTCGGCTCGGCGCGCGGCGCGCGCGCGGCGCCGGCCGGGCCGCGCGGTACAGGGACGGTGGGCGATCCTCTCCGCGCCGCCGCCGGGCGACCCCGACGCGCACGCCGAGCTCGTCGCGCAGCAGCTGCTCACGCGCTGGGGCGTCGTGTTCTACGACATCCTCGCGCGCGAGAACCTCGCGCTGTCGTGGCGCGAGCTCCTGATCGCGCTGCGGCGGCTCGAGGCGCGCGGCGTCGTGCGCGGCGGGCGCTTCGTCACGGGCTTCACGGGCGAGCAGTACGCGTGGCCGGGCGCCGTCGACGCGCTGCGCGCGGTGCGCCGCATGCCGCGCGCGGGCGAGCGCGTGGTGCTGTCGGCGGCCGACCCGCTCAACCTCGTCGGCATCCTCACGCCAGGCGCGCGCCTGCCGGCGGGCGGGTCGGGGTCGGTCACCTGGTGCGACGGCGAGCCGGAGTCCACGGTTGCGCCGGATGCGGCGCGCGCGTGAGCGGAGGACCGGCGCCGCCGGGCGCCGCGCGGCTCGCGCGCCACTACGACGCGAAGTACGGCGCCGAGCGCGATGCGCTGCGCTCCGGAATCGTGCATGCGCACCCGGAGCCCGCGAGCCGACACGAGGCGTGCCTCACCTACTTCCCGCGCTTCTTCCGCGGCGGCGACATCCTCGAGATCGGCTCGGGCGACGGGCTCGTCGCGCGCAGCCTTGCGGCCGCCGGCGTCCCGTTCGATCGCTACACGGCCACCGAGTACTCCGAGGCGCGGCTCGCGGGACTGCGCCGGTCGATCCCCGATCCGCGCGTGCGAGTCGCCGCGCTCGACCTCGAAGCGCCGCCCGGCGAGCACGCGGGTGGCTACGACGCGGTGATCCTGCTCGCGCTCGTCGAGCACCTCGTCGATCCGCTCGTGGCGCTGCGCCACGTGCGCGAGATGCTGCGCCCGGGCGGGTTCGCGTTCATCGACACGCCCAACATCGCCAAGTACACGCGGCGCCTCAAGCTGCTGTTCGGCCGCTTCCCGTCCACCGCGTCGCGCGACGAGGGCCTCGCCACCTGGGAGGGGTCACCGGTGGACCTACACGACGAGGGCCACCTCCACTACTTCACCTACCGCTCGCTCTCGCGGCTGCTCGTCGAGCGCTGCGGCTTCGCGCGCACCACGCCGACGCCCTACGTCACGCCGCCGCACCTGCTCGGCCGCCGGATCGACGCGGCGCTCGCGCGTTGGCGGCCCCAGCTGTTCGCGGAGCTGTGTCTCGTGGCGCACGCCTGACCGCGCGGCTCCACCGGCGCGGTCGAACGGCCGATACGATCCGCAGGAGGTCCTCGTGGGACGCTCGCCGTTCACGCCCCCGCTACCCCGGCACCTGGCCGCGCGCCATCGCGCGCTGGATCCGAACCGGCTGGCGGCGCTGCGCCATGCGCTATGCCGGCTGTACTTCGCCGATGCCGCTCCGGACCATCTGGAGAGCGAAGCCGGTCGCCGCGATCTCGGGGATCACCTGGAGGGCCGGCTCGCGCGCGACCGCGACCGCGTGATCCCGTGGCTCGACGCCGCGCGGCCGCTCGAGGGTGCCCGCGTGCTCGAGGTGGGCTGCGGCACGGGTTGCGCGACGGTCGCGCTCGCGGAGCAGGGCAGCTGGGTCACCGCGCTCGACCTGTGCGAGCGCTCGGTCCAGGTCGCGCGCCGCCGCTGCGAGCTCCACGGCGTCGAGGCCTGCTTCGTGGTGGGCAACGCCGCCGAGGTGATCGACAAGCTCGACGGCGAGCATTTCGACTTCGTGATCTTCTACGCCTCGCTCGAGCACATGACGTTCGAGGAGCGCAGGGCGGCGATGCGCAGCGCGTGGCAGCTGCTCGCCCCAGGCGATCTCTGGTGCGTGGTCGACACGCCAAACCGGCTCTGGTTCCACGACGCGCACACGTCGCTGCTCCCGTTCTTCCACTGGCTCCCGGACGAGGTCGCCTTCGAGTATTCGCGCCACAGCCCGCGCGAGAGCATCCGGGAGCGCTACCGCGAGCTCGACGGGGAATCGCTGTTGCACTTCCTGCGGCGCGGGCGCGGCGTGAGTTATCACGATTTCGATCTGTCGCTGGGCTCCGTCCAGCGGCTGGACGTGGTGAGCAGCCTGACCCACTTCCATCGCGGCCGGCACCGGTTCCCCCTGCTGTCCTGGCTCCGCCGGCGGCGCACCACCGCCTACCGGTACGAGCGGCTGCTCGCGCAGATCGCGCCGGAGATCCATCCCGGCTTCCTGCAGCCCGACCTCGACCTCGTGATCCGCAAGGGGTGAGGGGCTACGCCGCCGCGAGCCGCTCCCGCGCGAGCGATTGATCCGGGTCGAGCGCGAGCGCCGCGCGCCAGCTCTCGGCGGCCTCCTCGTTCCACCGCAGCGCGTCGGCGAGCAGTGCGCCGCGGCGCGCGAGCAGTGCCGCGCGAGCGGTCTCGGCCTCGGCGTGTTCGCAGACGTGGTCGACGAGGTCGAGCTGCGCGAGCGGACCGCCGCGCATCGCGGCCGCGCTGAGCGCCCACTCGAGCAGGTCGGCGCGTGTGGGCTCGATCTCGAGGCACCGGCGCAGGTGCGGGAGCGCGCCCGACGGATTGCCGAGCGACTCCGCGAGCAGCGACGCGAGCTCCAGCTGGAGCTCGAGCTCGCGGTCGAGCTCCGCGCGCGGGAGTTCCTCGCGAAGCAGGCTGACCAGCGGCTCCGCGTAGCCGCGGCTGCGGTACAGGTCGCCGAGCGCCGCGCGCGCGGCGTGATCGTGCGGCGCGTCCGCGAGCAGTCGCTGGTAGCACTCGATGGCGCGCTCGGGCGCGCCGTCGGCGCGCGCGGCTTCCGCCGCGCGGCGCAGCCAGAATATGCGCTGCTCGCGCGGCTCCGACGCGGACGCGGCGCGTTCCGCGAGGTCGATCAGCGGCTCGGTGCGGCCGAGCTGCTCGTAGAGACCCGCGAGCGTCGGCGCGACCTCGCGCAGCGCACTCGGCCTCGCGAGCGCGGGCTCGAGCGCTGCGATCGCCGCTACCGGATCCCGGAGCACGCCCGCGCGCAGCTCGGCGATGCGCAAACGCAGGTGCAGCGACTCGGCGTCGAGACCGGCGCTGCGCGCCTCGCGGTCGGCGAGCTTGCGCTCGAGCACGCCTAGCACGCGCTCGGATCGCTGCGCGCCCGCGGACGGCTCGCGCTCGGCCGGCTCGGACGCGAAGTCGGGCATCGTGAGCTGCGGCTCATCGCCGATCGGCGCGACGGCGATATTCACGTCGTCCGCGGGATCGTCGACCTCGAGGTCGCATTCGAGATCGGGGTAGAACTCGAACTGGGCGTCGGCGAGCAGCCACTTCGCGGGCTCGGATCTCGGCGGCGGCGCCGCGTTGGCCGGTGCCGGGGGCGGCCCCGGTGCGGGTGAGGGTTCGGGTGGCGCGGCAGGCACGGCGCCCGCGCGCGGATCGGTCCATCCCTCAGTGCGCGCGCGCGCGTAGAGCTGCTCGGCCTGTTCCGCGTCGCCGAGGTAGCGCTGCCAGACGTCCGCCATCAACACGTATGCGCGCGCGCGCTCCTCGGCCGACTCCGCGAGCGCCGCCTCCTGCTCGCCGACCTGCAGCACCGCCTCCCAGCTTTCGCGCGCCTCGTAGAGGCTGCGGAGCTGGCGCAGCGCGCGCCGCAATCTCGGCTCGAGCTGAACGGCCTCGGTGTAGGCTCGGATCGCTCCTTCGGCGTCGCCGATCCGCTCCTCGCACACCTGGGCGAGCCGCATGGCGATCTCGGCGCGCTGCCGCGCGTTGGCCGCGAGCGACGGCGCGGCCTGGCGGCGGCGGTACAAGGCGGCCAGGCCCTGCCAGTCGGCCTGCATGAACAGGTGCTCCTCGAGGAACTCGAACGACACGCGGTCGTCCGGGCTCGCCTCGAAGCGGGCGAGATGATGCTCGTGGGGCAACCCGGCCAAGGAGACCTCCCGTTTCCGTTCCGATCGGAACTCCGCGCGTCTGACTTGACCGCCGCTAGGGATGGGAGCGGAGCGCGGCGAGGTCGCCGCTGCCGGGGCCGGGCGGGTGGCCGAGCTCCACGGTGAGCACGGAGCGGTCGCGGTCGTCGACCACGCCATCGCCGTCGAGGTCGGCTCCCGGCAGGCGCGCGCCCGTGCGAAGGGCGCGCTCGAAGAGCACCACGTCGGACGCTCCGACCACGCCGTCCTGGTCGAAGTCGCCGTCGCAGACGTCGCCGAAGCCGTCGCCGTCGCTGTCGCGTTGATCGGGGTTCGGCTGTTCGCGGCAGTCGTCGCGCCGATCGGGCACGCCGTCGCCGTCGCTGTCCGCTACCGCCGCGAACGGCCGCGCGACCTGCATCAGCGGATCGCCGACGTAGAGGTTCATCCACGAGAGGTAGGGCACGTTGCGGTAGAACGCCTCGGCGGCGGGCGCGCCGCGCGCGTAGTCGACGAGCAGCATCGGCCGCGCCACGCCCGCGAGCAGCGGCTCGTCGACGTTTCCGGCCGCTCCGCCGACACCGAGATGGATCAGATCGGCGATCAGCGACTGTCCGTACGGTTCCTTCACGCGGCTGAAGGTGCGCGCATCCGTGCTCACGAGCGTGACGGCGATCGAGCGCGGGGCGAAGCGGCCCGGGTAGTCGCGGCCCGAGATCTTCCCGAAGTAGGGCGGGGGCGGATGGTCGGCGTCGTTGCTGCCCCACGAGGCGTAGCCCGCGATCAGATCGACGCCCGAGACGAATTCGGGCGCGGTGTCGTGCAGGAGCGGCGCGCCGAGCGCGCCCAGCGCCGCGGCGGCGGGGCGCAGCATCGCGAAGTTGCCCGCGTGATAGCCGGAATGCTGGTGCGGATTCTCGTCGATCACCCATGTGCCGCCGGGATCGGGCGCCACCGCGTGCGCGAGCAGCGCCGCGATGTCGCGCGGCACGCCCGTGTTCGGGTCCGGGTCGTCGGGGTAGCCCGTGAGGCGGGCGACGAGATAGCGCAGCGGCGCATCGGGGTAGCGGTTGCGCCACGCTTCGAACGGCAGACTCGAGCGGAAATAGGGATTGGCGGCGCCCGCGATGCCCGCATGGCCTTCGAGCGGCGAGAACAGCACTGCGAGCTCCGCGTCGACCGCGGCCGCGCGGCGCTGGTCGGGCCGCACGCCCGGCTCGTCGTCTTCGACGCGCATCGGCACGCCTTTGGTGGTGACGAGGATCCGGATCCGCCCGCCCGGATCGTTCTGGCGCAGGAAGCGAGCGATCGGGTCGCGCACGCGCGCGGTGTAGCCCGCGCGGTCGATCCGCTCGTGTGCGGGAGTCGCGAGCGCGGCGTCGTCACCGAGCGGCACCTGGAGGTGGACGAGGTTCTGCGCGGGTACGCCGCGCAGGCGCAGGTAGGCCTCCCCGATCGCGACCGACGTCTTGCTCGCGTCGTTCACGACCACGAGCACCTCGGGATGGGCCGGCGCCGCGCGCGCCGCGGCAGTCGCGAGCAGCGCCACGGCCAGACCGATAGAATACGCGCCCGCCGCAAGTTTCGCGCAGCGAGCCGTAGGCGAGCGAAGCCCATCGAGCGGGCGCCCCGCAGACATGGAGCGATTATGGCGCACGAGTTCGTCTACACGATGCAGGATGTCGGCAAGGTGGTCGGCGTCGACCGCGTGATCCTCGAGGGCATCACGCTCGCGTTCTTCCCGGGTGCGAAGATCGGCGTGCTCGGCGCAAACGGTGCCGGCAAGAGCAGCCTGCTCAAGATCATGGCGGGCCTCGACGACGACCACCTCGGCGAGGCGCGTCCGACGCCCGGCGTGCGCGTGGGTCATCTGGCGCAGGAGCCCGCGCTCGATCTAAACAAGACCGTGCGCGAGGTCGTGGAAGAGGGCGTCGGCGACACGCGCGCGCTGATCGCCCGGTTCGAGGAGATCTCGGCGAAGTTCGCCGAGCCGCTCGAAGACGACGAGATGAATGCGCTGCTCGAGGAGCAGGCTCAACTCCAGGATGAGATCGATGCAAAAGGAGCGTGGGAGCTCGACCGCACACTCGACGTTGCGATGGAGGCGCTGCGCGTGCCCGCACCCGAGACCGACGTGTCGGTGCTCTCGGGCGGCGAGCGGCGCCGCGTGGCGCTGTGCCGGCTGCTGCTCCAGAAGCCCGATCTCCTGCTGCTCGACGAGCCCACCAACCATCTCGACGCCGAGTCGGTGGCGTGGCTCGAGCGCTACTTGCAGAGCTATCCGGGCACGGTGGTGGCGATCACGCACGATCGCTACTTCCTCGACAACGCCGCCGAGTGGATCCTCGAGCTCGACCGTGGCCGCGGCATCCCCTGGAAGGGCAACTACTCCTCGTGGCTCGAGCAGAAGGAGCAGCGCCTTGCGCTCGAGGAGAAGCAGGCGAGCTCGCGCCGCCGCACGCTCGAGCGCGAGCTCGAGTGGATCAAGATGTCGCCGCGCGCGCGCCAGGCGAAGGGCAAGGCGCGCATCGCCGCGTTCGAGCGCCTCGCGAGCGAGGAGGAGGAGCGCGCGCCCGAGACCGTGGAGATCGCGATCCCGCCCGGGCCGCGACTCGGTGACCTGGTGCTCGAGGTGGAGCACCTCTCGAAGGGCTACGACGGGCGCCTGTTGATCGACGACCTCTCGTTCCAGCTGCCGCGCGGCGGAATCGTCGGCGTGATCGGCGGCAACGGCGCCGGCAAGACGACGCTGTTCCGGATGATCGTGGGCCAGGAGAAGCCCGAGGCGGGCACGCTGCGGCTCGGCGAGACCGTGAAGCTCGCCTACGTCGACCAGTCGCGCGACGCGCTCGACCCCGAGAAGACGGTCTGGGAGGAGATCAGCGGCGGCGAGGAGCGCATGAAGATCGGCGGCCGCGAGATCAACACGCGCGCCTACGTCGGCTCGTTCAACTTCCGCGGCGCAGACCAGCAGAAGCGCGTCGGCATGCTCTCGGGCGGCGAGCGCAACCGGCTGCACCTCGCGAAGCTGCTCCAGAGCGGCGGCAACGTGCTGCTGCTCGACGAGCCCACCAACGATCTCGACGTCGACACGCTGCGCGCGCTCGAGGAGGCGCTGCTGAACTTCGCGGGCTGCGTGGTGGTGATCTCGCACGACCGCTGGTTCCTCGACCGGATCGCCACCCACATCCTCGCGTTCGAGGGCGACAGCCACGTCGAGTGGTTCGCGGGCAACTACGCGGACTACGAGGCCGACCGCCGCCGCCGCCTCGGCGACGCTGCCGACCGCCCGTCGCGGCTGCAGTATCGGAAGTTCGCGGGCTAGCCCGTTGACCGCTCGGCTGCGCCTCGCTGCTCATCGAGCGCGGCCGCGAGATTCCGGCGTGCGCTCGCCTCGTAGTGCGCGCGCATGACCTCGGTCCGATAGATCGTCCCGTTCCGGGTTCCCCCGTCGACCGCCGCCGCCGCCGTCGTCAGCGCGTCTCCGCACTCGCGGGTGCGGCGGTGCGCACCTTCTCGAGGCTCGCGCGCGTCGCGAGCGTGAGCGGATCGAACTTGCCGAGCGCGGGCTCGAGCAGCCCGAGCGAGCGCTGGAGCACGTACTGTGCGTTCTCGCGGTCGCCGAGCGCCGCGTAGGTGCGCCCCAGATAGGAAAGGCTCGCTCCGAGCTCAACGGGCGCCGTCACGCCGCGCTCGTGGATCGAGATCGCGCGCTCGAGCAGCACGCGCGCGCGCTGGTACTCGCGCTTGTCGAGATACGCCGCGCCCTCGCGGTCGAGCGCGCGTGCGACCTCGGCGGGATCGGGCTCGGGAGGAGGCGGACCGCTCGCCGCGAGCAGCGCGCGCACGCGCACCAGCGTGGGATCGCCTGGCGCGAGTGTCTTCTCGTAGAGCGGGAGCGCGCGCGCGAGCAGCGAGCGCGCCTTCTCGCGCTGGCCGCGCGCGCGTTCGACCAGCGCGACGTTTGCGAGCGTCTCGGCCACGAGCTCGTCGCTCGCCGGCTGCAGCGACTGCCAGATCTCGAGCGCCTGCTGGTAGAGGTCGATCGCCTCGCCCCGATGTTTGTGCGCAATGCTCACGGCGGCGCGCTCTCCGAGCAGCCAGGCGAGACTCGCGAGAGTCCGCGCGCGCAGATCCGGATCCCGCCCGCCGTCCTCCTCGACCTCGGCGGCGAGTGCGCGTCGGTAGAAGTGCTCGGCCTCGGCGAGATGACCGCGGTCGTGCTCGATCACCGCGAGCTCAGCGAGCGAGCGCGCGTCGCTCGTGCGCGCGGCATCGGCTGGCGCGCGCAGTTCGATCGCGCGCGCGTAGAGCGGCGCCGCGAGGTCGCGGCGGCCGAGGGTCGTGTACTGGTCCGCCTCGCGCTCGAGTGCGTCGATGTTTGGCTCGGGCTCGACCGGGGGCGACAGGGCCTCCGTGCCGGGTTCGACCGCATCGAGCGGCGGAGCAGCGGGCGCGGCACAGCCCGCGATCGCGCACAGAGCGGCGCCGAGCCGGAGAACGGTTCGCGGCACCCTCGGCTCTTCGGCCGCGCGGCGGCCGCAGTTGACCCGGTGCTACGCGTCGTCCTTCGCGAGCCGGACACCGCTGAACTGCCAGCGCGCGTCGGGGTAGAAGAAGTTGCGGTAGCTCGCGCGGAGGTGATCCGCCGGCGTCGCGCACGATCCCCCGCGCAGCACGATCTGGTTGGCCATGAACTTCCCGTTGTACTCGCCGAGCGCGCCGGGCGGCGGCGCATAACCCGGGTAGGGCTCGTACGCGCTCCGCGTCCACTCCCAGACGTCGCCGAACAGCTGCGCGAGACCGTCGCCCACCTGATGGTCTTCGTTCGCCTTCGGCTCGCTGCGCGAGACTTGCGCGGAGGCGGGGCGCGGATGCAGCGCGCCGTTCTCGGCGGTGTTCCCCGCTACCGGCGCGTCGCCTGCTGCAACCTCCCACTCCACCTCGGTGGGCAGCCGGGCGCCCGCCCAGCGCGCGTAGGCGTCGGCCTCGTAGAAGCTCACGTGCGTCACGGGCTCGTCGAGCGCCAGCGCGCGCGCGCCGCCGAGCGTGAACGTCCACCACGCGTCGCTGCGCCGCTGCCAGTAGAGCGGGGCCTCCCAGCCGTTGCGCTGAACCGCGGCCCAGCCGTCGGAGAGCCACGGCTCCGGATCGCGGTAGCCGCCCGCGTCGACGAACGCGAGATACTCGCGGTTGGTGACGGGTCGGCTCGCGAGCGCGAATGGCTCGAGGTAGACGCGGTGACGCGGGCCCTCGTTGTCGAACGCGAAGCCGGCGCCCGCGTAGCCCACCTCGCGCAGGCCGCCCGGGATCGCGACGAAGCGCACGGGCGCGGCAGCGGCGCCGTGCACGGGCCGCGCGGCCGGCTCGCGGTAGACGGGTGCGAGCGGATTCTGCGCGAACAGGTGCAGGAGGTCGGTGAGGATCAGCTCCTGATGCTGCTGCTCGTGGTGGGTGCCGAGCAGGATCACGTCGCGCAGCGCCGAGTCGAGCTTGTCGTCTTCGAGCAATCGCAGAAGATGGCGGTCGACGTGCTCGCGATAGGCGAGCACCGCGGGGAGTGACGGGCGCGCCAGCAGGCCGCGCTGCGGGCGCGCGTACTGCGGGCCGACGCCGTTGTAGTAGGAGTTGAACAGCACGCGGAACGCGGGCTCGAACGGGCGGTAGCCCGGCAGCGCCGGCTCGAGCGCGAACGTCTCGAAGTACCAGCTCGTGTGCGCGAGGTGCCACTTGGTGGGGCTCGCATCGGGCATCGATTGGAGCGCGCAGTCTTCCGCAGAAAGTGGCTCCGCCAGCGCGAGCGAGGCCGCGCGCACGGTCCGGTAGCGCTGCGCGAGCGCGTCGACCTCCGGAGCTCGAGAGATGGCAGACATGCGCCGATACAGGCTAACCCTATGCGCCGGGAGGTGCCCGCCGTGCAAGCGGAGTATGTCGACGTCGAGAGAGCGCGCGCGCTGCCCGGGTTGCGGCTCGCCCTCACCACGGGCGTGCCGGGCCCGTGGGGCGAGGCAGCGAAGGGGATCTTCCACGCGAAGGGGATACCGTTCGCGCGCGTCGCGCAGACCGCGGGCGCCGACAACGATGCGCTGTTCGCCTGGACCGGACACCGCAACGCGCCGGTCGCCGTGTACGAGAACGAGCCCCCGCGCACGACCTGGAACGAGATCCTGTTCCTCGCCGAGCGGCTGCAGCCGGAGCCCTCGCTCGTGCCCGCGAGCCTCGAAGACCGCGTGGTCTGCTTCGGCCTCGCGCAGGAGCTGATGGGCGAGAACGGCTTCGGTTGGTTGCGCCGCTTGATGCTGCTGCGGCCGGGCATGGGCGACTCCGACACGCCGCCCGAGGCGCAAGGAGGCCGACGGAGCCGGCCGACGCGCAGCGAGCCGAAGGCGAGCGAAGGTGGGCCCCCGCAAGGGTTGGCGCGCATGGCGCGCCAGTACGGCTACAGTCGCGCGGCCTCGGACGCGGCGCCCGAGCGCGTCGCGCAGATCCTCGACGTGCTGGCGGGGCGGCTCGCGGCGCAGCGCGCGGCGGGCAGGCGCTACCTCGTCGGCGACCGCGTGTCCGCGCTCGACATCTACTGGGCTGCGATGGCCGCGCTCGTGGCGCCGCTGCCGGCAGACGTGTGCGCGATGCCCGAGATGGTGCGCGGTCTGTACGGAACCCCGGGCCCGGTCGTGGCGAAGGCGCTCGACCCCGCCCTGCTCGAGCACCGCGACCGCATCTACCGCGAGCACATGGAATTCCCCCTCGCGCTTTGACTGCAAGCGGCCGAAGGCCGCGCGCAGCGAGCCGAAGGCGATCGAAGTTGAACGGGTGATGGCCGAATCCCGCAAAGACCTGAGAAACCTCGCGATCATCGCGCACGTCGACCACGGCAAGACCACGCTCGTGGACGCGCTGCTGCGCTTCACGGGCGCGTTCCGCGCCAACCAGCAGGTCGCAGAGCGCGTGATGGACCGCGAGGATCTCGAGCGCGAGCGCGGCATCACGATCCACGCCAAGGACACGAGCATCGAGTTCGAGGGCGTGCGCATCCACCTCGTCGATACGCCCGGCCACGCCGACTTCGGCGGCGAAGTAGAGCGCGTGCTCTCGATGGTGGACGCGGTGCTGCTCGTGGTGGACTCGGTCGACGGTGTGATGCCGCAGACGCGCTTCGTGGTCGGCAAGGCGCTCTCGCACGAGCTGCGCCCGCTGCTCGTCGTGAACAAGGTCGATCGCCCCGGTCACCGCGCGGAGGCGGTGGTGGACGAGGTGTTCGACCTGCTCGTCGACCTCGGGGCGGACGACGAACAACTGGACTTCCCCGTCGTGTATGCGTCCGCGAAGGAGGGCACGGCGGTGCTCGACCTCGCGCAGCCGCGCGTCGATCTGCGGCCATTGCTCGAAACGTTGGTGAACCGCGTGCGCGCGCCCGCGGTGGACCTCGACGGGCCGCTCCAGTTCCAGGCCGTGACCCTCGACTACGACGACTATCTCGGCCGGCTCGTGATCGGGCGCGTCGCGCGCGGCCGGCTCGTGCGGGGTGCTTCCGTGGTGCGCGTCGGGCGCGACGGCGCCACCGAGCGCTTCCGCGTCACCAAGCTGCTCGGCGCGCGCGGTCTCGAGCGCGTGGAGCTCGACGAGGTGGGCGCGGGCGAGCTGGGCGTGCTCGCGGGCGTCGACTCGATCGAGATCGGCGACACCGTCTGCGATCCCGACGCGCTCGAGCCGCTGCCGCGCATCCACGTCGATCCCCCCACCGTGCGCGTGCACTTCTCCGCCAACACCTCGCCGCTCGCGGGCCGCGAGGGCCGCTTCGTCACGAGCCGCCAGATCGACGAGCGCCTGCGCCGCGAGGCGCTCGGCAACGTGGCGATCTCGGTCGTGGAGTCGGACCGGCCCGAGACGTTCCTGGTGGCCGGGCGCGGCGAGCTGCAGCTCGGGATCCTGATCGAGACGATGCGGCGCGAGGGCTACGAGTTCTCCGTCTCGCGCCCGGAGATCATCACGCGCGAGATCGACGGGCAGCGCTGCGAGCCCGTCGAAGACGTGGTGATCGAGGCACCCGACACCGCGGCCGGCTCGGTGATGGAGAAGCTCGCGCAGCGCCGCGGCCGCATGGAGGCGATGGAGCAGCGCGGCGACCGCGTGCGGCTGCACTTCGTCGCGCCGAGCCGAGGCCTGTTCGGCTATCGCACCGAGTTCCTGTCCGACACGCGCGGGGAAGGCGTGCTGCACCGCACCGTGCGCGGCTACGAGCCGTGGGCGGGCGAGATCTCGAGCCGCGGCGTCGGCGCGATCGTGGTCACCGAGGCGGGCAAGACCACGGCCTACAGCCTGTTCGGCATCCAGGAGCGGTCCACGCTGTTCGTGGGCGCGGGCGTGCAGGTGTACGAGGGGATGATCGTCGGCGAGAACCGCCGCCGCGGCGACCTCAACGTGAACGTCGTTCGCGCGAAGAAGCTCACCAACATCCGCGCCGCGGGCAAGGACGAGAACACGATCCTCACGCCGCCGCGCGCGCTCGAGATCGAGTGGGCGCTCGAGTGGATGGAAGACGACGAGCTGCTCGAGGTGACGCCGCAGACGCTGCGGCTGCGCAAGCGGATCCTGCCGTGGAGCCAGCGCAAGCGGTAGGTTGTCGGTCGACCGATGTTCGCGGTGGGCTTCGTCCCACGTCACCGGGCGCATTCCGGACGGAAGGCCCGCGTTCTCCCCGGTCCACACGCCGAGCGCGAGGAGGGCGACACACGGCGGCAGCGCCGCCCCGAGCGACACCAGCAGGGATCCCGCCAGGCAGCCGCGGACCGCACTCGGGCACGGCCTCTGCACAACCTCGATTGCGGTGTAGCCGGAGTTAGACTCGGCGATCGGGCCAGCCAGCGCCGTCTCGGGGGGGCGTCCGTGCGAGCACCGCGGCCGATCAAGCGGATCTATCAGCGCCTGCGCTACGGCGCTGGCGGAAAGGCCACCAAGTTCGCCCGTAGGTTGCGCGCGCGCCGCGATCGATTCGTGGACCCGGATCGCTGGCTGCACGGCGAGCTCGCGCAGCGGCGCTACCCGAACTACGACGCCTATCTCGCGCACCAGTCCAGCAAGCTCGACCGGATCTGCGAGCGCCGCACGGAGAAGGACGCGCGCGTGGCGATTCCGGAGTTCTTGCGCCGCTTCCGGGGCTGCACGGCGCTCGCCGACTCGCGCGCGGTGCTCTGTCTCGGAGCGCGCCTCGGCGCCGAGGTCCGCGCACTGGTCGCACTCGGCTACTTCGCGGTGGGCGTGGACGTGAACCCGGGGCCGGACAACCCCTACGTGCTGCACGGGGACTTCCATCACCTGGTCTTCGCCGACGGCACCGTCGACGCCGTCTATACCAACGCGATCGATCACGTTTGGGATCTGGAGGGGTTCGTGCGCGAGGTGCGACGCGTCTTGCGTCCCGGCGGCGTATTCGTCGCGGATGTGCTGCCCGGCTTCGAAGAGGGGTTCACGCCCGGCGAGTTCGAAGCGACCCACTGGCGCTCGATCAACTACCTGGTGGCGCGGATCTGCGCCGATGGCGGGCTCGCCGAGGAGAGCCGGGTCGATCTCGGCAGCACGGGGCGCGACCGGTGGACCCAGGTCGTCCTGCGCGCCCGCGCGCTATCGGGCGCCCGCGCGAACGCCTAGCTTAGGTCGCCGATTGCCGAGATCGGCGGCGACGGGCCGACCGGCTGCGCGAGGTCGAATCGCCCGAGCAGGCGCTCGACGAACACTCGCGCCGAGAACTCGCGGGCCCGTTCGATCTGCACCGCGCGGGGCCGCGGCGCGTCGAGCTCCGCGGCCATTGCCGCGGCGAGCCTCTCCGCGTTCCCCACCGGCACGAGCGTCCCGTACCGGCCGTCACCGAGGATTTCGCGAGGCCCGCTCGGGCAGTCGGTGCAGGCCACGGGCAGCCCGGCCGCGAGCGCCTCGACGATCACCTTGCCGAGCCCCTCCGCGCGAGACGCGAACGCGAACAGGTCTGCGCCGGCGAACTCGCGCACGAGGTCGGCGTGATGTCCGGGCAGGTCCAAGTCGTCACCGACGCCGAGGATACGGGCCTGTGCCGTGAGCTCCCGCTCGAGCGGACCCTCTCCGAAGATCACGAGCCGTGCCGGTCGGCCGGCGCGGAGCCGCGCGAACGCGCGCAAGAGCGTCGGGTAGTCCTTGCGCGGGATCAGCCGCCCCGCCGACACGATCACGGGGGTGCGGCCCGCTCCGCGCCCGGGTTCGGCAAGCCAGCGATGGCGAGGCGGAGCGCTCGGTGCCTCGAAGGTGTCGAAGACCGGCTCGAAGAGCGAGAAGATGCTCGAGGGCGCCAGGCCGAGGGTGCGCTCGGCATCGCGGGCCACGCCCTCCGAGCAGCCGAAGATCGCATCGCACTCGCGGTACCAGTTTACGAGCCCCCGCTTGCCACGGCGGCGCTGCGCGATCCACGCGGACGCCTGGATCGACATCGCGCTCACGTGTCTCGTCGCCGGGGACGGTCGCAGCCGCGCGAGCATCCCGTTGACCGAGCCCACCTTCATTCCGAACGCCACGAGCAACCGCGGTCGGATCGATGCGAGATAGACGATGAGCTCGGGCAGCGACCAGTAGATCCAGTCCGCGGGGCGGCGCCAGGCGAGCGAACGGGCGAACAGCGCGGGGCCGGCGACGCCGAGCAGCGCGCGCACGGCCGACCACGAGGGACGGCCGTCCAGCGCGATCACGCGCACCTCGGGCGAGACCTCCGCGAGCAGCGAGCCGGACGCGCGGTGGAGCACGAGGTCCGCGCGATGGCCCAGCGCGGCACAGGCATTGGCGGCCACCACGGCGGACTGCGGTGCGCCGCTGCCCGAGTGCGCATTCTCGGCCAGGAAGGCGATCGGCAGCTGCTCGGCGCCGATCACGCGAATAGCACGGCGCAGCCGCTGCCCGCGAGCACCGAATCGACCGCCAGGCGATCGCCCGCCGCAAGTGCAGCGTAGCCTTCTCGCAGCCACGCGAGGCACTTGCCCTGATACGAGAACGGCTTCTGCACCCAGCGCCGGCCGTCGATCTCGCACTGGACGGTGTCGGCGCCGCGCGCGAGCGCGTCGCTGTTCGCGAGCAGGAACGGCGCGTAGACGCGCCCGACCTCGGCGAACAGCGCTCGCACCGACAGCGGGACCGCGTCGCGCGCGATCCAGCCGCCGTCGCTCGGCTCGAGCCCGCCGAGGTCTTCGACGAGATCGACCCACGCGGCCACGCGCGGCGCGCGCTCGAGCGCGATCGCGCGCGGCGTGGGGTCGAAGCCCGCGAGCTGGGTCAGCTGGCCGTAGAGGCCGAAGTCGGAAGCCGACGGCCGCCCGCCGAACACGAACGGCGCCTCCCGCAGTCGCGCGTCGAGCAGCCCGAGCAGGCGGACATAGCTGTCCTCGATCACGGGCGCGGTGGTCGGGCTGGAGCCGACCACGCCGAGCCGGCCGATCTGGCGCTCCGCGAACGCCTTGCCCGCTGCGCGTGCGGCCTGCTCCGGCTCGTCGATCCGCCGCCAGCGCGGCAGCAGCGCGGCGGCCTGCGCGATGTCGGGCGCGAACGCCCAGCGGTAGTGGAACATCGCCTTCGTCAGCCACTCGTCGGCGTAGTCCTCGAGCAGCGCGTCGAGGAATGCGAGCGCGGGATCGTCCGGGATCGCGGAGCGGCCTGCGAATTCTGCTTCGAGGCGCCTGATCAGCGGCGACGAGTCGGTGAGCGCCTCGCGCGCTCCGGGGAGGACTACTTGCGGGAGCAGTTCCACGCGCGGGCGCGGCAGCTCGCGCGCCTCTCGCGATCCCATCTGGATCCACGCGTGCGGGATCCGGCGGTAGCGCAGCACCGCGCGCAGCTTGCGGCTGTAGGGCGAACCGGGGGCGCCGACGATCCGCAGCGGATCGCCCACGCCTACTCCTCCGGGCCTTCGCGCTCGCTGATCGCTCGCGCTCGGGCTCCGGGCTTTGCTCGCCCTCGGCTCGCTGCGCCTCGGCCGACTTCGTCGGCCTCGTTGCCCGCCCGAGTCGTGGTCGCGAGCAGCCACTGTCCTTCGAGGCCCGCGGCGCGATGCACGCCGATCTTCGCCACCTCCGGGCTCATCGCGATCTCGACGAATGCCTTGCGCGACGGGTACTCGACGAGCGCCGCCATGTGGTAGCCCTCCGCGCCATCGCCGATCACCTGGCTGTCGACGCGGCCCGACCAGATCACGCGGCCGCCGCGCGACGCGACGAGGCGCGTCATGTCGTCCGCATAGCACTGGTAGGCCTCCTCGCCGGTCAGCCCCTCGTCGGGTTCGGTCGCGCGGTCCTTGAAACGCAGCAGGTTCAGCATCACGACGGGACGGTCTTGCGGACCGGATAGCAGCGCCTGGATCTGCTCCTGGGTCGGGTACAACGCGATCATTGCTTTTCTCCAATCGGCTCCCGCACACTGCCACACCCAGGAGGAACATGCGAAAACGATCGGTCTCGCGCTGCTGCTAGCCGCGGTCGTCGCGCTCTGGGTGAACCGCCAGCAGCTCCTGATGCGCGTGCCGGGCGTGATCGGCCGGATCATGGACCCGGTTCGGGCCAACCGGCCGGTCACCTGGGAGCACCGGCGCAGGCGCCGGCGAGCCCGCGCCCGCCCAACATCGTCGTGATCGTCGCCGACGACCTCGGCTACAACGACCTCACGTTCGACGGCGGCGGCGTGGCGAACGGCGCCGTCCCCACCCCGAACATCGACGGGATCGCCGCGGCGGGCGTCCGGTTCACGCACGGCTACACCGGCAATGCCACGTGCGCGCCGTCGCGGGCGTCGATCATGACCGGCCGGTACCCACAGCGATCGCCGAGCTCCTGCACGACCGCGGCTATCGCACGCTCGGATTCGCCAAGTGGCACCTCGGCGAGGCACCCCCGATGCACCCGAACGCGCAGGGCTTCGACGAGTACCTCGGCTTCCTGTCCGGCGCGTCGATGTACCTCGACCCGGACGACGCGAACGCCGTCAACTCGGTGCAAGACTTCGACCCGGTCGACCAGTTCCTCTGGGCGAACCTGCCGTTCGCGGTGCGCAAGGACCGCGGTCCGCGCTTCGCACCCGACCAGTACATGACCGACTACCTCGCGAACCAGGCCGCGCGCGCGATCGAGGCGAACCGCAACCGCCCGTTCCTGGTCTACCTCGCATTCAACGCGCCGCACACGCCGCTCCAGGCGCTGCGCTCGGACTACGAGGCGCTGCTGCAGATCCAGAACCACACGCTGCGCGTGTACGCGGCGATGATCCGCGCGCTCGACCGCGGCGTCGGGACGGTGCTCGGCGCGCTGCGCGCGAACGGGCTCGAAGAAAACACGCTCGTGATCTTCACGAGCGACAACGGCGGCGCGGACTACATCGGGCTGCCCGACATCAACAAGCCCTACCGCGGTTGGAAGATGACGTTCTTCGAGGGCGGCGTGCACGCGCCGCTCTTCGCGAAGTGGCCGGCGCGCCTCGCGGCCGGGCAGCGCTACGACGCACCGGTCGCGCACGTCGACATCTTCGCCACCGCGGCCGGTGCGGCGGGTGCGCCGCTGCCGGCCGATCGCGTGATCGACGGCGTCGACCTCGTGAGGCTCGCGCGCGGAGAGGGGCAGGGCCGGCCGCACAACGCCGTGTTCTGGCGTTCGGGCCACTACCGCACGATCCTGGCCGACGACTGGAAGCTCCAGGTCTCGGAGCGGCCGAAGCGGACGTGGCTGTTCGACCTGGACGCGGACCCCACCGAGCGACGCGATCTCTCCGCGGAGCGCCCCGACAAGCTCGCCGAGCTCTCGGCGCTCCTCGCCGCGCAGGACGCCCAGATGGTGAAGCCGGCCTGGCCGCGCTGATCGAGGGCGCGATCGCGATCGATCACCCGCTGAACGTCGCGCCCAAGGACAGCGGCGAATACGTCTACTGGGCGAACTGAAGCGCGGAGTCGAATCCCTCTATCATCCCGGCCGATGGGGCAAGTCGCGCGCAGCAGGCCGCAGGCGAGCGAAGGCCAGGAGAACCGATCGCAGGAGGCCCTGTTCGGCCACCCGGTCGGGCTCTACACGCTGTTCTTCGCCGAGATGTGGGAGCGCTTCTCCTACTACGGAATGCGCGCGCTCCTGGTCTTCTACATGCTGAAGGGCTTTCTCGGCATGAACGACGGCCGCGCGTACTCGGTGTACGGCGCCTACACCGCACTCGTCTACGCGACGCCGTTCGTGGGCGGAATGCTCGCGGACCGGCTGCTCGGCGCGCGCCGCGCGGTGGTGTGGGGTGGCCTCTTGATGGCCGCGGGCCACGCGATGATGACGGTCGAGCGCGCTTGGGCGTTCTACGCCGCGCTCGCGCTCCTGATCTGCGGCAACGGCTTCTTCAAGCCGAACATCTCGACGATCGTCGCGGAGCTGTATCCGCCCGGCGACGCGCGGCGCGACGGCGGCTTCACACTCTTCTACATGGGGATCAATCTGGGCGCCGCGCTGTCGCCGCTCGTGTGCGGCTACATCGGCGAGACCTACGGCTGGCACTACGGCTTCGGCCTCGCGACGCTGGGTATGCTCACGGGCGTGGCCGTCTTCGTCGCGCCGGTGCGGGTCACCCAGGTCCTGATCGCCGCCGGGGCGCTCGCCACGAGCGCGTCCCTGTTGTTCCTCCAGAACAACGCCTATCAGCTCGCCGTGAACGCATTCGTCGCGCTCTCGCTCGCCGCGGCGGCTGCGATCGCCGCCACCGCGCTCGGCCGCGGCGGGCTGCCCGCGGACGTCGGCCGGCCGCCCGCGTCGGCATCGGGCCGGACGGCGGCGCCGGTGGCGGCAGGCGTGGCCGTCGCGCTGCCGCTCGTCGCGCTGTGCGTTCAGCGCAGCGGGGTGGCGGGCGCCGTGCTCGCGCTGTTCGGCGGCGCCGCGCTCGCGTTCCTGCTGTTCGAGGCGCTGCGCGCCGAGCGCGTCGAGCGCGATCGCCTGTTCGTGGCGCTCGTGCTGATGTTCTTCTCGATGCTGTTCTGGGCGTTCTTCGAGCAGGCCGGCAGCTCGATCAACAACTTCACCGACCGCAACGTCGACCGCGCGCTCGGCGCCGGCGCGTTGATTCCGGCCTCCACCTTCCAGGCCGCGAATCCGATCTTCATCCTGCTGTTCGGCCTCGCGTTCGCGGCGCTGTGGTCTTGGCTCGCCGGGCGGCGCGCCGAGCCGAGCACGCCCGTGAAGTTCGCGCTCGGGCTGCTCCAGCTCGGCCTCGGCTTCGGCGCGCTCTGGATAGGCGCCCAGACCGCGGACGCGCGCGGCATGGTAGGCGTCGGCTGGCTGCTGCTCGGCTACCTGCTGCACACCACCGGCGAGCTGTGCGTCTCGCCCGTCGGTCTGTCGATGGTGACGCGGCTCTCGCCGGCGCGGATCGTCTCCACCGTGATGGGCGGCTGGTTCATGGCCACTGCGTTCTCGCAGTATCTCGCCGGCCTGATCGCGCAGCTCACGGGCGTGCACAGCGAGGACGGTGCCGCACAGGTCGTGCCGGAACCGAACGCCACCGTGCACCTGTACGGGGACGTGTTCGGCCAGATCGCGGTCGGTGCGGTGGTCGCGGCACTGATCTGCTTCACGCTCTCGCCGCTGCTCGTGCGGTGGATGCACGCCGAAGCGCAGGAGAGCGTCCGTTGACGGCGCGCACCGTCCCCCGGCGCAAGCGACGCAGCCCGCCGCGGCGGCGCAAGCACGCGCTCCACGCGCTCGTGCCGAGCGCGCGCACGCGCCGCCGCGCGCTGCGCGCGCTGCGGCGCGCTCCGCCGTGGGCGCAGATCGCGTTCGGCTTCTTCGCGGCGCTGCTCCTCTGGGCGACCGTGAACGGCGCGTACCAGGTGATCCGCAAGCCCACCGAGCTGTTCTTCCCCGTGAGCGGCACGCTCGACAAGAGCCCCGTGGAGACCTGGCGCGAGTACGAGGCGATCTTCCGCAATCATTCCACGAGCTCGATCAGCCCGGAGTTCCTCGCCGCGCTCGCGCAGGTGGAGGGCTCGGGTAACCCGGTGGCGCGCACCTACTGGCGCCTGCGATGGAGCCTGCATCCGTTCGAGGTATATCGCCCCGCGTCGAGCGCGGTCGGCATGTACCAGATCACGGACGGCACCTTCGAGCAGGCGCGCCGCTACTGCATCCACCGCCACGTCGTCGCGATGGACGGCCCGTGGTATGCGTGGCGATCCTGCTGGTTCAACTGGCTCTACTTCCGCATCGTGCCGAGCCACGCCGTCGAGCTCACCTCCGCGTACCTGGACCGCGCGGTGGCCGGCGCGCTCGAGCGGCACGGGATCCGCAACGCGACGCCCGCACAGAAGGAGGACCTCGCCGCGCTGATCCACCTGTGCGGCGCGGGCACGGGCGAGGGTTATGCGCGCCGAGGGCTGCGCCTCGTGCCCGGACAGCGGTGCGGGGACCACGACGCCAGGTAC
>DATFWW010000170.1:0-10070 GCA_035258825.1 Myxococcota bacterium
GCGGTGCCGACGCCGCGTTCGTGTTCGCGGGACCGATTCATCGCGGCGCGGCGCGCGAGCTCGTGGCGACGGTCCGAGCCGAGCTCGGCACGAGCCGGATCGCGGGTGGCCTAGCGCACGGCGTGATCGGGGCTGGCCGCGAGGAGGAGGGCGGCGCAGGCGTCTCGGTGCTCGCAGTGCGCGGACTCGACGCGCAGCCGTTCTGGGTGCCGGAGCTCACGGGCGGTGAGGAGATCGCGGGCGAGGAAGTGGCGGCGCGGCTCGCGGGCGGCGCGCGGGACGGAGATCTCGTGGTGCTGATCCCCGATCCGCGCGCGCTCCAGCCCGATGCCCTCCTCGCACGGGTCCGCGACGCGGCGGGCGAGGCCGCGGTGGTGGGCGCGGGTGCCGGCGATCCCGTCTCGGATGCGCCGCTCGTATGGTGCGGGGCCGAAATCGGTGAAGGAGCGCTCTCGGGAATGGTGCTGCGCGGCGCGCGCGCGCGGCGGATCGGGGTGACGCAGGCCTGCCGCCCCGCGACCGAGCTGCTCACGGTCACCCGGGTGCAGGGGCCGTGGATCCTCGAGGTCGAGGGGCGCCCCGCGCTCGAGGTGTTCCGGGAGGTCGCGCGCGAGCCACTCGCCGACGATCTGCGCCGCGCGGCCGCCTTCGTGCTCGCGGCGCTGCCGCGCGACCCCTGCGCCCCGCTGGCTCCGGGCGGCTATCTCGTCCGCAATATCGCGGGGTTCGCGCCGGATGCGAATGCGTTCGCAATTCCGGCGGCGCTCGAGAAGGGCGACCAGATCGCGCTCGTGCACCGCGAGCCCGAAACGGCGCGCGAGGACCTCAAGGCGATGCTCGAGGGCCTCGGAGCAGAGCGGCCCGGGCTCGGGCTGTTCTTCGACTGCTGTGCGCGCGGCGCGGGATTCTTTGGCGTGCCCGGGCTCGAGTCGGCCTATCTCGACCAGGCGCTCGGAGGCGCGCCGATCGCGGGAATGTTCGGGTCGTGCGAGCTCGGGCCAATTGCGGGCCGCGCCGAGCTGCTGACCTACACGGGGGTGCTCGCCCTTCTCGATCGATGATCTGGTTCCATAGAAAAGAACTTGATTCCGAGATATGGAACCTGCGATCTTCTAACTTGGAGGATCGCCGTGCAATCGCTCACGAGTGTCGAGAAGGCCGTGGACGTGCTGTTCCACCTGCACGCGGCGCCGAGGCCGGTCGGCGTCACGCAGCTCGGTCGCGCCCTCGGGCTGCCGAAATCGAGCGCGCACCGGCTGCTCGCCTCGCTCGTGCGCCGCGGCCTCGTGCAGCAGGACGAGCACGGGGCCTACGAGCCCGGCTTCGGTCTCGTGGCGCTCGGGCTCGGCGCCCAGGACCGCGAGCCGCTCGTCGCGGCTGCGCGCGCCGCGCTCGAGAGCGAGGCGCGCGCCACGGGGGAGACGGTGTTCCTGGTGGCCGCCCGCGCGCGCAGCCTCGTGGTGCTCGACAAGGTCGAGGGCACCGGCTTCCTGCGCGCGTCGCCGCGGGTCGGATCCGAGGTTCCGGTCCATGCCACGGCGGTGGGGAAGCTCTTTCTCGCCTTCGGCGACGGCGCGGTGACCGCAGGCGAGCCGCTCGAGCAGTTCACTGCCCACACGCCCGCGACGGCGTCCGAGCTCGCGCGCGCCGTGGAGCGCGCTCGCAGCGAGGGCACGGCGACGAGCCACGAGGAGTGGATCCCCGGGCTCTCGGTGCTCGCGGCGCCGATTTCGGTGCGCGGCTGCCTGCGCGGCGCGCTCGCTCTCGGCGCGCCGGCGCCCCGCCTCGACGCGCAGCGCGAGCCCGCGCTGCGCGCGCGCGTGCGCGCCGCCGCGGAGTACGTCGCTGGGCGGCTCGCGGGAACGCGCCATGACTGAACGCGCTGCGGAACCGTCCGCGCGCGCGTGGCTGGACGGCCGCGTCATTCCGCTCGCCGACGCGCGCATCCCGATCAACGATCACGGCCTGCTCTACGGCGATGGCATCTTCGAAGGGATCCGAATCAGGGCGGGCCGTGTGTTCCGGCTCGGCGATCACCTCGAGCGCTTCGCGGCCGCGGCGCGCGCGATCGGGCTCGCGTTGCCGGGCGGCACCACTGTCGCGCGCGCAGCGGTGCTCGAGACGGCGCGCGCGTTCGGAGAGCGCGAGGCCTACGTGCGGCTCGTGTGCACGCGCGGGGTCGGCGCGCTCGGTGTCGACCCGCTGCCGTGCCGTGATCCACGGCTGTTCTGCATCGTCGACCGGATCCGCCTCTACGACGAGCGGCAGCAGAGCGAGGGCCTCGACCTCGTGACGGCGAGCGTGCGCCGGCCGCCGCCCGACGTGCTCGACCCGCGCGTGAAGAGCCTCAACTACCTGAACAACGTGCTCGCGAAACGCGAAGCGCGACTGCACGGCGCCGACGAAGCGCTCGTGCTGAACGCGCGCGGCGACATTGCCGAGGCGGCGGTGGCAAACATCTTCTGCGTGCGCGGCGGCGCGCTGGCTACGCCGCCCGCGACCGACGGCGCACTCGAGGGCATCACGCGGCGCACCGTGCTCGAGCTCGCGCGCGACCTCGCAATCCCTGCGTACGAGCGCACGATCGGCCGCTTCGATCTGTTCGCGTGCAGCGAGGCGTTCCTCGCCGGCAGCGGGGCGGGCCTCGTGCCCGTGCGCAGCCTGGACGGCGAGCGGCTCGGCGGTCCTGGCCCGGTGTTCGCGCGGATCCTGCGCGCCTTCCTCGACGCGGCTCCGGCGCTCGGAGTGCCTTTCGACTAGCCTCCAGATTCTCCCTACGAGGTGCAACCGTGCGCTGGTCCGAAGCCTTCATCCCGACCCTGCGCGACGACCCCGCCGACGCCGAGGCCGCGAGCCACAAGCTGCTTGTGCGCGCGGGCTACGTGCGCCAGTTGATGGCGGGCGCGTACTCGCTGCTGCCGCTCGGTCAGCGCGTGTGCCAGAAGATCACGCGGATCGTGCGCGCGGAGATGGACGCGATCGGCGGGCAGGAGTTCAAGCTGCCCGCGCTGCATCCCGCCGAGGTCTGGAAGCGCTCCGGGCGGTGGCAGGCGATGGGCGAGGAGATGTTCCGCCTCGTGGATCGCAAGGGCGCCGACTTGGCGCTCGGCATGACCCACGAGGAGGTATTCGCGACGCTCGCGGGCGAGCTGCGCAGCTACAAGGAGCTGCCGCAGATCTGGTACCAGATCCAGACCAAGTTCCGCGACGAGCCGCGGCCGAAGTCGGGCGTGCTGCGCGTGCGCGAGTTCACGATGAAGGACTCGTACTCTCTCGACGTCACGCAGGCCGGACTCGACACTTCGTTCCAGCGACACTTCGAGGCCTACCGGAAGATCTTCATGCGCTGCGGCATCGACACGCTCGCGGTCGAGGCGTCGTCGGGCAGCATGGGCGGCAGCGAGTCGATCGAGTTCATGGTCGAGAGCGACGCGGGTGAGGACTTCGTGGCGAGCTGCGCGCGGTGCGGCTACGCGGCGAATGTCGAGAAGGCCACCTCGCAGCTGGCGACGGCCGAGGACCCGCCGAGCGGCGGCGCGCCAGAGCGCTTCCCCACGCCCGGCGTCCGCACGATCGAGGACCTCGCGCGGTTCCCGGGCGGTGCGCCGGCCGAGCGCCAGATCAAGACGCTCGTCTACTCCGTGGACGGCGTGCTCGTGTTCGTGCTGCTGCGTGGCGATCACGCGTTGTCGGAGCAGAAGCTCCACGACCAGGTCGAGGCGCGCGAGATCCGCCCCGCGAGCGAGGCGGAGATCCGCGCCGCGCTCGGCGCGGGCCCGGGCAGCCTCGGAGCGGTGGGCGTCACGGGGCGCACGATCATCGCCGACTTCGCGCTCGACGGCCGCCGCGGCATGACGACAGGCGCGAACGAGGACGACTATCACCTGCGCGGCGTGGAAGTGGAGCGCGACATCGCCGTAAAGCACTGGCTCGACCTGCGCGAGGTGCGCGAGGGAGAGGGGTGCCCGTCGTGCGGTGAGCCGCTGCGCGTGGTGAAGACGATCGAGGTCGGCCACATCTTCAAGCTCGGCACCAAGTACAGCGAAGTGCTCGGTGCGAAGGTGCTCGATGAGGCAGGCGCATCGCGGCCGATCATCATGGGCTCGTACGGAATCGGCATCGAGCGCGCGATGGCGGCGGTGGTCGAGCGCTGCCACGACGCGAATGGGATCATCTGGCCGATGGCGGTGGCTCCCTACGAAGTGGTGGTGACGCTCGTGAAGCCGAACGACGCCGCTGTAGCGGAGGCGGGCGGCCAGGTCTACGACGCGCTGCGCGCGTCCGGCATCGAGGTGCTGCTCGACGACCGCGACGATCGGCCCGGCGTGAAGTTCAAGGATGCCGACCTGATCGGGATTCCCTATCGCGTGACGATCGGCCCGAAGGGAGTCGCCGAAGGCAAGGCCGAGATCGTGCGGCGCAAGAACAGCGAGGCGCGCAGCGTGGATCTGCAGAAGGCGGCGAGCACCGCCGCGGAAGCCGTGCTCGAGGAGCGCTCCTTCGCCCCGGGGCGATGATCGGTGGGCGCGCCGGCGATCCCGTATGCCGGCCGCACGATCGTCGCGCTGCCGCACGATCACTTTCTCGATCCGACGCACGGTGGAGATGCTGTTCCGGATGACGGCCCGCGCGAGATGAAGTTCGACGTGCGCGCCTACGCCTACCGAGGCGAGATCCTGCTGCTCGGCGCACGCGTGTACCAGGGCAGGTCACCAACCTGCGCAGCGCGGGCGACGGATTCTCGGCGATCTGCGTCGCGCGAGATCCAGGGACGGGATGCTAGTTAGCCAGCACGCGTTTCGACGCGGAGGAGTGGGGATGTCGAATGATTGCCGCGGTGAGCCGGGCAAGGTCGCGCCCGTCGTCGATCGCAACCGATGCGAGGGCAAGGAGGACTGCGTCCGCGTCTGTCCGTACGACGTGTTCGAGATCCGCGCGCTCGACGCTTCGGATCGCGCGTCGCTCACGTTTGTGGGCAAGCTGAGGGCGTGGGCGCACGGCAATCGCCAGGCGTTCGTGGTTCGCCCTGCCGAATGTCACGCCTGTCAGCTCTGCATCGACGCGTGCCCCGAGAATGCGCTCCGGCTCGCGCCCGTTCCGGCCTAGCGCTCGGGCGATCGGTGCGGAACAGGCCGGGTTCGGTCCGGCTGGTAGCGTTCGCCAGCCTGATCGGCACCACGATCGAGTGGTACGACTTCTTCCTGTACGGCACGGCGGCGGCGCTGGTCTTCAACCGGCTCTACTTCCCCACGTTCGATCCGCGCATGGGAACGCTCGCGGCGTTCGCCACCTACACGGTCGGGTTCGTCGCGCGCCCGATCGGTGGAATCGTGATCGGCCACTACGGCGATCGGGTCGGCCGCAAGTCGATGCTCGTGCTGACGCTGATGATCATGGGCATCGCGACGTTCTGCATCGGCCTGCTCCCGACCTACGAGCAGATCGGACTGTGGTCCGCCGTCGCGTTGGTCGTACTGCGCACGGCACAGGGGTTCGGTGTCGGCGGAGAGTGGGGCGGTGCGGTGCTGATGGCCGTGGAACACGCCCCCGGCCACGCGCGCGGCTTCTACGGGAGCTGGCCGCAGATCGGCGTGCCCGCCGGCCTGCTGCTGTCGACCGCGGTGTTCGCGCTCGCGGCGAGCCTTCCCGAGGATCAGTTCCTGTCGTGGGGATGGCGCATCCCGTTCCTGCTCAGCATCGTGCTCGTCGGGGTCGGACTGATCATCCGGCTGCGGATCATCGAGAGCCCCGCGTTCACGCGCATCAAGCGGGAGCGAGGAGAGGCGCGGCAGCCGGTCGTAGAGGTTCTGCGCACCCATCCGAAAGAGGTGCTGCTCGCGATGGGCGCGCGGGTCGCGGACAACAGCTCGTTCTACGTCTACACCGTGTTCCTGCTCGTGTACGGGACCCAGAAGGTGGGGCTCGATCGGCAGATCGTGTTGAACGCGATCCTGATCGGCTCGGCGTGCATGCTGCCCGCGATTCCGTTCTGCGGGGCGCTCTCCGACCGGGTGGGACGGCGGCCGGTCTACCTGTTTGGCGCCGGCTTCACGGTGTTGTTCGCGTATCCGCTGTTCTGGCTGATCGACACGGCATCGCCGCCGCTGGTCTGGCTCGCGCTAGCGATCGCACTCGCGGTGGCGCATGCGCCGATGTACGGGCCGCAGGCCGCGTTCCTGGCCGAGCTGTTCGGCACGCGTGTCCGCTACAGTGGGGCGTCGCTCGGAGCCCAGCTCTCGACGGTGCTCGCGGGCGGACTATCGCCGTTCATTGCCACCGCGCTGCTGCCCTACGGCCGCGGCGCGCTCGCGTCGTACCTGATCGTCATGGCGCTCGTCAGCATCGCCGCGGTGTTCCTCGCTTCCGAGACCCGCCACCGGACGCTCGGATGAGTTCGGTCGGCCGCACGCTGATCATCGTCGGGATGGTGGTCGTCGCGCTCGGTGTGCTCCTCTACAGCTTTCCCTCGCTGCCGCTCGGCCGGCTCCCGGGCGACATCCGGATCGAGCGGCCCGGCCTGCGCATCTATTTTCCGATCGCAACCTGTCTGGTCGCGAGTCTCGTGCTCTCGGGGGTGTTCTGGCTCCTTTCGAAGTGGCGCTAACGTCCGCGGACCCACCAGGGAGTCCATCGATGAAAGCCATCAAGATCGCCGTGGTCGCGCTGCTGGCCTACGCGGGGCTCGTCACCGCATTCGAGTCGCTGATCGGATTCATGCAGCCGACGCCCGACTCGACGATCGTGATCACTACGCTCGATGAGGCGGGGGCTCCGCACGACCGGGTCGTGACGCGGCTCGTGAGCGATGGCCAAATCTATGTCGCCGCCAATCACTGGCCGCGCGCGTGGTACCACCGGGCACTCCAGAATCCGCACGTGCAGGTCGCAATCGACGGCGTGAAAGGCGACTTCATCGCCGTGCCCGTCACCGGAGCAGAGCACGACCGCGTGGAGAGCGAGCACCCCCATAGCTTCGGCTTCCGATTCATGACCGGATTCCCGCCGCGATACTTCGTGCGCCTGGATCCCGCCGCTCCGGTGAAATAGCGATCACCGCGCGGGGTCGGGTGCGGTCAGGAGCTCGCGCTTCGCGCGGCGCACGAACAGGAGCCCGATCGTCGCGTTGAAGAAGATGAAGAAGTTGTGCACGACGAATCCGAAGGCCGAAACCTCGGCCTGGCGATCCGGAAAGAGCACCGCCCAGAGCATGATCGGGGCCGCGCGCATCGGCGCTGGAATCGCCGCGACCGCGAAGATCAGCGGCAGGATGCCGAGCATGTCGACGACGCTCACGGTGACGCCGAACAGCCGCAGCGCGAGCGTGTAGACGATCACCGCCGACAGCAATGCCGGGGAACGCAGCGCCGCTACCGCGACATAGTGCATCGGCCGGGCCTCCCGAAACGCTTTGAAGATGGGCTTCTGGCGCAGCGTCGAACTCGGAGCGACCCAGCCCCGGAAATAGGCGACCCAGATCGCCAACGCGGCGAATACCCCCAATGCGACCCATGGCACGATGCGAAACGGCTGCGGCAGCTCATCCCTCGCGATCGCGTAGCCGATCAGCGCCCAGAACGTGAGGTAGAGCGGTTCGCAGACCATGATGAACAGCATCGACGATCCGACTTCCCAGCCCGGTACGCCGTGGCGGCGGTTCAGATAGAGCGCCATGGCGCCCTTGCCGACCTGCTCGTTCAAGATCGAGATGATGTAGGCGCTAGCGCGGATCGGCAGGATCTCCGTCCACCGCACCGGTGCGTTGAACCAGGTCACGACGCGCCAGACCACCGTGGAATCGACCACGAAGAAGAACGCGGAGTAGGGGATCAACAGCGCCAGCCATTCGTGCCATTGCACGGTCCTGAACACGCCGAAGAGGTACGCCTGCGCGGACAATCCCTGCCGCGCCGCCGCCACCGTGATCCGATGCCCGAGCCAGGCGAAGCAGATCAGCGTCACGAGCCACGGCAGCGCTCGCTGCCAGAGCGGCGGCCTCGGGCGCACGGCGGTCGGCGCGGCCGCGCTCATCGCGCGCCGCTCGCGAGCGCCTCGCGCAGCGCGGTGTCGAGCGGTGTGAGTGCGAGGCCGAGCTTCGCGCGCGCGGGCTCCGGGTCGATCGCGTCGTCGTGTTCGAGCACGCCAAGCATCGCCCGCGTGATCGGCGGATCGGTGCTGAGGCGCTCCGCGAGCCAGGCGGCGGCGCAGGCGAGCGGCGCGGGCACGGTTGATATCGAGACCTGCGTGCCGAGCACCGACGCGGCGCGCAGGACGAGGTCGCGGTGCGGGAGCGACTCGGGCCCGGCGAGCTCGAGCACCGCGTCGTCGAGGCCGGGGCGGTCGAGCGCCGCGGCGAGCGCGGACACCACGTCGCGCGCCGCGATCGGCTGGTCGAGCGATGCGCCGCCGCGCACCAGCCGCGCGCGTGGCCCGCGCGCCTGGCGCGCGAGCGCAGCGGATGCGGGGTCTCCTGCGCCCAGCACCATCGGCAAACGGATCACCACCGCAGACGTCTTCGCGCGCAAGAGGATCGCGTCGGCGCGCGCGCGCGACGCGAGGCACGCGTTCGGGGAGTCGGGGTCGGCCCCGAGGATCGAGAGCGAGACGATCCGGCGCAGGCCGGTGCGGTCCGCCGCCGCGGAGAGCGCGGTGCACGCGCGTTCGTGCGCGTCGACATAGCGGTTCGCGCGCGTCTCCTTGAGGAGGCCCACGAGGTGGACCGCCGCCTCGCACCGGGCGGTGTACTCCGCGATCGAATCGGCGTCGCGGTAGTCGGCGATCGCCACCTCGGGCCTCTCGCGCGCGGGCAGCGCGCGCACCGCCGCGGCCGCGCGCTCGGACCGGACGAGTGCGAGCGCGCGGCGCGGCGGGCCCTCCTCGGCGAGCCGCCGGCAGAGCGCGAGGCCGATCCGACCGTTCGCTCCGGTGACGAGGACGAGCCGCTCCGACACGGTCAGATCGACATGATGCCGCGGCGCGGCGGCGCGTCGGTGCCGAGCGTATCGTCGGACAGCGGCGCACCGACGGCCTCGAGCGCGGCGCGCTGCTTCGGCGGCGGCACGCGCATCGAGGCCTCTTCGAACGGGACGAGCTTCTGGAAGCACGCGTGGCCGAGCGCGCGATCGACGAACCCCGCCGTGCGCGGCCAGCGCGCCGAGTCGACGCGATAGCGCGCGAACGCCGCGTTGCGGAAGAACGCCGCGATCGCGATGTCCGCCACGCCGATCTCGCCGAACAGGTAACCCCGCACGGGGAGCTGCGACTCGAGGTAGTCGAGCACGTGCGGAAGCTCCACCTCACGCGCGCGCTCGAGCACCGCCTCGTCGGTCGCCACACCGAACACGCGCGGGTTGATCGCCACCTGGTTGAACAGCCGCCAGATCACCACTTCGCCCATGCGCGTGTCCGCGAACTCCTCGAGCCAGCGCGCGCGGGCGCGGTCGGCCGGGTCGCGCGGGTAGAGCGCGGGCTGCGGATGGCGGTCCTCGAGGTATTCGCAGATCACCGTGGAATCGCACAGCGTGACGTGGCCGTCGCTATACACGGGGATGCGGCGCAGCGGCGAGATCGCGCTGAACCGGTCGCCGCCGAAGAAGGGCACGATCGGGTCGATCTCGTACGGAATGCCCTTCAGCCCGAGCACGGCGAGCACCTTGCGCACGTACGGGGAGATGTAGCTGCCGACGATGTGGACGGGTGTCGTCATGTCCGGCTCCAGTGGCGGCCCGAGACGAGCATCATCCCACACGATGCGCCCACGACCCAGCCGCCGCGATCGCACCGCACCAGAGCGCCAGGCTGCCGAACCCCAGCGCAATCCCCGCTGCGTCGCCGGCCGCGCCCGTCAGCCACGGCACGGCGAACCCGCCGAGCGCGCCCGCGCCCGCGGCGAGGCCCGCGGCGGTTCCGCGCGCGCCCGGGGCGGCCTGGCCCGCGAGCGCGATCATCAGCGGATAGACGCAGCCGAGCGCGCTGCCGACCGCGAACAGCGCGAGCTCGGGCGACGCGGCGAAGCCCGCGGTGCCCCCGAGCAGCGCGCCGGCCAGCGCGCCCGCGCCGGTGAGCAGGCGGGC
>DATFWW010000171.1:0-20113 GCA_035258825.1 Myxococcota bacterium
GGCGGGCGCGGCACCGGTGCGGTTGGTACGTTCGCCCGCCCATGCCCACGCGACGAGCCGTTTCCGAGAGGCTGGAGCAGCTTCGCGCCGAGCTCGCCGCGAGTTCCTCGCTCTCGCCCGCCGAGCGCGAGCGCCTCGAACGGCTGATCGCGGACGTGCGCGAGCATGTCGATCTCGAGCGCCACGAGCCGCACACGCTCGCGGATCGGCTCCAGGACGCGACCACCCAGTTCGAGGAATCGCATCCGCGCCTCACGCTCGCGATCGGGGCCGTCGCCGAGGCGCTCGCGCGGCTCGGGATCTGACGGCCGGCGTCAGCGCGGGTCAGCCCACCGCGCCGATCTCGCGCAGCGCGCGGATCTCGTCGGCGCCGTAGCCCACTTCTGCGAGCACCTCCTCGGTGTGCTCGCCGAGTCGCGGCGGAAGGCGACGCAGCGACGCCGGCGTGTCGCGATAGCGCGCCGGGTGCGAGAGCTGGCGCAGCGTGCCCGCACGCGGGTCGTCCACTTCGAACACGGTGCGGTTCGCGCGCACCTGCGGGTCGGCCATGAACTCGCGCACGCCGTTCACGGGCGCGAGCGGCGCGCCGTACCTGCGCGCGCGCTCGACCAGCTCCGCCGTGCTCCACTTCGCGACTTCGACCTCGAGCAGGCCGTAGAGCGCCACCCCGTTCGCGAGCCGGTCGAGCAGGCCGCCGAAGCGCGGGTCCTGCTCGAGATCGGTGCGGTCGAGCGCGCGGCAGATCGCGGAGAACTGGCCGTCTTCCACGATCATCATCACGACGTGCCCGTCCGCGGTCGGCCAGGTTCGGTGGATGTTGTTCGCCGTGAGCATTCCCGCGGGCTGCTCTTCCACCGGATGGAACGACTCGGGGCCGAGGACGTCCGGCAGCGCGAACGCGGCGTAGGCGTCGAGCATCGCCACGTCGATCCGCTGCCCGCGCCCCGTGCGCTCGCGCGCGAATAGCGCCGCGATCACCGCGGACGCAGCGGACAGCCCGGTGGCCTTGTCCGCGGCGATCCCGCGCACGAGCGCGGGCGCGTCGGGGGTGCCCTGCGTGTGCATGAAGCCGGAGAGGCCCTGGATCACCGTGTCGTAGGCGGGCTGCTCTGCGTAGGGTCCGTCGGGCCCGAAGCCGCTGATCGCCGCGTAGACCAGGCGCGGATGCTCGGCGGATAGCGCCGCATAGCCCACGCCCAGTCGATCCGCGACGCCGGGCCGGAAGTTCTCGATCACTGCGTCCGCAGTCGCCGCGATCCGGCGCGCGACCGCGACGCCGGCGGCCTGCTGGAGATCGATCACCACGGCGCGCTTGTTGCGGTTGAACTGCACCCACACCGGGCCGAGCCCGCCGCGGAACGGCGGACCCATGCGCCGCGCGCTGTCCCCGCGCGGCGCTTCCACCTTCACCACGTCGGCGCCGAGGTCGCCGAGCACCTGTGTGCAGAGCGGGCCCGACACCACGGTGGTGAAATCCAACACGCGGACCCCGGCCAGCGGACCGCGAGGCGCACCGCCGATTTCGACCTTCATGCCACCTCCGAGCGAAGAAACTACTCCCGCAACAGCCCGATTTCTGCTCCAATGAATGCTCCTCTAGGAGGTAACCCCTTGGTACCCATCACGGCGCTCTACGCAGGAATCCTGGCGCTGATCGCGACCGCGCTCGGTGGGGTGATCGGTCCGATGCGCGCGCGCACCGGCATCTCGATCCTGCACGGCGAAAACATGGTGCTCGCAACGGCGATCCGCCGGCACGGCAACTTCATCGAGTCGGTTCCGATCGCACTGATCCTGCTCGGCTTCCTGGAGCTGAACGGCGCCTCGCCCGGGCTGCTCCACGGGCTCGGCATAGCGCTGGTGTTGTGCCGGATCGCTCATCCGATCGGCCTCAAGCACGACAACGTCAGGCACCCGTTGCGCGGCATCGGCGCCGGCGGCACCGCTCTCGTGACGCTGATCGCGGCGGTGATGCTGATCTGGGGCTACTTCTCGCGCTAGCACGCGCACACCAGCTCAACTGCATCGCGGCTCGCACCGATATCCGCGATATGGACCCGCCGGCTGCCCCCGCTCCGCCGCCCCGGCTTCCGCTCGGCACGCCCCAGCACTTCGTCTGGCTGCACGGCATCGTCAAGGCCGTGCTCGTGCTCAACCTGCTCGACGCGCTGTTCACGTTCGTCTGGGTGCGCTGGGGCTTCGCGCGCGAAGAGAACCTGATGATCGATCGCCTCGTGGAGGGCCATGCGCTCGCGTTCTTCGCGGTGAAGCTGGGGCTCGTCGGGATGGGGTCATGGCTGCTCTGGCAGCGCCGCGACCACGCCACCGCGGTGATCGCGATCTTCATCGCGTTCCTGACCTACTACCTGGTGCTGCTCTACCACGTGCAGTACGCCGCGACGCTCCTGCGGAGCCTGTTCGAAAATCCCTAGTGGTAGGCCGTCTCACGCCGCTACACTTCGCCGCTCGCGCGCCCGGACCGACAGCGGGCACCGATCGGAGGGTTCATGGCGGCTTTCATGCGTCCGTTCGAATCGCAGGTGTACGCGATCTTTCGCATCGTGATCGGGCTGATGTTCATGATCCACGGCGCTCAGAAGCTGTTCGGGTTGCCGGTGCCGATGCAAGCGGAGATGGGACCCCTCTTGTACGCCGCGGGTGCGATCGAGTTCGTCGGGGGACTGCTCGTGATGATCGGACTCTTCACGACGTGGGCCGCGTTCATCTGCAGCGGCCAGATGGCCGTCGCCTACTGGATGGCGCACGGGCTGCGCTTCATGAGCCGCGAAGGCCCGGGGTGGCCCGCACTGTTTCCGCACGTCAACCTGGGCGAGCTCGCGGTCCTGTACTGTTTCGTGTTCCTGTTCATCTCCGCGCGAGGCGCGGGGATCTGGAGCGTGGACGCCACGCGCGCCCGGTAGTGATCCCGGCGCCTCCCAAGGGGGCAGTGGCGCGGCTCGGCGCGGCTCTCTAGGATTTCGCCGCTTGGGACCTGTCAGGGTTTCGAAGCTCTCGGGATTCGGGTTCGAGCCCGGGATTTACACCGTCGCGTGTCCGGCTCCCCGTTTCGTTAGTTCGATTGGCAACTGAGGCTTCGAGGTCTGGTCGCGACCCATGTCACACCCGGGAGCCTTCCCGGGCAGTGAGCGAGAGAGTGCAAGTGAAGAAGATCTATGTCGGCAACCTCCCCTGGGGCGCCTCCGAGGCGGACCTCCGGGATTTCTTTTCCACCGTCGGGGAGGTCCACTCGGTGGCTGTGATCACCGACCGCGAAACCGGCCGCTCGCGCGGCTTCGGCTTCGTGGAGATGGACGACGGGGACGCCGATAAGGCGATCAACCAGCTGAATGGGCGCGACATGGGCGGGCGCCCTCTGCGCGTCAACGAAGCCCAGGATCGCCGCCGCGGTGGTGGAGGCGGCGGCGGGGGAGGCGGCGGCGGCCGCGGCCGTTGGTAGACCCGACTCCAGATTGTCGACCGCGGGGCGCGCGCTCTCGCGCGCCCCGCGGTTTTTTTTCGCTACCGGCCCTACTCCCGCTCGGGCGCCGTGATCGCCGGGAGGAGCTGCAGCTCGCAGCCGACGCGGCGCGCGAGGTCGCGAGCGACGCGCGACACCTCCCGCGGATCTTCGTCCCACACGTAGAATCCGGGCCCCTCGACGCAGTAACCGTGCTCGTGGCGGCGGATCTCGACGCGCCCGGTCGACTGCCGATCGATCTTCATGGCTCGTCTCCTGCGCTGGGAGGCTCAGCAGGCGCCGAGGAGCATCGGTGGCGCCGCGGCGATAATTCAGTGAAATCGCCGCGACGAGCCGAAAAATTTCGCGGATGCCAGGCCGCTGCTGCGACCTGCGCGCGAGCTGCATCTCTGCGATCACTCGCTGCGCCGCGCCGCGACGATCCACAGCGGGTCGGCGCCCTGGGGTGAGCGGTCGAGGCGCGCGGGCGCGGCGAATCCGCCCGCGAGCTCGTGGTAGCGCGACACGAGCTCGAGGCGGCCGTCGCGCGGCAACACGTGGAACGCGCGCACGGCCTTGGTCGGAAAGCAGCGGTGCGACATCGCCACGATCGAGATGCCGCCGGGCCGCAGCACGCGCCGCACCTCGGCGAATACCGCGACCGGGTGGACGAGATACTGCACCGACACCGCGTTCAGCGCGGCATCGAACGACTCGGCCGGGTACGGCAGCTCGGGCCGAGCGTTGAGGTCGTGCACGCGGGTCTCGGTGAGGCGCGGGTTCGCGGCGAGCTCCTCGGCGTTCATGCCGAGCCCCGCGACGCGCGCGAACGAGACGTCCGCGGGCAGGTGCGACACCCACGACGACATCAGGTCGAGGATCGCCCCGCCGCGCGGGAGCACCTCGCGGTAGTAGTCGGTGAGCTCCGCGATCGTCGCGTCGTCGATGTGGTTCACGAGCCGCGGAGCGGCGTAGAACAGCGGGTCGGGCGACGGGTCGATCCGCGCGAACCACGCGCGCGGCAGCGCCTCTCGTTCGGAAATGCCCGTCAGCTTCGCGCGACCTGCGCGGCCCTGGCGGCGAAGCGCTCCTGCGCGAGGCGCCAGCGGGTCGGCCCGGAGAGCTCGCGCTCCACCTTCGGCTCGAGCGACGGAGGGTCCTGCTCGGGATCCTCGTAGCGCGCGAGGATCTCGTAGGTGGTGCTGCGCTGCACGGGCGTGCGGCCCACCTCGCGGATCAATCGGCGCATCTCTTCCGCCGGGAGGTTCTCGCCGAAGTCGGCGCCCGACTCGCGGCTGATCGACTCTTCCATCAGCGTGCCGCCGAAGTCGTTCGCGCCCGAGAGCAGCGCCATCTGCGCCAGCTTGGGCCCCATCTTCACCCACGACATCTGCACGTTCTGGATCCACGGGCGCAGGAACAGCCGCGACACCGCGATCATGCGCAGGTCCTCGGGCATCGACGCCCCGGGCCGCGCGTGCATGTGGTTGAACAGCACGTTCTTCTCGTGGATGAAGCCGAGCGGCACGAACTCGGTGAAGCCACCCGTGCGCTTCTGGAGGTCGCGGATCAGCGCGAGGTGCGCCGCGACGTGGCGCGGCTGTTCGATGTGGCCGTACATGATCGTCGAGGTCGAGCGCAACCCGATCTCGTGCGCCGCCGTGACGATCTCCACCCAGCGGTCGCGGCGCAGCTTGTTTGGACTGATGATCTTGCGGATCTCGTCGTCGAGGATCTCCGCGGCCGTACCCGGCATCGTGCCGAGGCCCGCGTCGACGAGCCACGCGAGCAGCTCCTTGAGCGGCATGCCCGACTTCTGGTGGGCGAAGTGGATCTCCTCGGGCGAGAACGCGTGGATGTGCAGCTTCGGGAACTCGCGCTTGAGCGCGACGAGGATGTCGCGGTAGTGGGTGTGGTCCTTGCGCGGGTGGATGCCGCCCTGGATGCACACCTCGGTGGCGCCGCGCGCCACCGCGTCGCGCGCCTTCGCGACGAGCTTCTCCATCGGGTGGTCGTAGGCGTCGGACTCGTCCTCGTGGCGCGAGAAGCCGCAGAACGTGCAGCCGACATAGCAGACGTTGGTGAAGTTGATGTTGCGGCAGATCACGAACGAGACGTCGTCGCCCTTGTCGAGCGCGCGCGCGGCGTCGGCGGTCTGCAGCAGCGCGTGGAGATCGGTGCCCTGCGCGCCGAGCAGCGTGATGGCTTCGCTCTCGGCGAGCTCGCGGCCCTCGAGTGCGCGGTCGAGCACCGCGGCCACGACGGGGCTCGTCCTCGCGAGCAGTCGTTCGATCATGACTGTGCCTCCGCGTGTACCCAGCCGCGCTCGTCGACGCGCGCGAGCGCGGCCTCGCGCACGCGCGGCTCGAAGAACTCGGGATGCCCGAGCAGGTGCCCGGGGTAGACGGGCAGCCGCTCGACGAGCCGCTGTCCGGCCGCCGCGGTGCGGCGCCGCAGCTCGCGCAGCGCCGGCCACGGCGCCTCGGGGTTGATGAAGTCGATCGTGAGCGGCGAGATGCCGCCCCAGTCGTTGACGCCCGCGCGCAGCAGCAGCTCGAGCAGGTCGGGAGTGAGGTTCGGCGGCGCCTGCACGTTCATCTCGGGCCCGAGCAGCAGGCGCGCCATCGCGACCCAGCCCGCGACGAGATCGTCCCCCAGTGCGGGCACGCAGCCCATCGGCGTGTCGTGCTTCGGATGGAACGGCTGCACGATCACTTCCTGGATGTGGCCGTAGCGGTCGTCGAGGTCGCGGATCGCGAGCAGCGTGTCGACGCGCTCGGCGTCGCTCTCGCCGATCCCGAGCAGGATCCCGCTCGTGAACGGGATCCGCAGCTCGCCGGCCTCGGCGTGCATGCGCAGCCGCACGGCCGGGTCCTTGTCAGGACAGTAGTAGTGCGCCGCGCCCTTCTCGCGCAGCCGAGGGCTCGTGCTCTCGAGCATCAGGCCGAGCGAGGCGTTGCTCCGGCGTAGCTTCTCCATCTCGCCCGCGGACAGGATGCCCGCGTTGCTATGCGGCAGGATGCCGGCCGAGAAGGCGAGTTCGCACGCCTGCACGAGATATTCGGCGGTCGTCGAGAGGCCGCGCGCCGCGAGCCACTCGCGGTGGCTCTTGTAGGCGATCTCCGGCTTGTCGCCGAGGCAGAACAGCGCCTCGGTGCAGCCCGCGCGCAGCGCGCCCGCCACCGCATCCTCCACCTCCGCGAGCGTGTAGGTCCTGGCCGTCGGATCGTCCGGCTGCTTCGCGAACGTGCAGTACGAGCAGCGGTCGCGGCACAGGTTGGTGAGCGGGATGAAGATGTTGCGCGAGACGCTGACGGCGTCGCCCTTGCCGCGCCGCTTGCTCTCCGCGGCACCCGCGAGGACCGCCGCATGCACGAGCGGGTCGCATAGCCCGGCCGCGAGCCGTTCCGCAGGCGCGCGCTCGAGTCGCCCCTCGTCGACGGCGCGCGCGACGATCCGCTCGGCCTCGGCGCGGGTCGGCAGGCTCGGGGAGGGATGGGGTTCGGGCATCGCGGATTACTGTCAACCAGGGCGCGACCATCGACTATATCAGGGTTCGCACGCGCCAATAGATTCCGATCGGTTGACGCTGTGTCCACCATTCCCGGGCTTCGCTCGCTCCGGGCTCACTGCGCGAAGCTCGCGGGGCCCAACTTCGTCGGCCTCCTTGCCTCAGTCCCGCTCCAGATCGTCGCGCGTGCGGACGACCCTCACGCCGGCGTACTGGAGCACCCCCGCAATCGGGGTCGGCTTGCGCACCGTCACCACGACCTCGTCGGCGGCGAACTTCGCGAGCACCGCGCGGGCGATCCGATCGCCGAGTGCCTCGACGAGCTTGTGCTGCTGGTTGCCCGCGACGTCCTCGACGACCTCGAAGATGCGCTTGTAGTGGATCGTGTGGCGGATCGAATCGCTGCGGCCGGCCTCGCGCAGGTCGCGCGCGATCTCGAGATCGAGCAGCACGGGCCGGCGCATGCGGCGTTCGGCGGCGGTGACGCCGAGCGCCGCCGGAACCTGGATGCCCTGGAGCAGGATCACGTCGCGCATCAGCCCTCCTGGACTACGCTCGCCTGCGGCTCGCTGCGCGAAACTTGCGGAGTATAGTGCCCGGCTCGTCGTCGCCGACGGAGGAGACCATGGACCTCGACGCCATCAAAGCCCGCGAAGCCGCGCACTTCCTGCCCGTGGTGAAGCGCTTCCCCGTAGCGCTCGCGAGCGGCAGCGGCTCGCGCGTCGTCGACGTGTTCGGCGCGGAGTACATCGACCTGATGGCGGGCTGGGGCGTGACCTGCATCGGCCACTCGCACCCGGCGCTCGTGCGCGCGATTGCCGAGCAGGCCGGCCGCCTGATGCAGACCACCAACATCTTCTACACGCTGCCGCAGCTCGACCTCTGCGATCGGCTCGCCGAGCTCGCGCCCGCGCCGATCACGCGCACCTTCCTCACCAACTCGGGCACCGAGGCGGTGGAGGGCGCGCTCAAGCTCGCGCACCGCGCCACGGGCCGGAAGGTATACGTATCGACGCGCGGCGCGTTCCACGGCCGCACGCTGGGCGCGCTCCAGGTGATCGGCACGCCGAAGCACCGCGATCCGTATGCCCCGCTCTTGCCCGAGCAGGTCCTCGTGCCGTTCGACGACCTCGCTGCGGCGCGGCGCGCCGTGGATCGCAGCGTGGCCGCATTCATCGTCGAGCCCGTGCAGGGGGAGGGCGGCGTCAATGTTCCGAGCCCGGGCTATCTGCGCGGGCTGCGCGAGGTCTGCGACGCGACGGGCGCGCTGCTGATCTTCGACGAGGTGCAGACGGGCATCGGCCGCACGGGCAGGTGGTTCGCGTGCGAGCACGAGGGCGTCGACCCCGACGTGATGACGCTCGGCAAGGGCCTCGGCGGGGGATTCCCCGTAGCTGCGTTCCTGTGCAGCGAAGCGGTGGCGAGCACCGTCGCGATCGGCGAGCACGGCACCACGTTCGGCGGCAATCCGCTCGCGTGCGCGGCCGCCAACGCGACGCTGCACGTGATCGAGGAGGAGAAGCTGGTCGCACGCGCCGCCGAGCTCGGCGCGCGACTGCACGAGCGGTTGCGCGCGTTCGCAGCGGCGAACCCCGGCGCGGCGATCGCGGCGCGCGGCCGTGGCCTGCTCCAGGCCCTCGTGCTGCGCGATCCGGCGCGCGCGGCCGCGCTGCCGGCGCGCGCTATCGCGCGGGGCGTGCTCGTGAACGTGACGGCGGGCAACGCGGTGCGCTTCTTTCCGGCGCTCAACATTCCGGAGGACGATCTGTGGCCTGCGCTCGAGATCGTGCTGGAGCTGGCCGCGGAGTAACCGAGTCTCGGACAGGTCGCGTAACCTCGCCCCGATGGCCGGTCGCTACGCCGTGGCCTCGCTCCTGATCGCGCTCGCCGCGATTTGTTCCCCCAGCCGATCGATCGCCAGCAACTGCAGCGCGACCTCCGTCGGCAGGACGCCACTCGACGATCTCGGCGCGGGTCTCTACCTGGGCCAGTTCCAGGGGGGACTCTATCCCGGTGGGAGCAACACGGTGCCCGCTTCGCACGCGGCAGAAGGGCGGACGCGAGCGGCTGCCGTGCAGCCGCTCGACGCCAGCGGCCAGCCGAGTGAGAGCGGGCGCTACGTGCTGCTCTCACTCGGCATGTCGAACACGACGCAGGAATTCTGCTCGCAGCCTTCCACCGAGCCCTGCAATAGCTGGACGTTCATGGGCCGCGCCGCGGCGCATCCCGCCGTGAACCACGGCGCGCTCGTCATCGTGAATGGCGCGCGCGGCGGACAGGACGCCTCGACCTGGGACGATCCGCGCGATTCCAACTACGACTTCGTGCGCGACTCGAGGCTCGCTCCGAAGGGGTTGATCGAGGCACAGGTACAGGTGGTCTGGATCAAGGAGGCGAACGCCGGGCCCACGGCATCACTTCCAGCGGCCAATGCCGATGCGCGCAACCTCGAGGCGTCGCTCGGCAACATCGTGCGCGCGGTGCACATCCGCTATGCGAACGCGAAGATCGTCTTCCTCTCCAGCCGGATCTACGCCGGCTACGCGGACACGACTCTCAACCCGGAGCCCTATGCCTACGAGTCGGGCTTCGCCGTGAAGTGGCTCGTCGAAGCGCAGATCCGCCAGATGGCAGGCGGTGGGATCGATCCGACCGCGGGCGATCTCGACTTCGGTTCCGCCGCACCGTGGCTCGCGTGGGGACCCTATCTCTGGGCGAACGGAACGACCCCGCGCTCCGACGGGCTGGTCTGGAACTGTGCCGACCTCGAGAGCGACGGCACGCATCCGGCGCAATCGGGGGAGGCGAAGGTCGCAGACCGACTGCTCGCCTTCATGCTCGCGTCTCCGTTCGCGGCGCCGTGGTTCCGCGCTTCGAACGCGATCCCGTCCCTATCGCACACGGGTCTCGCGCTGCTCGCCGCCGCACTGCTCGCTAGTGCGTCTCGCCTGTGGCGGTCACCACCACGAGCCAGCGAATCCCCTCCGCGGCGGCGAAGTTCGAGATCGCGGTGAAGAACGCGCCGTCGGCAGGGCGGGGATTCTCCGCGCACTCGAGCTGGAAGCGCACGGGACGACCCGCGTACTCGGGGTACTGCCTGCCGAGGTGACCGCCGACCGCGTACTCAAGATAGGCGTTGAATTTCGCCTCGAGCTGGCGCAGCTGCTCGGGGGTGCTGTCCCAGGGCCGCTTCTCGAGCATCACGAGCACGACCTCGCCGCTCGCGTCGTCCGGCGTGATCAGATCGATCACGCGCGGATTGTGCACGCCGCGCGGCTCTCTCTGTTCGTTTTCCATGGGCGCCCGAGGGTAGAATCGGGCCCGGGAGGATGCAGCTGTGCCGGGTGCCCTGGACGGATTCCGCATCGTCGATTTCAGCCAGGTGATCGCGGGGCCGCTCGCGACGCGCGTGCTCGCCGACCAGGGCGCCGACGTGATCAAGGTGGAGCCGCCGTCGGGCGACATCCTGCGCCACATGGGCGGTGTACCGGGACTCTCGCCGACGTTCGCCACCGTGAACCGCAGCAAGCGCTCGATCGTGCTCGACCTCAAGAAGAGCGGTGCCGCCGCCGCGCTGCTGCGCCTCGTCGAGCAGGCCGACGTGTTCGTGCAGAACAGCAGGCCCGGCGCGATGGAGCGGATCGGGATCGGCGCGAAACAGCTGCGCGAGCGCAATCCGCGCCTCGTCTACGTCTCGATCAGCGGCTTCGGCGAGACGGGACCCTATGCGCACAAGCGCGTCTACGACCCGATCGTGCAGGGGATGTCGGGCCTGTGCGAGATCCAGGGGGCGGGCACCGGCCCGCCCGGCCTCGTGCGCGTGATCGTGCCGGACAAGGTCACCGCGCTGACCGCCGCGCAGAACATCACCGCTGCGCTGCTCGCGCGCGAGCGCACGGGCCGGGGGCAGCACCTGCGCCTGTCGATGCTCGACGCGGTGATCGCGTTCGTGTGGCCCGAGGGCATGGCCTATCACACGTTCATCGGCGAGGGGCGGCAGATCAAGCCGGTGCCGAGGCGAGATCTGGTGTTCCAGACCCGCGACGGACACATGATCGCGTCGACGGTCGCACTGCGCGAGTTCCAGGGCTTCTGCCGCGCGGTCGGCAAGCCCGAGTGGCTCGATGATCCGCGCTTCCAGACCACCGCGGGCCTGGTCGCGAACGCCACCGCGCGGCTCGAGATGATGGCGGAGGTGCTCCGGACGCGAACCACCGACGAGTGGCTCGCCGCGCTCGACCGCGAGGACGTCCCCTGTGGTCCCGTCCTCACGCGCGACCACATCCACGAACACGCCCAGGTGCGCGAGAACGCGATCCTCGTCGAGGACGAGCACCCGGTGGCCGGCCGCATGCGCCAGCCGCGGCCCGCGGAGCGGCTCGATGCGACGCCGTCGGCGATCTCGCGCCCCGCGCCCACGCTCGGCCAGCACACCGACGAGGTGCTGCGCCAAGCCGGACTCTCAGCGGCCGAGATCGCCGCACTGCGCGAGGCGGGCGCGCTAGGGTCCGCTGCGTGACCGCCCTGCGGCGCGTCTGGGGCATCGGATCGCCGCGCACGCTGCGCGTCCACTGGATGCTGCACGAGCTCGGCCTCGACTACGAGACGCGCGCGGTCCTCCCGCGCAGCGCCGGGATGGACGACCCGGAGCTGCTGCGCTTCACCCAGCGCCGCAAGATTCCCTTCTTCGAGGACGGCGAGATCAAGATCGGTGAGAGCGGCGCGATCACCTTCTACCTCGCCGACCGGTACCGCGACCGCGCGCGGCTCGCTCCCGATCCCGGCACGGCCGAGCGCGCGGGATTCGAGGAGCTCGCCTTCTTCATCCTGATGGAGCTCGACGCCACGGCGCTCTACGTGCTCCGCCGCCACGAGGGCCTGCCCGACGTCTACGGCAAGTCACCCGAGGCGTGCGACGCCGCGCGCGGCTACTTCCAGCGCATGGCCGGCGAGATCGAGCGGCGGCTCGCCGACGGGCGCCCCCACCTGCTCGGCGCCGCGTTCTCCGCCGCCGACGTGCTGCTCGTCTCCTGCCTGACATGGGCGCAGTTCGTCCAGATCCCGCTCGCGGCGCCGCTCGCCGCCTATCGCGATCGGATCGCATCGCGGCCGGCGTTCGCGGCTGCCATGCAGGTGAACTTCCTGCCCGAAGCGCTCGCGGCGCTCGCGCGGCGCTAACGCCCCATGCCGAACAGTCGTTCGAAGAAGCGGATCACCGGATCGCGGCGCGGAGTGTGGTAGTCGGGCGCCCGCTCCTCGCCGGGCTCCCCGGTCCCGCGCTCGTGTTCGGCCCAGTCGGGGCCACACGTCTCCGTGGGCGCGGTGCCGGGCAGGAACCACTCGTCCTCGCCCCAGCAGAAGAAGCTCGCGCGCAGGCCCGTGGATTCGTTGATCGCCACGCGCTCGAGGCCGGGCGGCAGGGCGAACTCCTCGCCGCTGTCGGGGCCGAGCGCGCCGATCAGGAACCGGCCGAAGATCGGCACGGCCGCCTGCGCGCCGGTGAGCCCGAGCGGCGTGCCGTCGTCGAAGCCGACCCAGACCGCAGCGACGAGCTCCGGTGTGAAGCCGACGAACCACGCGTCGCGCGCGTCGTTGGTAGTGCCGGTCTTGCCCGCCACGGGTCCCCGGTAGCCCATGTCGCGCAGCGGGTGGCCCGTGCCGTGATTCACGGCGCCTTCGAGCGCGAGCGTCACGAGCGCGACCTCGCCGGGCTCGAACTCGCGAGCGCGCTCGGGCGGCTGCTCGCGAAGCGGGTGGCCCTGCGCGTCCGTCACGTGGACCGCGTCGCGCACCGCGATGCGCTCGCCGCCATTCGCGAGCAGCGCGTAGGCGCGCGCCAGTTCGAGCGGCGACACCTCGCCGGCGCCGAGCGCGAGGCTCGGAACCGGCTCGAGCGGCGACTCGATCCCCATGCGGTGCGCCACGTCGACGATCGCCTCGGGCCCGATCGCGAGGCCGACGCGCGCGAACGGCACGTTCACGGAGTCCTCGAGCGCGCGGCGCAGCGTGATCGGGCCGCGGAACTCCTTCTGGTAGTCCTCGGGGCGCCAGATCCCCTGGGGCGTGTCGACCTCGATCGGCTCGTCGAGCAGGAGCGATGCGAGTGTGAACGCGGGCGCGCCGCCCTGCCGGGGCGAGAGCGCGGCGAGCAGCACGATCGGCTTGAATGCGCTGCCGGGCTGGCGGCGCGCCTGCGCAACGTGATCGAACTGGTTCTCCGACCAGCGGCTCCCACCGACGTAGGCGAGGATCGCGCCGCTCGCGGGCTCGATCGCCACCAGCGCGGCCTGGAGCGGCGTGCCCGCCTTCTGCAGGCGCGGGTACGCCGCCTCGAGCTCCTTCAGTCCGTCGCGCACCGCACTCTCCGCCGCAATCTGGAACTCGGCGTCGAGCTCAGTGAACACCGCGATGCGGTCCTCGCGCAGGTCGACGCCGGGCAGGTCGCTCGCGAGCTCGCGCTCGAGCCGGGCAAGGAACCAGCGCGGCCGCGCCGACACAGGCGGCTTCGCGACGTTGCCGAGCGGCAGTCTCTCGGCGGAAGTCGACTCCTTCTCCGAAATCACTT
Source organism: Myxococcota bacterium (assembly GCA_035258825.1). Taxonomy (GTDB): domain Bacteria; phylum Myxococcota_A; class UBA9160; order UBA9160; family SMWR01; genus JAHEJV01. The sequence continues at coordinate 13,534 of DATFWW010000171.1, forward strand.
TCTCCTCGGCCATCATCGCGAGCACCTGGTTGCGGCGCTCGCGCGCGAGTTCGGGATGGGTCCAGGGCGAGTAGTAGCCCGGGCCGCGGATCATTCCGACGAGCAGCGCCGACTCGGCGAGGCTCAGCGTGCGCGCGGAGTGGCCGAAGTAGTGCCGGGCGGCCGCCTCGACGCCCACCACGGATACCGGCCCGCGCTGGCCGAGATAGATCGTGTTCAGGTACGCCTCGAGGATCTCGTCCTTGCTATGCGCGCGCTCTACGCGCAGCGCGAGCCAGGCCTCCTGCAGCTTGCGGCCGATCGTGCGCTCGTGGGTGAGGAATACGTTCTTCACGAGCTGCTGGGTGATCGTGCTGCCGCCTTCGCGCACCTCGCCCGCGCGCAGGTTCGCGACCAGCGCGCCGGCGGTCCGGAACAGATCGAGGCCGTGGTGCTCCCGAAAGCGGCGGTCCTCGACGACGAGCACCGCGTCCACGAGATGCTTGGGGAGGTCGGCCAGGTGGACCAGGAAGCGATCGACGGGCGCGTCGTCGGCGAGCGCACCGATCGTCTCGGGGTCGAGCCAGACCTCGCTGCGCTCCCGGCCCTCGTCGTCGCGGATCTCCTCGACGCGGTTGCCCCAGCCGAGGTGCAGCTCGAAGCGCATCGGATCGACTCGCCCCTCCGGACCTTCCCACGCGCGGCGGTGGATCGCGATGCGCCCGTCGCCGCGGAAGTATTCTCCGGGGTCGGGCGTCGCGGATCGCGTGCGGCGGTAGCCGAGGCGCTCGATGCGGCGCACGAGGCGCGTCGCCTCCACGTCCTGACCCGGCGCGATGCGGTGCGGGCGCGCCAGCACGCGGTTGGCAAGCGCGGGGTCGGGCAGATGCTTCGGCACCAGCGCGCCCAGCCCGAGGCCCAGCGCGGCGACGAGACCCAGCGCGAGCAGGCGCCGCAGCCACGCCCGGATGCGCGGAGTCATTCGGACTTGCCGAGCCTCGTGCGCTGGGCGCGGCGCGCAGCGCGGCTCTCCTCCGTCATCCACACTGCAGCGTCGGCGAGCCCCTGATCGCGCGTGTGCGCGTCGATCCGCGCCAGCGCTTCCGCAACGAGTGCGGCCTTGGTGTGCGCGTAGGCCTCGCGCGGGAACGCGGCGAGGCGCTCGGCGCGCCGCAACACCGCCGCGTCGAAGTCCGCGGCGGGCAGCAGCTCGTGGACGGCGCCGAGCCGAACCGCATGGCTCACGGGATAGAGCCCTGCGCCGAGCGTCAGCTCCGCGGCCTGCGCGTGGGTGAGGCGCAGCTTCACGATCTCGATCGCCGCCTTCGGATAGGACGCGCCGATCGCCACTTCGTTGAGGCCGAGCTTCCAGTCGCTCTCACGCCCGAGCCGATAGTCGCACGCGAGCGCGAGCACGAGCCCGCCCGCGATCGCGTGGCCCGCGACGCGCGCGATCGTGGGCTTCGGTAGCGCGAGCAGCGCGCGGTGCGCGCCGCGGTACATGTCGTTCATCACGGCCACCACCTCGGCCTCGCGCCGCGGCGCCGAGAGGTCGAAGCCGCCGCTGAAGAACGCTCCCGCGCCCGTCAGCACGACCGCGCGCACCGCATCGTCCACGCGCGCACGCTCGACGGCGGCGAAGAGATCGGCCAGCAGGCTCTCGTCGATCGCGTTCGCCGGAGGGCGATCGAGCACCAGCCAGCGGATGCCTCCCTCGCGGTCTTCTTCTCGTACGGTCTTCATGACGACTCCTAAGCGGACACCGACAAGAGCCGGCGCGAGCCGAGCCCCTTGAGCTCGAAGGTCCCCGCGTCGCGGAACGCGAACCCGGCGCCGGCAACGAGGTCCTGCACCGTCTCGGTGGTGAACAGCTCGCCGGGACCCGCGTGGGACGCCACGCGCGCAGACACGGTGACGCAGGTGCCGAAGAGCTGTCCTTCGACGGTGTAGGCCTCGCCCGCGTGGACGCCGGCGCGGATCGCGACGCCGAGCCCGAGCGCGTCCGCAGCGAGCGCGCGCGCGGCGCGCAGCGCCTGGCTCGCGGCCGGGAACGAGGCCATCACGCCGTCGCCCGTGAACTGCACGACACGGCCGCCGAACTGCTCGACGATCCGCTGCGAGTTGGTCTCGAAGCTCTTGCGCAGATCGCGCCAGGCGGCGTCGCCGATGCGCTGTTGACCCGCCGTCGAGTCGACGATGTCCGTGAACAGCACGGTGGTCATCACCCGGTCGGCGCTGTGGCGGACGGCCCCGGTCAGGAACTCCTCGAGCGCGGCGACGACCTGCGCGGTCGTGGCCGGATCGAGGTAGAAGATGTGACAGTCGCCGTCGAGCTCGAGATAGCGAGCCCCGGGGATCCAGCTGGCGGCGCAGCGGCCGTGTGCGACATCGATCAACCGGTCACCGGCGGGATGGATCACGAGCACGGGAACGCGGATCGCCGGCAGGAGGGCGCCCAGGTCCAGCTCCCGGATCTGCTGGACGAGCTGGCGCATTCCGCGCGGGCTGGTCGATGCCTTGAGCAGGTTCGCCGCGCGCGCGCGCACGCCAGGGTCCAGCTGCGGCGCGCCGAGCGCCACGAGCCCGGTCGTGTAGCGCGCAAAGTCGTGCGTGCTCTCGATGACTCGCTCCCAGTCGAAGTTCGGCCCCGACCCGGGATCGGACGGGTCTCGCGCGCCGGCGACGATCGGACAGATCAGCACGAGGTGGGAGACGCGATCGGGATTCTGCGCGGCATAACGCGCGGCCAGCGCCGTCCCGTGCGAGTGGGCGACCAGCGCGAAGCGCTCGAAGCCGACCGCGGCGCGGATCGCCTCGAGATCGCGCGCCTGGTCGGCGAGCGGCAGCGGATCTGCGGTCTGGTCGGAGAGGCCGGTCCCGCGCCGGTCCCACCGCACGAGCCGGCTGAAGCGCGCCACCTGCTCGTAGAAATGCGCGAGCGTCGGCAGGGTGTCTTCCAGCGCGAGGTTGGAGACGATCCCCGGGACGAAGATCAGCGGCAGATCCGCGGCCGATCCGGTGACGACGTACGCGAGCGCGACCTCGCCGGACGATGCGTAGCGGATCTCCACCCGCGCTCACACCTCCGACGGCACGCCGTAGCGCTGCTGGTATTCCGCGTGGCGCGCGCGCTCGGCGGCGAGGTCGAGCCCCGTGTCGGCGAACGCGTACTCGTGCGCGCCGTGGCGGTCTTTCGGGCGCGCGTCGATCCAGCGCCGGATCGACGCCTCCGCGTCGGCGCCGAGCGGTGCGCTCGACCACTCGCCGATCCGGTGCACGGTGCCGACCGGGTCCGCGACCAGATCGCAGTAGCGCACGTCGAGGATCTGCTCCGCGGGCAGCGTCCCCGCGTCGCGCTCCTTCATCACGCGCTCGGCCAGGAATGCGTGCCCGAACGCCATCGCGCCGACCAGCGCGCCGTAGTCGACGTGCTCGCTGCGCGTCCAGCGCAGGCTCGCCATCAGGTTCGCGAGCGAGCCGAGCACCTGGAGCGGGTCGCGGTGCGTGATCACGACCCGCGCGTCGGGATAGGTCGCGAAGAGCTCGCGCAGGTGGCTCATGTGCGACGGCGCCTTGAGCACCCAGCGCTGCGCGGGCCGGCCCCACTGGAGGAGCTGGAGCAGCCGGCAGTGGGAAGCATAGAGCGGCGCGTGGTCGCGCGTCGCCATCCACATCGTGTAGGCGGGAACCTGGTAGAAGCCCGTGAACATGTCGGTCGCGAACTCGTGCGCGAACAGATAGATGCACTCGCTCGGCAGCTCCGCGCCGTGCTCGTGCATCGTCTTCATCGAGGGCAGCGCGTGATTCTGGACCTCGATCTCGCCGTGCGCGCGCGCGAACGCGGGCGCGGGGTCCTCGGCCGGTGCGCGCGCGGCGGAGACGGGATCCATCATCTCCCAGGTGAGCGGCACGCGGTTGTGCGCGTCGCGCCACAGGAGCTCGAGCAGGAGGCTCGTGCCCGTGCGCGCGAGGCCGGTCACGAACAGCGGCGCGGCGACCCGCTCGCGCGCGATCTCGGGGTGCTCGCGCGCGAACGCCGCGACGCGCAGCCGGGTCGCGAGAATGCGCGCGTTCTCGGCGCGCGCCATGAGCCGGCCGAGCAGCGTGAGCTTCGCCTCGTCTTCGAGCGCGCGGCACAGGATCGCGAGGCCCTCGCGGAAGCCGTCGTCGCCGAAGTCCGAGAGGCCGGTCGCCGCCTCGGCGGCCGCGAGCGCGCCGCCCGCGTCGAGCGGGACCAGCGCGCGCCCGCCGTCCCCACCGCTCTCGCCGAGCGCATTCAGCTGCGCGACCCAGGGCGCGAGCGGCGGAGGAGTCCAGGCCATTTCGAGTAGCATAGGCGCCCGGGGAGGCGGCCATGAACGAAAACGCCGGGACTGCGAAGAAAATCGTCGCGGATGCACTCGAGACCTGGATCGACGCCCAGCGGCGCGCGCTCGAGCTGCTCTTGAACGCCGACCAGCCGGGCCACCCGGTCGACTGGGGCGAGGGCGCGCGCTGGGTGACGCGGATCGCGAGCCTGGCCCAGGAGTGGGTAGTGGAGTACGCCGATCCGCTGCGCCCCACGATCTTCAAGTCGCAGGGCCCGACGCGGAAGCTGATGGTCGACAACCCCGACGTCGACTACTACTTCGCCTCGCTCGACGACCGCGAGACCTACCGGTTCACGGGCAACCGCGGGCAGGCGCCCGCGGTCGGGCTCACGATCGGCACCGACATCCTGCGCGGCGCGGCCGGGCGGACCGGCACCCTCGGACAGTACCAGCTCGACGACTTCGCGCTCGCGCCGAACGGGGATTTCGAGATCGCGCTCTCGAAGGAGAAGCGCTCCGGCAACTGGATCGCGCTGCCCGACGGCGCCGCACAGATCGCCGTGCGCGAGACGTTCCACGACCGCACGCGCGAGCGCGCGGCGCAGTTCCGGATCGAGCGGGTGGGCCCCGCGCTGCCTCCCGCGGACTGGACGCCCGAGGTCGCCGCCGAGCGGATCGCGATCGCCTCCCGATGGCTGCTCTTCATCGCGCACAGCTGCGTCGCGATGTGGAAGGGCTTCTCCGCGAGCGTGAACGCGATCACGGGGGGCGCGGGAAAGGACCACGTCGACGCGCAGGACGACGAGGTGCGCACGCACTCGGCCAGCGACATGGCCTACATGGGCGGAAACTGGCGGATCGGGCCGGACCAGGCCCTCCGGATCACGATCCATCCCGCGCGCGGCGGCGCGCGCTACTGGGGGATCACGCTCGTCTCTCCGTGGATGGAGTCGTACGAGTACCGCCAGCGCCACGTGTGCACGAACGACCAGCTCGCCGCGCGCAACGCCGACGGCAGCTGGACGGTCGTGATCGCGCAGCGCGACCCGGGCGTGCCGAACTGGCTCGACACGGGCGGCCGCGGCGAGGGTTATGCGCTGATCCGCTGGGTGCTGCCCGCGACGCTGCCGCCCAATCCCACCTGTGAGCTGATCGAGCTTTAGGGCGCGACCCGACACTCGGCCTTGCAGCCGTTCCGAGCGGAGGCCACCTCTTCGACTTCGCTCGCCCGCCCAATGGTCTTCGCTCGCCTGCGGCTCGCTGCGCGAAACTTGCGCTCGCTGTGCGCCGGCTCCGCCGGCTTGCAGCTAGAGCACCAGCTCGAAGCAGGTGCCCTCCGCGCTCGTCTCGTAGGTGAGATCCCCGCCGCGCGTCGTCGCCACGGCGCGCGCTATCACGAGCCCGAGCCCGGTGCCGCCGCGGTCGCGCTCGGTCGTGAAGAAGCGCTGGAAGATCCGGTCGCGGTTGCCCTCGGAGATCCCCGGGCCGCGGTCGCGCACGCGGAATACGGCGCGCCCGCCGCGCGCGAACGCCTCGAGGTCCACCGGCTTGCCCGCACCGTGGCGAAACGCGTTGTCGAGCAGGTTGCGCAGCGCCGAGTGGAGGTGCTCCGGCTGGATGCGCAGCGACGCGTCCGGATCGGCGAGCGAGACGCGGAGGTCCTTGCCGTAGGTCTCGGCGAGGTCCGCGAGGAACGGGCCCAGCGCGACCTCCTGGACGAACTCGGGAGTGCTCTGGATGCGCGCGAGGTGGAGCAGGCGCGAGACGAGCCGCTCCATGCGCTCGGCGTCCTGCTCGATGTTGGCGAGGAAGCGCGCGCGCTCCTCGGCGCTCATCTCGCCCCACTGTTGCGAGAGCAGCTCCGCCGCACCGCGGATCGCCGTGATCGGCGTCTTGAGCTCGTGGCTCACCGTGGTGGCGAACTCGGAGATGTACTCCGCGCGATCGGAGAGCTGCGCGATCATCTGGTCGAGCGCGCCGGACACCTCGCGCAGCTCCTCGGGCGCGAGCCCGGGAAGCTGCACGGGCAGGCGCCCTTCGCCGCGCGCGAGGTCGCGCGCGCCGCGCGTGATCGCGCGCAGCGGGCGCGAGAGAGTCCGCGACAGGAACAGCGAGAGACCGGCCGTGAGCAGCGCGCAGCCGAACAGCACGGCGAGCAGACGGCGCCGGTCGAACCAGAGCGCCTTGGCCGGGTCGATCGCGGTGCGCGACATCCGCACCACGCCGATCACCGCGCCGTCGGCGAGCACGGGGAGTGCGGTGTAGACGCGCACGCGCCCGCGGCGGCTCAT
>DATFWW010000172.1:0-6311 GCA_035258825.1 Myxococcota bacterium
CGGTCGTTCAGGTGGAACATCCCGAGCACCGCCGCCGCCTCCACGAGCAGGTCCGGGCCCGCCGCTGCGACGAGCCGCTGGCGCGCCGGAGCCGGGTCGGCCGACGCGTCGATCACGGCGTCGACGAGCTCGCAGAGCAGCGCGCCGTGTGCGACGCCGCCGTCGATCGGATCGTCGCGCGTGATCGCGGTGATGTCGGCGTCGCCGCCGGTCTTCTTGCTGCTCGCACGGAGCGCCATCGCATGAGAGGTCGTTCAATAGAAGCAGTCGTTCCTCGCCGACGTGCGCGCGGCGACCAGCTCCATCTGGCTGCGCGTGATCGGGCGCCTCTCGGGCTCGTGGTCGGTCGCCACCTGCTCGTACTTCATGTAGTGCGCGAGCATGAGGTCGCGCGCGGAACGCACCGCATCGGGCACGAGCGAGAGGCCGCGCCCGACGTTGGGGATGAACGGGGCCCGCTCGTACAGCCCGATCTCCTGGCCGACCGCGAAGGGAATCGTCGGGACGAAGTACCCCTCGTCGACCGCCTCCGCCGGGCGCCGGCGCGAGGGCTCCCCGCCGATCGGCGCGGGCAGCGGCGCGGCGTCGGCGCCGATCGCGCGCGCGAAGCCGTCGATCAGCATCACCGTGCACACGACGCTCACGAGCTCGACGAGGTGCGCGTCGGAGACGCCGGCCGCGATGGCGTCGTCGGCCCACCGGCGCGAGAGCCGGCCCGGGTCGGTCGCGACGCGGTGTGCGGCGTCGACCGCGGCGGGCGGGAGGTCGGTGGCCGCGCCGTGGGTGCCGCGCACCGCGTAGGGCGACAGCGCCGCCTTGCGCTCGGCGCACCAGGCACAGCCGAGCGCCGCGCGCACCTCGCGCGCGATCGCCACGCGCTCGGCGCCCGTCCACCAGGTGCCCGGTGCGGCGAGCGACTGCCAGGCGCGGTTCTGCGAGGCGACGATGTCGTCGCGCACGGCGATGCCGCTGTCCCGGTAATCGATCGTCGTCCGCACCACGCCGGCATGATAACGTGGCGGCCGCCATGACCGAATTCTGGATGCTCACCTGGCCGATCGCCGGCCGCACCGCGCAGGTCGCCAGGCTCGCCGAAGCGACCGGGTGGGACGGCCTGCTCGTCACCGATACGCAGTGTCTCGCCGCCGAGGCGTTCGTGCAGCTCTCGCTGTGCGCCGCCGCGACGACGCGGATCCGGCTCGGGACCGGAGTGACGAATCCCGTCACGCGCGATGTGGCGCTCATGGCATCCGGGTTCAACACGCTGCAGCAGGAGTCGGGCGGGCGCATGTCGCTCGGGATCGGGCGCGGCGATTCGTCGCTCGCGCACATCGGCAAGAAGGCCGCGCCGCTGTCCGCGCTCGAGACGTTTCTCGTGCGCCTCCAGCGCTACCTGCGCGGAGAGGTCGTCGATCGCGACGGCTTCACGAGCCGGCTCGTGACCCACTCGGCCGAACACCCGAAGGTTCCCGTCGACATCGCGGGCACCGGCCCGCGCGTGATCGCGATGGCGGCGCGCCATGCCGAGGGGCTGACGCTCGGCGTCGGGGCGAACCCGGAGCGGATCGCCGCGAAGGTGCGCGAGACCGAGGCCGGCCTCGCCGCGGCCGGGCGCGCGCGCGCCGGCTTCACGATCAGCGCTTACGTCAACGCGGGCGTCGACGACCGCATCGAGGTGGCGCGCGAGGTCGTGCGCGGCGGCGTGTCGGTGACGGCGCGCTTCAGCGGCATGCACGGCGGCGCGGGCAGCGAGGGCCTCGCGTCGCGGGAGCGCGGCGCCGTGCTCGCGCTCGCGGATCGCTACGACATGGCGCACCACGGATCGAGCGCGGCGCCGCACGCGCGCGCATTGCCCGACGAATTCATCGACGGCTTCGCGGCGATCGGAGACGTCGCGCGCGTCACGGATCGGCTCCGCGCGATCGCGGAGACCGGCGTCGACCGGATCGTGCTGATCGCGGGCTCGCTCGGCGTGGACATGGACCTGATCCAGCGCTCGGTCCTCGCGCTGTCGACCGAGGTGTTGCCGAAGCTGCGCTGAATTCAGGCAGCTTCGATCCGCACGGGCGTCCCGAACAGCACGGCCGTGCCACTCGCCTCGTCGTAGGCCTGATCGTCGGTCAACACGTTGGTGTTGACGCCCGGGTGCGCGTTCGCAACGCGCAGCCGCGACGCGGGGTCGTCGTGACCCCAGCCGTGCGGGAGGGAGACGACGCCCGGCATCAGGTCGTCGGTGATCTCCACCGGCGCCACGAGGCTGCCGACGCGGCTCGTCACGCGCGCCGACCCTCCGTGCGCGAGGCCGATCCGATCCGCGTCTCTTGCGCACACCTGGAGCGTGCAGCGGTCGCGGCCCTTCACGAGCGCGGGCAGGTTGTGCATGAACGAGTTGCTGTACCGCATCGCGCGCCGCCCGATCAGCACCATCTCGCCGGAGCTCCTGCCGATGCGATCGCGCAGCCGCGCCAGGTCGTTCACCAGGAGCGGCGGCGCGAGCTCGATCGCGCCGTCGGTGCCGAGCACCTCCGCGAGGCGCGGCTCGAGCGGGCCGAGGTCGATTCCGTGCGGCGACTCCTTCAGGCGCGCGAGCGTGAGGCCGCCCGGGTTTCGCCCGAAGCCGTCGCCGTGCGGCCCGATCCGCAGCAGCATGTCGATGATGCGCGGCGGCCCGATCCGGCCGTCGACCTTGGCCAGGATCTCGTCGACGGTGAGCCCTTCCCAGCGCCCGTCCGCGATCGCGTGGGTCGCGAACTGCGTGAACACGAAGTCGTCGATCGCCTGCTCGGGCAGGTGGCCCATGCCGAGCAGCCGTGCGCCGATCGCCGAGAAGACCTGCCAGGTCTCGGGGCGCCCGGGCTGCGCCGGCACGGCGGGCCACGACCACTTCGCGACGTTGCGCACCGAGAGCAGATAGAGCGCCACCTCGTAGCCGGACTGCTCGGACGGCGCGGGCGTGGGCAGGATCAGGTGCGCGTGGCGCGTCGTCTCGTTCACGTAGAAGTCGATCGCCACGAAGAAGTCGAGGCCCGCGAACGCGCGCGCGAGCTGCTCCGAGTTCGCGGCGCTGCGCAGCGGATTGGTCATGAGCGTGATCATCGCGCGCACCTGGCCGGGGCCCGGCGTGAGCATCTCCTCGCCCATCGTGGACGATGGGATCAGTCCCTCCACCTCGGGCTGACCGGAGACGCGGCTCTTCCAGCGGCCCATCTCGAATCCGTTGCCGCGCGGCAGGCCCGCCTCGAGTGGCGCCGCGGGCGTCGCGAACATCGCGCCACCCGGGCGGTCGAGGTTGCCCGTGAGCGCGTTCACGAGGTCGACGGCCCAGCTCGCGAGCGTGCCGAACTCCTGCACGCAGGTGCCGAGCCGCCCATAACACGCCGCCGTCTCCGCGGCCGCGTGCTCGCGCGCGAGGCGCCGTATCGTCGCGGCGGGGATGCCGCAGAAGTCCGCGACCGCTTCGGGCGCGAACTCGCTTGCTGCCGCGCGCACCGCGTCGACTCCGCTCACGCGGCCCTCGGCGGAGCCGAGCGAGACGAGATCCTCGTCGAACAGCGTGTGCACGAGCGCGAGCAGGAACGCGGCGTCGGTGCCGGGCCGGATGAAGTGGTGCTCGCTCGCGAGCTTCGCGGTCTCGGTGCGGCGCGGGTCGACCACGACCAGCTTTCCGCCGCGCTGGATCACGCCCTTCAGGCGGCCCGGCGCGTCGGGCATCGTCATCAGGCTGCCGTGCGAGATCGCGGGGTTCGCGCCGATGATCAGCAGGTGATCGGTGCGGTCGATGTCGGCCACGGGCACCGCGAGCGGAAAGTGTCGGCCGAACATCAGGCCGGTCGACACGATCTTGGGCAGCGTGTCGATCGCAGCGGAGTTGAACAGGCTCCTGCTCGCGAGCGCGCGTGCGAGCACGGGCCGGTAGACCAGCGCGCCGAGATCGTGGACGACCGGGTTGCCGGTGTACATCCCGACCGCGTCGTTGCCGTACTGGTCGCGGATCGCCTTCAGGCGCGTCTCGATCTCCTGATAGGCCTCCCCCCAGGAGATCTCCTGCCAGCCGTCGGTGGTGCCCCGCACGGGCTTCGTGAGGCGGTCCGGGTCGTGGTGGAGCTCCTTGAGCCCGTGGGCCTTCGGACAGAGGAAGCCGCGCGAGAACGGGTCGTCCGGGTCGCCGCGCACGGTCCGGATCTGGTCGCCCTCGACCGTGATGGCGAGCCCGCAGGTGGCCTCGCAGAACGGACAGACGCGGTGGACGGTGCGGAGGTTCGTCATGCCGGGGAGCGTCGGCGAGAGCGGCGGTCCCGGAAAGGGCCAGTTTTTGCGGGTTCGAGGGAACCACTCTGGTACCGGGCCAGTGCGGACGCGAGCTCGCGGGCCACCGCGTCGCGCAGCGCGGCGGGCTCGAGCACGAGAGCGCCGTCGCCGAACGAGAGGATCCACGTGCGCAGCTCGTCTGTGCCGCCGACCTCCATCGCGAGCTCGACGCGGCCGCGATCCAGCGGGGTGAGCTTCTGGCTCGGGTGCCAGGTGCGCTCCGCGACATAGCCGGCCCAGCGCGGCTCGAAGGCAATCCGCACGCGCGTGGCCGGCTCCGCGATCACGCCGAACGAGGATCCGATGTAGCCCTCGAAGTCGAAGTCCGCGGCCACCGCGAAGTGCTGTGCGGTGGCCTCGATCGCGGTGATCCGGTCGACCGCGAACGTGCGCAGCTCGCCCGACTTGTGGTCGTAGCCCACCACGTAGAGCCCGCCGCTCCGGTACCAGACGCGGTACGGGTCGAGCGTGCGCGACGAGAGGGCGCCGGTGCGGCCGGTGCGGTAGCGGATCCGCACGCTCCGCTGCGCAAGCACCGCTTCGTTCAGCGTGTGGATCGTCTCGCGCAGGTGGGCATAGCTCTTGTGCGGCCCCGGCAGCACGCGAAACGCCGCGCCGAGCCGCGCGAGGTAGTCGGCGAGCTCGGGGCCGAGCCCCGCCCGGATCTTGTCGAGCGCGGAGCGGATCGAGTCGTGGAACACCGTGCCCTCGAGCACGCGCAGCAGGTCCTCGCCGAAAGCGAGCGCGAGGATCTCGTCGGGCGTGAACGGCACGTCGCCGAGCCGGAAGGTGTCGAGGAAGCGGTAGAACACGCGGCCGTCGCGCTTCTCGGAGACGACCGGGAAGCCCGCGAGCATCAGCGCGTCGAGGTCGCGGTACACGGTGCGGCGCACGACGTCGAGGTCGGCGGCGAGATCGTCGAGCGCCACGCCGGCGCGGCTCTTCGCGAGGCGCTGGATCAGCTGCCACTGCCGTGCGAGCTGGTCGCCGCGCATCGGGCGGAGAGTCTACGTCAACGGGATACGCACCTCCCGCGAGCGATCCGCGAGCGGCGCGCTTCTCGCCGAAGATAGATGGCGAACTTCGGCTCGGTGTCGTACTGCGCCCCGCGTAGCTTGCACCGCTGGCGGCCGCGCACGGCAGGCGCTCGGCACGGTCGGCCCCGAGCATGTGCGGCACGGTCGGCCCCGAGCATGTGCGGGCGCCGCACGGTGTGTTGTAGTAGCTATGGCCTGCCATCCGTGAGCCCATGACGCGCACGCATATTGACCGACAAGAGACCCCACCGGCTGGGAGGCCCGTGTCCCAGCCTGAACCGCTGCGCGAGCCGGGCGCCCAGTTCCTGGCGGAGATCCGCGAGCAACCGGGCGCGCTGCGGCGCCTGCTGGAGCATCGCGCGCGGTTCACCGAAGTCGCGGCGCGTGCGCCTGCGGGCCTCGTGCGCATGGTCGCCCACGGCTCTTCGGACAACGCGGCCTCGTATGGGGTCTACGCGTTCGGAATCCTGGCCGGCCGGACCGCCGTCCGCGACTCGATCAGCCTGACGGTCTACTACGGCGCCAGACTCGACTTCGCGAGCTCGATCGTCATCGCCCTGTCGCAATCGGGCCGCACACCGGACGTGCTCGAATACGTCGCCCGCGCCAGGCGCGCTGGAGCCTTTACCGTCGGTGTCACGAACGATCCGGAGTCGGGGCTCGCCGAGGCCGTCGACGCGATCCTGCCGCTCGCAGCAGGCGACGAGCACGCGGTCGCTGCGACGAAGACATATCTGAACACCCTGGCAGCGCTCGCGCTCCTCGCGGGCGAGCTCGGCGGCCGCGGGGACGAGGTGGCGACCGGGATCGAGGGCGTCGCCGATGCGCTCGAGTCAGAGCTCCCGCTGCTGGAGCGGGCTGCCGCTGCGCTCGCGGTCCCGTTCGCCTCCGTCGGCCGCATGTTCGCGATCGGTCGCGGCCCCGAGTTCGCCACCGCGCGAGAGATCGCCCTGAAGCTGTTGGAGA
>DATFWW010000173.1:0-57520 GCA_035258825.1 Myxococcota bacterium
GAGCCGTGAGAGCTCGCGCGGACCGCGCGCGAGCTCGCAGGCATCCACCGCCGTGCGCAGGAGAACGGTGAGCCCCACCGCTTTCGCGCACGCCTGCGCCGCGAGCTCCGCAAACGCCGGCGGGCGGATCGGGAGATAGCGCACGCGCCCCGCCACCTCCGGATCGCCCGCGCCGCCGCTCTTCGCGAGCGCCTCCGCGAAGCGCGTGGGCAGGCCCGGGTGGACGAGCTGTGGATAGTCGGTGTCCTGGAGATAGAGGCCGCAGATCGTGTGCACGAGCGCGTGGGTGGCGTTGCCGCCCAGCGCCGGGTCGCGATCGATCAGCACCGTCGCGGCACCCGCCGTCGCAGCCGCGAGCGCGGCCGCGATCCCGGCGGGTCCGCCTCCCACCACGGCGACGTCGCAGTGCGCCGCGCGCTTCAACCGAGCAGGTCCGCGGCGAGCCGCTGCCGAAACACCTCGAGCTCGCCCGGTTGCCAAGCGTCGCGCTGCCGCACGTGCGTCCAAGCGACGCGCCCCGCGTGCAGCGCGAGCACGAGCCCGCTGCCCGGCGACGCGGGGACCGACGGCACGCCGAACCCGTCTTCGATCTCGGCACCGAAGAACCGCGCGAGGCCCGGGCAGAACTCGCCCGTGAAGGCGAAGAAGAACGAGCACAGCTCTCCGCCGAGCGCGTACCGCGCGAGGATCCCGTACAGCCGGCTCGGCGCATAGCGCGCGAAGTCCATCGCGGCGGCGCCGTTCTCGATCTGGCCGCTGCGGATCGCGTTGCGCCGCTGATCGCGGAGCGCGGCGAGCAGCGCATCGAGATCGTCGACGCACGCCGACGGAACCTGGAACCAGAGCAGCGATACGCGCGTGCGGAAGATTCCGCCGTCGCTGCCCTTCGGCCGCAGGTTGACTGGCAGCGGCACGACGTAGCTCGCGGGCACCGCGCCGCGCTTCACCATCACGGCGTGGTGGGCGCGGATCGCGACGCCGAGATAGAAGATCATCGGGGTCAGGAACCCGGCGAGTTCGGCAGCGCGCTGGACCACGCGCGCGCTGTTCGAGGCGGACAGGTGCGCGCGCGCGATCGCGAGGTCCTGGCGCGCGCCGCGCTCGGGGCCCGCGGGCGAGCGCACCGGCAGCCGGCCGAGCCCGTTCATCCAGCGCTGCCACTCCATCGCCATGTTGCCGCGCTCGCTCGACGCTGCGGGCAGCGCCACGTCGGGCGGCGCGCCGGGGCGATCGGCCGCGGGCACTGCGTCGGGCGTGCGCGCGCCGGAGCGGCACTCTTCGAGGAACTCCACGAAGCGCTCGCTGCCCCAGCCGTCGAACAACATGTGCAGCCAGGTGAGCGCGAGGTCGGTGCGGCCGTCGGCATAACGCACGGCGTCGGCGCGCAACAGCCCCGCGCGCCCGCCGGGATGCAGCTCGTTCAGGCGCTCCGCGAACAGCTCGGGCAGCTCGACGGGCGCATTCCAATCTCCGGGCGGCGGTGCGTCGGTCTCGTGCAGCTCGAACACGGGCCCGGCCGCGCGCGCGGCGAGGTCGAGGCGGTATTCGGCGTGGCCGACCACGCCGCGCCGGCGGATCGGCGCGCGCAGGATCGGGTTCGCATCGACCACCTGGCCCAACACGCGCGCGAACTCGTCGGGTGAGAAGCCCGGACCCAGGCGCAGCACGACCTGCGAGAGGTGGTTGGCGCGGTTGCGGCGCCGCGTCTCCGCATCGAATGCGAGCAGGAAGGCGTCGGCGCCCGTGAGCGGAATCCGGGCAGGGTGGGCAGACGTCTTCTTCGCAGGCTCCCCGCTCATCCTCGGGATCCCGCAGACGTTGGCCCGCCAGCGACATACTCGTAGATCGACGCGGCCAGCGTCTCGGCCGTCTCGAGGTTCTCGGGGGTGAGCAGACTCTCGTCGGCCCAGACGCCCGTGGCCTCCTCGATCGCGAGCATCAACTGGGTGACCGCGAGCGAATCGAGCCCCGACTCGATCAGGTTCGACTGCGGCGAGAAATCGCCGTCGACCGCGAGCAGATCGTCGCGCAGGATCCGGTGGATCAGATCCGTGAGGCGCTCGCGCGTCCAGCCGTTCGTGCTCATCTCGCGCGCAATGTAGCGAGCCCATTCACGCGCGCAGCGCGCGCAGAGGTGGATCGCGCGGCACGGCGTGCACTATCCTGCCGGCGTGCCCCGACACGTGGCGATCCTGGGGGCGGGCCCTGCAGGCGCCTCGCTCGCGGCCTATCTCGCGCGACATCGCGCGCGCCGCGGCGGGGCTCCCGAGTTCGAGGTCACGCTCTTCGACGGCGGGACTAGGCCGCCGCTCGTCGTCGGCGAGTCGCTCGTGCCCGCGGTGGTACCGTTCCTGCAGCGGCTCGGGATCGAGGCCGAGGTGGCTGCGTACTCCACCTTCAAGCCCGGCGCGATCTTCCGCTTCGGGCTCGACGACCTGCTCGCATTCCGCTTCGACGAGGTGCGCGGCGCGCATACGACGTACTCCTACAACGTGCCGCGCGATCGCTTCGACGCTTCGGTGCGCGATGCCGCGCTCGCCGCGGGCGCGCGCCTCGTGTCGCAGCACGCGCGCGTCGAGCGCGAGGGGTCGGGCGAGCGGGTGCGGCTCGCGCAGGCCAGCCTCGATGCCGCGGAGCTCGCGCGGCAGCCCGACTTCATCGTCGATGCGGGCGGGCGCGGCCGCCAGCTCGCGCGACTGCTCGATCTCCCGGTCGTGCAGGGCGATCGCCGCGACACCGCGCTGCACGCGCACCTCGAAGGCGTCGCACTGATCAACCCGAACGACATCCACACCGACCGGCTCGAGCACGGCTGGTCGTGGCGGATCCCGTTGCCGGGCCGCGTGTCGGTGGGCCTCGTGATGGATCCCGCCGCGCTGCGCGAGTTCGGCGGCGACGTCGAGGAGCAGTTCGACGGCTACCTGCGACACGACCCGCAGCTCTCGGACTGGGGGGTCACCGCGAAGCGCATCTCGCCCGTGATGAAGTACACGAACTACCAGCTGCGCCATACGCGCGGCCTCGGAGCTAATTGGGCGCTGGTAGGCGATGCGTTCGGGTTCATCGATCCCGTGTTCTCGAGCGGCCTGCTGATCGCGCTCGACGGCGCCTGGAATCTCGCGCAGGGCCTCTACCGCGACAGCGAGCGCGCGCTGCGCCGCTTCGAGGCGCGCAACCTGAAGCAGCTCGAGAACTGGCAGCGCATCGTGCGCTATTTCTACGACGGCCGCTTGTTCACGCTGTTCAAGATCGGCGAGCAGATGAGCACGCGCTGGCTCGGCCGGATGACCGACTTCCACTTCCGCCGCCACATGCCGCGCGTCGTCACGGGCGAGGCCACCACCCACCCCTACAGCATGGGCCTGCTCGACTTCATGGTGCAGTACGCGTTATGGGACCTCGATCCGCGCGAGCGCGCGGTTCGGTAGCGCACATGCGGTTCCACGAGGAGGCGGCCCACGACCGCTACGACGCGATCGTGATCGGCAGCGGGCTCGGCGGACTCACCTGCGCGGCGCTGCTCGCGCGCGCGGGGCAGCGCGTGCTGATCGTCGAGCGCCACGACCGACCGGGTGGCTATGCGCACGCGTTCCGCCGCCGCGGCTATCGCTTCGATTCGGCGGTGCACCTCGTCTCCGGCTGCGAGCCGGTTCCGTTCGAGGGCGGCGGTGTGCTGCACGATCTGCTCTCCGAGCTCGGCGTGCGCGATCGCTGCGACTTCGCGCGCGTCGACCCGTGCTACCGCGTCGAGTGGCCGGGCCTCACACTCGACGCTCCGTGCGAGCTCGACCGATTCGCCGAGGCGCACGCGGAGCGCTTCCCGCGCGAGGCGAAGGGGATCCGCGGCTTCCTCGAGGACTGCCTGACCATCCGCGGCGAAGCGAGCCGCGCCGAGGAGCAGGCCGGCGCGGGGCCGCTGCGGCGACCCGAGCGCTTCCCGCTGCTGCTGCGCTACCGGCGCGCCACGCTCGCGCAGGTGCTCGGCGCGCGCGTCGAGGATCCCGCGGCGTGCGCCGCGCTCGCGGCGCTGTGGCCCTATCTCGGGCTGCCGCCGTCGCGCGTGTCGTTCCTCTACTTCGCAACGATGCTCACGAGCTACGTCGCCGACGGCGCCTACTACTGCCGCGGGTCGTTCCAGGCGTTCGCAGACGCGCTCGTGGCCGCAGCGGTCGGGTCGGGCGGCGAGCTACTGCTGCGCGCGCCGGCGCGGCGGATCCTCGTGGAGCGCGGGCGCGCCGTGGGTGTGCTGCTCGAGAACGGGCAGCTCGTGCGCGCTTCGTGCGTGATCTCGAACGCCGACGCGCGTCAGACGGTCGAGGAGCTGTGCGGAGCGGAGCACTTCCCGGTGCGCTATGTCGCGCGGCTGCACGCGATGTCGCGCTCGATCTCCGCGTTCGTCGTCTACGCCGCGACCTCGCTCGATCTCGCCGCCGCCGACCTCGCCCATGAGACCTTCGTCTACCCGGGGCCCGATCACGAAGCCGCCTGGGCGAGCGGGAAGGGCGGTGTGCCCAACTGGCTCTCGCTGACCGTGCCGACGCTCGTCGACCCCTCGCTCGCGCCGCCGGGCCAACACCTGCTCGTGCTCACGACGCTCGTCGACGGGCACGCGCGCGCGCCCTGGCGCGAGCTCAAGGGGCCGCGCACCGAGGCGCTGCTGCGCCGCGCCGAGCGCCGGCTGCCCGGCCTGCGCGACTCGCTGCGCCTCGCCGAGGCCGCCACGCCGCGCACGATGGAGCGCTACACGCGCAACAGCGGCGGTGCGATCTACGGCTTCGACGTCACGCCCGCGCAGGTCGGCCCGGGCCGCCTCGACAACCGCACTCCGCTCGCGGGCCTCTACCTCGCCGGTCACTGGACCCGCCCGGGCGGCGGCGTCGCGGGCGTCGTGCGGTCGGGGATGCGCACCGCGGGGCTCGTGCTCGGCGCGGACCAGGGCACTCAGCCCGATCGCACCGTTCGGTGACCTAACTGGATTCGCGAATTCGAATCCCACACATATCGGTGTGGGATAATTTCCGAGGCTCGGGGTGCGCCGCATAGCAGCAGCGTGAATTTTTCTTGAAGGTGTGACATTCGACTTGACGACCTCACGATCCCCATGCGAGGAGATTCGCATCGCAGCGGGGAGGAGTCTGTGAGCCGTTGCGATGGCCCTGGTGTTGTGCGTCATGGGCTGCGCCTAACAGTATCAATTCAACACGGGTGCTCCGCCGTCGGGTCAGCGCGTCGAAGAGTGGCGACACATCGGACTCTGGGGATGGATCGACGCAGCTCCCGTCGACCTGGAGCAGGCATGCCCCTCCGGGGTCAGCCGGTTCGGCAGCTACATCAGCTTCACGAATTGGCTTCCGGGGTTCTTCACGCTCGGTCTCTATGCGCCGCGAACCGTGTTCATCGAGTGCGCTCGGGCGGGAGCAACCCAGCCGGCCGCGCCGACCACGAATGCCACCCAAGTTCACGAGGTCCAACCATGATGCGCGTCATTGCCGCTCTCGTCTCGGCCGCGCTGGTGCTCGGGTGCGGCCCGTATCGGATCAAGTACGAATATCCCAGCCATGCCGTAGCTCCCGATCGGACGTTCGAGGTGGTGAAGGGCCACGCGCACGGAATCGGCCCGCTGCTCATCGGCGGCGGGGGTAATTCTTCCTGCTGCAGTCGATGAGCCCGGCGTTGATCGACTATACGGGTGAAGTGGACCTGCGGACGGTCTGCCCGACTGGCTACGACGCCATCTCCGAGATTCAGCACTATCACAACTTCGGGCAGAACGCGCTGGCCGCGTTGATCTCCTGGGTTGGGATCGTCAACTGGTATCACCGATCGAACGTGGTCCACGAGTGCGTGCGATCGGAGGCCTGAGTTTTGACAGGGACCTCGGATCGGGCGTAGGATGCGGGCGCGTGATTCAGGGCCGCCGCGCTTGGATAGGTCATCGAACGACCCCGTTCGTCGGGCGATATGCGGCGGTGTCGCTCGCCGCCGCGTGCTTGGTATCCGCCACTTCGGCGACCGCCGTCGAAACGACACTGAAATGTCCAACGTCGACCGTCCTCCCGAGTCAGACCGTTACCATCCACGTGCGGATCGAGAACTCGGGCTGCGCACCGGAGGACGTGCGGCTCTCGTCGCTGCTGACGGCCAACGGGAATCAGAGCGTCGGCAGCACCGCGATCGCCGGACCGAAGGTCGCCGCATCGAACCTTGTGGTCCCGGCCGGAAACTGCTCGTTCCCGCCCGTATCCGGGGTCTACGAGAGCGATCTGCAGGCGGCTCCCGCGGTGCCGGCGTCGTTCGCCGGAAAGGTCGCGGGTGTCGTTCTCCTCACGGATTCGAGCTCTGGCACTGACACCGACGTCTGCGTGGTGAGCGTGCCCGAACCGACCCGCGGATTGCAGCTCTGCTCGGGCCTGGTCGGGCTCGTTGTCCTCGCTCACGTGCACCGCGCTCGCTCGCGATCGGAGAGACGAACATGACCACCTGCCGAACGATTCTCGTCTCGTGTGCTCATCTCGTCTTCGCGGCAAATCTGGCGGCGGCGGCCGACCTCCGCACGAAGACGAGCCTCGCGTGCGCCACAACGGCCGCCCAGGGTTCGACCCTGACGATGAACGTCCATCTCGAGAGCAGAGAGTGTGCCCCGCTCACGGTTCGGCTCGTGACTGCGATCGCGGGCAACGCGAACGGAACGCTCGCGGGAGTCGGCGTCTATGGTCCGGTCGTGGCGAACCAGGTCATCATCCCGGCGGCCACCGACAACGGGGCGACCTGCAATCTGACCTATCACTTCTGCAATTCGTACGGGGGCACGTGCAATTCCAACGCCGACTGCGCCTGCCTCAACGTGACGCCGTCGAGTCTCGACCTTCCGTCCCAGTCGGCGCCTCCCGCCGTACCGGCTGCGCTCGTGGGTACCGTGGAAGGCCACCTGCTGATCACCGAGTGGCAGGGCACCCCCGGGAAGGCCACGCGCGTGGATCAGTGTCTCGTCGAGGTCACTCCCTGAGTTCCGGCCGGCCACGGCGCCGGGCAGCGCGTGCGCCGGGAACGAGCTCGCCACGGCAGGATGCCCGGGGCTGCATCGCTCGCCGCCGCGCTCGCGGCACTGTCGATCGCGGCCGGCTGCAGCGACAGCGGGACCGCCGTCTCCCCCACTCCGAAGCTGGACACCGAGGGCGCGGTCGAGGCCGACGAGCTGGTCCTCGACGGAATCGACCTGACAGACGCCGATTCGGCTCTCTCTGCCACGCGCGCCATCTTCCGAAAGCGGAAGGGAGGCGGTGGGTTCTTCACCTATCACGACCTGAGGGAGAGCGTTCTCTCCGAAACGCACCTCGCGATCCGATCCGACTCTGCATCGTTCTCCTTCACACCCCTGATCGACTACGCCAAGGACATCTCGTCCCTGATCATCCGGATGGGCGCCGCGAGGGGCCGTGCCCAGAGCCTCTCGAGGCTGCTGTTCACCGATCTGGAGATCCGAATCGAATATGGGCGATCCGGGAATCTGCACCTGACCGCGAAGAAGGGGCGCTTCAACCTCGACTCCCGCTCGCTCGTCCTGGAAGAGGCGGTGACGGTGTCACCGCCGAGAGGCAAGGACCTGGCGGCGCCAATCGCGGTCCTCGCCGATGGCCACGACGGTGTCTACTTTCCGAGAGGCTATTGGCTGGACGCCCCCCCCGAACAAAAGTGCAGGGTCTCGGTCGTGTATTCCCCGGAGCTCGGAGCGGTCCAGGAATTGCGCCGGATCTGTGGGAGCACTCCGACCTACCGGAGCACCTTCTTCACGCCGAGCGAACGGGGAACGCTCCTGGCTGCAGCGACGATCCCGGGGATCGAGTACGAGGATGTGATCGACGCCCGGGAGAAGCTCGTCCTCACCGAGTTGCTCGATCGTTTGCCACCCGGATGGAGGCAGCGTCTGCTCGGGATCATCTCCGCGCAGTCCGCCGTGACCCTGAAGCCCGCAGGCCCCGGTCCTCGGCGCGATACCAGGCTCCTCGATCGGCGCGAGCTCGATCCGAGCGCCGCGAGTTCGAGGCGCGCGACGCCGCGATAGGCAGTCGACGAAGCGCAGCCCGCTCAACGCTCGCGGGCCGCCACCCTTCGCGGCGGCGTCGCAATGGGATACGCTGCGCCCCGTCGGCGCGCGGGGGCGCCGGCGAGAACAGGTCAAATCCTTCGGGGAGGAGGACGATGGTGCGGTTCACGAACTGGTTCACAACGGGTATCGCCGCTGCGATGCTCACGCTCGGGGCAGGAGGGGTGCTCTCGGGCTGCAAGTCGGACGAGGCGGCGGCTCCTGCGAAGGCCGAGCCCGCGAAGGGCAATACCGCCCCGGCGAGCAGCAAGCTCTCGAAGGTGAAGAACGACATGTCGCCCGAGGAAGTGCAGCACATCATGGGATCGCCGACCGGTCAGGCGAACTATCCCACTGGCAAGACGTTCAACCCGTACAACTTCGGAAACGACAGCGGGAACCGCGTCGAATACAAGTACAAGGGCCAGGGCCGCGTCGTGTTCGCCATTCCGAAATGGGGAGGCAATATGAAGGTGGTGCGCGTCGACTACGACCCGGCCGAAAAGGGCAACTGAGCACCGCTCCCGGATGACGGCGCAGCCCACCCACGGCAACGCGGAAGACGCGTCCCGCGAGGCGATCTCGGTCGGGCTCGCGTCGCTCTCCGTCGCCGACGTCGTGGCCGTCGCGCGCGGCGGCGCGCGCCTCGAGCTCGAGCGCGATCCGGCCTATCGCGCACGGCTCGAGGCCGGCCGCGGCGCGCTCGAATCGGCGCTGCGCAACGGCGTTGCGGTGTACGGTGTCACGACGGGCGTCGGCGCGTCGCAGGGGCGCGAGATCCCCGAGTCGGAGCGCAAACTCGTCACGCAGAACCTGCTGCGCTTCCACGGCTGCGGCACGGGCCGGATCCTCGATGGCGAGGAGTCGGCCGCGGTCGTGGTGGCGCGGCTCGCCTCGCTCGCGCGCGGTTATTCGGGTGTGCGGCCCGTCGTGCTCGAGCGGCTCTGTGACCTCCTGAATCGCCGCATCCTGCCGCGCATTCCCGAGGAGGGATCGGTCGGCGCGAGCGGCGATCTCACGCCGCTCTCGTACCTGGCTGCGCTGCTCGCGGGCGAGCGCGAGGCGCTGGCAGGCGGTGAAGTGGTCGAGGCCGGAGAGGCGCTCGCGCGCGCGGGTCTTCTCTCGCTCGAGCTCGAGCCGAAGGAGAGCCTCGCGCTGATGAACGGCACGAGCGTGATGACCGCGCTCGCCTGTCTCGCCGTCGAGCGCGCGGCCCGCCTCGCGCGCTGGGCGTGCGCGCTCACCGCGATGACAGTGCGCGCGATCGCGGGCAACCCGCGCCACTTCGACCGCGCGATCTTCGACCTGAAGCCGCACCCCGGCACGCGGCGCGCCGCCGCGTGGATCCGCGAGGACCTCGAGCCCGTCGCGGGGCTGCGCCCCGCGCGCCTGCAGGACGTGTACTCGGTGCGCTGCGCGCCGCACGTGATCGGCGTGCTGCTCGACGCACTCGCGTTCGCGAGCCAGACGGTGGAGATCGAGCTCAACAGCGTGAACGACAACCCGATCGTCGACCCCGAGACGGGCGCGGTGCTGCACGGCGGCAACTTCTACGGCGGGCACGTGGCGTTCGCAATGGACGGGCTCAAGAGCGCGGTGGCCAGCGTCGCCGATCTGCTCGACCGCCAGATGCAGCTGCTCTGCACGCCCGCGTCGAGCGGCGGGCTGCCCGAGAACCTCACGCCGAACGGCGGCGGCAACCACGGCTTCAAGGCGATGGGGATCTCGACCTCCGCGCTCACCGCGGAGGCGCTCAAGCTCACGCTGCCCGCAGCGTCGTTCTCGCGCAGCACCGAGTCGGGCAACCAGGACAAGGTGAGCATGGGCACGATCGCCGCGCGCGACTGCCGGCGGATCCTCGAACTATCGGAGACCGTCGCGGCGATCGTGCTGCTCGCCGACTGTCAGGCGCTCGAGCTGCGCGGCGACGCGGCCGCGGGTCGCGCGCGGGAGCTGCGCGAGAGCGTGCGCCGCGAGGTGCCTGCGCTCACGGCCGACCGCCGGCAGGACCGCGACATCGAGCGCGTGCTCGCGCTCTACCGCACGGGCGAGCTGCGCATCGACGCGTCGCTCGACTAGCTGTGTCGGTGCGAGCGGCCGCCGCCGCGCATCGCGATCCGAGCGGATTGCGTCTGCGCGAGACGCGCGTGGAGCTCGACGTCCCGTTCCACCATGTCGACTCGCTGGGCATCGTCTGGCACGGGCACTACCCGAAGTACTTCGAGGCGGCGGGCATGGCGCTCTTGCGCAAGCTCGCGCTCGACGGCGGCGAGCTGATCGGCGAGCGCTACCGCCTGGTCGTGATCGAGACGGCGTGCCGGCACGGGTATCCGCTGCGCTATGCCGACCGCGTGGCGGTGACGGCGTGGATCTCGGACTACGCGCGGCGGCTCGTGATCCGCTACGACGTGCGCAACCTCACGCATGGTCGGCGTGCGGCCCACGGACACACCGCGATCGCCACGCTCGACCGCGAGGGCCGGCTCCGGCTCGAGACGCCGCCCGAGATCGTCGCGCGGATCCGAGGATGATCCAGTAGCATGCACGCCCGACGGAGGTTCTGATGCAGACGGCCCCGAGCACCCGGCGAGATCCCCTCGAGGTTCCGCCCCATTCGCCGCTCACCGAATACTACGAGCGCGATCGCCAGGACTACGTCGTCGATCTGTTCAACCGCACTGCGCAGCACTACGACACGATCGAGAGCCTGTTCCTGAAAGGCGGGCTCTGGTACCGGCGCTTCGGGATGAAGCGCGCGGGCATGAGGCCGGGCATGAAGGTCCTCGACATGGCCACGGGCACGGGCGCAGTCGCGCGCGGAGCGGTCCGGATCGTCGGGCCGACCGGCCGTGTGTTTGGCTGCGACCCGTCGCCGGGCATGCTCGCGCAGGCCAGGAAGGTGTTCAAAGGCCCGCTTACGCACGGCGTCGGCGATTCGCTGCCGTTCAAGAGCGAGCAGTTTGACTTCGTGACGATGGGCATCGCGCTGCGCCACGTGTCGAGCCTCGCGCGCACGTTCGAGGAGTATCTGCGCGTGCTCAAGCCGGGCGGGCGCGTATGGATCCTCGAGGGTCACGTGCCGAAGTCGCGGTTCGGCCACAGCCTAACGCGCTTCGTGTGGGCCAAGCTGATCCCGGGCATGACGCTCGTCTCCACGCGCAGCCGCGAGGCGAAGCTCCTGATGGACTACTACTGGGACACGGTGGAGAAGTGCGTGCCGCCGGAGACGATCGTCGCCGCGATGCGCGGCGCGGGCTTTGCGAACGTCAAGTTCGAGGTCGTGATCCCGGGCGCGTTCTGCGAGTACACGGGCACGCGCCCGTAGCGGTCATTTCGCCGGCTTCTCGATCTTCGCGCCGTCCATCGACCAGAACCCGCGCAGCGCCTTGATCCTGTGCTCGTCGTCGATCGTATAGGTGAAGATGCCGTGCACGCTCATCTTCGTTCCGTTCGGGAACGTGGTCGTGAGAGTGAGCACGTGCGCGGACTCGTTGCCCGCGGCGAACGACTCGTGCGCCGTGATCTGTACGCTCTGCGTCGGCGCGAGATTCGTGTCCCAGAACTGCTCGGCCTCGCGCTTGCCGCGGAAGCCCTTGCCGGTGGGGTTGGTCGGTCCGATGCCGATCGGGTCCTCGATCGCCACGTCCTCGGCCATCAGGTCGAGCCACTGCTCGCGCGCGCGCGCCTGAACGCATCGCCAGGAGTGGTGCGCAGCCAGGATTGCCGGGTGGATGTCCTTGCTCATGGGGTCCTCCACGTCCATCCAGATTACAGCGCCGCGGCGACGCGCGTCGCCTCCTCGATGGCCTTGCGGAAGAGGCCCAGGCCCGTGCAGTCGCCCACGGTGTAGGCCTCGGGTACCTCGCCCTTCACGGCGTCGTAGAAGGCCGTGTCGGCCACGAGCTCGCCCGCGATCACGATCGTGTCGGCCGCGATCTCGCGGCGCGCGCCGCGATCGGGCCGGATCGCGATGCCGTGCGGTGTGATCTCCTCGTACGCCACGCCCGTGTTCACCGCGACGCCGAGCCGGTCGAGCGCGTCCATGTGCTCGGTGAGGCGCTTCGTCCCGACCTCGGGCGCGAGCCGCTCGCCGCGTTCCACGATCGACACGCGCCGCCCGCGCAGCGCGAGCAGCTCGGCGAGCTCGAGCGCGGCGAGGTCGGCGCCGACCATCACCACGCGCCGGCCGAACGGCATCCAGAGGCGCGTCGCCGCGCGCAGCTGCAACGGAGAGAGCCAGCGCGCCGCGGGCCGCATCAGCTGGCGCAGCTGCGGTCCGGTCTTGACGTGGCGCCGATCGCCGCCGGGGATCTCCGGGACCACCACGCGTCCTCCCGTCGCCACCACCACCGCGTCGGGCGCGAGCGCGCGCAGCTCCTCGGGCGAGACGGCGCGCCCGCGCCGAACCTCGATCGGAAGGCGCGCCACCTCGCGCCGCAGGAACGCGAGGAGCGGCGCGTTCTCGGGGTGCGCCATCGCGGCCCAGACCAGCGAGCCGCCGAGATAGGCCTCGCGCTCGACGAGCGTCACGCGGTGGCCGCGCAGCGCGGCGAGCCGCGCGGTCTCGAGCCCGCCCGGGCCGGCGCCTACGACCACGACGCGTTTGGGTGTCGCGCTGCGCTGCATCGAGAGCTCGCCCTCGCGGCCCGAGAGCCCGTTCACCGCGCAGCTCATGTTCGCGCTCTCCATCGAGTCGATGCAGTTCTCGCAGGAGATGCACGTGCGGATCTGCGCGCGCCGCTGCGTGCGCAGCTTCTCGGGCAGCTCGGGGTCGGCGAGCAGCGGGCGCCCCATCACGATCAGGTCGGCCTCGCCGCGCTGGAGGATTGCCTCGGCGAGCTCGGGGTCGTGGATCCGGCCCACCGCCATCACCGGCACGTCGACGGCGTTCTTCACGGCGACGGCGGCGCCGACGTTGTGGGCGTCGCCCCAGTGCGAGCCCGTGATGATCATCGAGGTGAGCCGGTCGATCACGCCGCCCGAGACGTGGAACGCGTCGACGCCCGCTTCCACGAGCCGCGGCGCGATTCGCGCCGTGTCGTCGATCGTGCGCCCGCCCTGCGCGCGCTCGTAGCCCGAGATGCGCAGCGTGATCGGGAAGTCCGCGCCCACCTCGCGGCGGATCGCGCCGAGCACCTCGAGCAGGAAGCGAACGCGGCCGTCGCGCTTGCGCCCTGCGTACGCGTCGGCGCGCTTGTTGCGCCACGGCGACAGGAACGAGCCCAGCAGCATGTAGCCGTGCGCCGCGTGCAGCTCGATGCCGTCGTAGCCGGCCTCGCGCACGCGCCGCACCGCCGACGCGTACTGGCCCGTGATCGCGGGCAGCTCCCCGGCCGCCAGCTCGCGGCTGGGCGAGCCCGTGAGATACGACGCGATCACGGACGGGCCGAGGCTCGCGATCTTCTCCATCTGCGGCGAGAGCGCGTCGGGGCCCGCGTGGACGATCTGGGGCTGCACCTTCGCGCCGTGGGCATGGATCGCGTCGGTGATCGCGCGGTGCGCGTCGATCACGTCGTCGGACGAGAAGTGCATCGACTGAGGCACCTCGCGGTGGCGGCGGTCGATCACGCAGGCCTCGAGCGTGATCAACCCCACGCCGCCGCGCGCGCGCGCTGCGAGGTAGTCGACGAGGCGCGGTGTGGGCAGCTGGTCGAGGCCCGCGTAGCCGGTCGTCATCGGCGACATGACGATGCGATTCTTCAGCTGCATCGACCCGATGCGGATCGGTTCGAAGAGTCTCATGCCGGGCCCCACGGCGCGTGCGCCGCCGCGTTGCGGCCCGCGACGCGCCCGAAGAAGGTGGCCTCGCCGATCGAGAGCCCGCTCGCGTAGCCGCGGCCCTCGAGGCACAGCCCCGCGGTGTTGCGCCCGGCGGCGTAGAGGCCCGGGATCACCGCACCCTCGGGCGAGAGCACCTCCGCGCTCGCGCGGATCGCGAGGCCGCCCAGCGTGAACACGCCGAAGAACGAGTTCGCGGTGGAGCAGTCGAGCGCCGCGAACGGCGGCACCGAGAGCGCCCGCAGGTGCTGCGGCGCCTTGTGGAACAGCGGATCCGCCCCGCGCGCGGCATCGCGGTTGTAGCGCTCGAGCGTGTGGACCAGCTCGCCCTCGGGCAAGCCGAGCGCGCGCTCGAGTGCCTCGAACGACTCCTCCACCGCAGCGATCCGGTGCATCGCCTGCGTGCGCGCGTAGATCGCGTCGTCCACGACGAGCCAGGCCCGCCCGCCGCAGCGGTACACCATCGCGTCGCTCGTGCGCCCGATGTAGGCGTCCTCGTTGATGAAGCGCTGCCCCTGCTCGTTCACGAGCACGCCCTTCAGATGGCTCGCGGGCGGGTAGTAGGCGTTCAGCACGAGCCCCTCGTGCAGGTTGGCGGCGGCCGCGCCCGCGCCCATGCCGATCCGGATCCCGCTGCCGTCGTCGCCGGGTGAGGCGGCCCTCCAGTTGCACTGGAGCAGCTCCGGCGCGTGCTCCGCCACCATCGCCTCGTTCAGGATGAAGCCGCCCGCGCACAGCACCACGGCGCGGCGCGCCGCGATCGCCAGTGTTTCCTGCCCGTGGCGCGCAATCGCGCCCACCACGCGGCCATCCGCGCGCTGCACGAGGCGCAGCGCGCGGCAGTCGGAGAGCACCGCCGCGCCTGCGGCGTCGGTCGCGCGCAGCAGACACTCCATCAGGTAGCCGCCCGCCTCGCCCGCGCGCGCGGGCTTGTGGCCGCGCGGCGCGGGCGCCGCGGCCTGCGCGAACGGGTACACCTCCTCGTTGCCGCTGTAGAACAGGCAGTCGTCGCCGAACGGGTGCGTGGTCTTCTCGGCGACGTAGCTCTCGCGAAACTCCACGCCGTGCGACGAGATCCACGCGAAGTGCTCGAGGCTCTGCTCGCAGAACGCGCGCACCTTCTCCTCGTCCGCGCGCGCGCCCGCAGCCATGCGCACGTGTTTGATCATCTCCTCGACGGAGTCGTCGAAGCCGCACGCCTTCTGGATCCGCGTGCCGCCGCCGAAATACATCACGCCCGTCGAGAGCGCGCTGGTGCCGCCGCCGCGGCCCATGCGCTCGAGCACGAGCGTGTCGGCGCCCGCGCGCGCGGCCTCGATCGCCGCGCACGCGCCCGCGCCGCCGTGGCCCACGACCACCACGTCGTGCACGCGGTCCCAGCGCGCGACCGACTCGGCGCGCTGCGCGCGCGTGGAGGTCGCGTCGGCTCCCGCCATGCCGCGACTACGCGCGCCGCGCGAGCTCGGCCAGCTCGTCGACGAAGCGCAGCATGCCGCCGACGTCTTGCGGGCCAGAAAAACCGGCGGGCGCGAGCGCGACGAGCCGGTGCACGCCCAGATCGGCGTAGTGCTTGACTAGGTCGGGCGTGATCGGCGGCGGCGGCGTCACGCTGATCTCGAGCGGCGCGCGATCCCCCGGGCGCAGGCCCGCGGCGATCGCCTCGCGGATCCAGCCGAGCGAGCGCGCGGTGAGCTCGGGATTGGTGAAGAAGCCGTACCAGCCGTCGCCGCGCTCGACGGCGCGGCGCGCGGCGGGCCGGCTCATGCCGCCGATCACGATCGGCGGGTGCGGCTTCTGCACCGGGCGCGGGTGGGCATCGATCCCCGCGAAGCGGAAATAACGGCCCGAGAAGGTGGGTTTCTCCTGGGTCCACAGCGCGCGCAGCGCGTCGATCGCCTCGTCGGTGACCGCGCCGCGCTCCGGGTAGTTGGCGCCGAGCGCGCGGAACTCGGGCTCGAGGTAGCCGGCGCCGAGGCCGAAGATCAGCCGACCGTTCGACACGGCGTCGACGCTCGCGAGCTCCTTGGCGAGCTCGACGGGGTTGCGCTGCGGCAGGATGATGATGCCCGTGCCCAGCTTGATCCGCCGCGTGTGCGCGGCGATGTGGGCGAGCGCCACCGACGGATCGAGGAACGGCGTGCGCGGCGCGGCCGGCGAGGGCGGCGCCTGCGGATCGGGCAGCACGACGTGCTCGCCGGTCCACAGCGACTCCAGCTCGGCCTCTTCCGCCGCCCGCGCAGTGCGCACCATCGCGGACACGTCACCGCACAAGCCGAAGTTGATGCCGAACAGCCCGATCTTCACGCCTACCTGCTAGGCCCCGCGCAGCACTTCACCCGGCAGCGCGCCGGTGTGCTTGCCGCGCTCCATCGCGGGCACGCCGTTCACCACCACCATTTCGTAGCCCTGCGCGTCGACGTAGTAGCGCTCGGTGCCCGCCGGGAAGTCGCGCACCACGGTGTGCTCGCTCGCGGCGAGGTTCGCGAGGTCGATCAGCACGAGGTCGGCCTTCGCGCCGGTGCGGATCACGCCGCGGTCGACGAGGCCGTGCACCGCTGCGGGCATGCCGGCGAGGCGCCAGATCGCATGCTCGAGCGAGATCGGGTCGGGCACCCAGTCGGTGAGCAGCAGCGTCGTGTAGTCGGCGCCCGTGAAGCTGGCCAGGTGCGCGCCGCCATCGCTAGACCCCGCCATTACGAGCGGATCGAGCACCGACTGCCGCACGACGTTCGCGATGAACTGCTGCGCCACGGGATTCGGGCGCGTGCGCCAGCCGGTTGCGAGGTCCTCCGCGATCGAGACGTCGAGGAATGCATCGAGCGCGTCGCCGCCGCGCTCGACGGCGAGCTCCGCGGACGAGCGCCCGATCCAGGCGCGGTTCGCGCCGTCGCGCACGTGTTCGACCTCGAGGATCTCGATCGGGAACGGCGCCGCGCGCTCGACGGTGGCGAGGTCGCGGCGCAGCTTCGCGCGCAGCGCGGGCTCCGCGAGCTTGCGGCAGCGCTCCGCGATGCTGCCCTGCAGCGCGGCGAGCCAGCTCGGCATCTCGTCGAAGACGAACGTGTCGGCGAGCCGCAGGTGCAGCCCGAGCCGCTGCGAGGTGAACTGCGGGTGGATCCGCACGCCCTGCGCGCGCGCCTCGCGCGTGAATTCGAGCGTGCGCTGCCAGGCCAGCGGCGCGTCGGGCGTGGGGCCGAGCGGGCCGATCTCGATCGGCTTGCCCGACGCGCGCGCGATCTCGAGCAGGAGCGCGCGGTCGGCCTCGTCGTGACCCTGCGCGTGGGTGCGCGGGATGATCTCGATCGCGCCGTGGGGAAACTCCGCGAGCACGGAACACAGGGCGGTGATCTCCTCGGGCGCGGCGAAGTTCGACGGCACGCCGCGGCCGTCGGCGCCCACGTGGATGTCGAGCTGCGAGGTGGAGAAGCCGACCGCGCCCTCGCGCATCGCCGCGCGCACGAGCTCCTTCATCTGCTCGATCTCGGCCGGCGTCGCGGCGCGCTCCGACGCCGCGTCGCCCATCACATGGCGGCGGATCGCGGAGTGCCCGACGTAGCCGCCGACGTTGATCGCGAGCTTCCCCTCGAGTCGACGCCAGTAGTCGGCGAAGCCGCCGCCGCCGAAGCGGAAGCCCTCGCGCATCGCCTCGCGCGACATGCCCTCGACGCGCGTGAGCATGCCCGTCAGCCAGTCGATGTCTTCGGCCTTCGCCGGGTAGAGCGTGAAGCCGCAGTTGCCCGTGAGCACGGTGGTAACGCCGTGCTGCATCGCGGGCGAGGCCACCGGGTCCCAGTCGAGCTGGACGTCGTAGTGCGTGTGTACGTCGATGAAGCCCGGCGCCACCACGAGGCCGTCGGCGTCGACGATGCGCCGGGCCTCGCCCTCGACGCGGCCGATCGCGGCGATCCGCCCATCGCGCACGGCCACGTCGGCGGTGTAGCCGGGCAGGCCGGTCCCGTCGACGACGGTGCCACTGCGGACCACGAGGTCATAGGTCATGTCGTCGCCCTCCGCGTCCTCGGGATTTACATATTACGCGAAATGTTTTTGCGCGGTCAACGATTCGCGTCGACCGCGCTGGAAAGGGAGCGGCGCAGCGAGGCCCGGCCCCCCGCTGCGCCGCCGTGCGACCGAGTGATCAGCGAATGATCTGGCGGACCGTGCTGTTCAGCTCGGCGACCTCATCGAGCGAGACTTCGGCGAACGCGGGATTCGCCTCGCGCAGATCGGCGAACGTGATCCTGGCAGCGCTCTGGCTGGTGCAGAACACCTGTTCGACGCCCGCCACGCGGATCGTGACGGCGAGCGCGCCGGTCGACTTCAGGAAGAAGCGCACGAGGAACTCGTATCCGAGACCTTGACCGCGCAGGTCCTCGAGCGTGCAGAAGCCGGCCTGGCCGCTCACGTCGGCCGTCGGCAGCCCGGTCTTCTCGTACTTGCCCGTCGCGGGGACGATCACGGGGACGTTGTGGGCATCGCGGTCGATCGCGCCCATCACGAGCGCATCCACGCCGCGCCCGCCGATGAACACGTCGCTGCCGTCGCCGGGGCGCCAGAGCGCGACGTCGTCCCCGTCGTCGCCGAACATGATGTCGCTGTTCGGCTGCGTGAACTGCTCGGTGCCGCCGACCAGGACGTCGTCGCCCTTGCCGCCGTGCATCACGTCGCCGCCGAGCAGGCCGATCATCACGTCGTCGCCGCCCTTGCCGTCCATGACGTCGGTGTCGTTGAGGCTCTGGTTGGCAGCGACGCCCGCCGGCTGCACGATCGGATTCTGCTGGTTGTCGTCGTCGGCGCCGAACAGCAGATCGCCGTGGTCGGTGCCCTCGATCAGCGCAGCCCGCGCACTCCCGATCAGCAGGAGCGTGGCGACGGCGAACGCCATCGCGACGCGCAGGAGCATCGCGAGCCCCCACAGTGCGGTTGCGATCCGATGATGATTCGAACGCGTGTCGACTTCGATCATGTCCATTTCTCCTTCCCTCCGCGGGCGCTGTTTCGTGTCGTATCTACGCGCGCGCGCGGCCGGCGGATGCAGCGCCGCGTGCGATCACGTGCTACGTGGCGGCATGCGCAAACGAGCGCGCCGTGCACACCGGGTCGCGTCCGCGCTGGCCGCGGCGATCGTGTGGGTCGGAGCCCCCTCGGGCGCCGACTGGCGCGACAACCTCACCTTCACGCTGAGCGACCGCGCGCGCGGCGAGGTCGTCGACTGGTTCGGCCCGCCCGACGGCACCGCGCACTCGGGCGCCGAGCGCTATGCGTTCTTCGCCAATCAGCTGCGTGCCGGCGTGCGCGTCGATTGGCCGCACGTGCAGCTCGCGGTCGAGGCCCAGGACACGCGCCTCGTCGGCATTCCCGACGACGCCACGCTGCCGCCGCCGCAGGGTCCGCTAGGTCCGGGAGCCGTCTATTTCCTGAACACCCGCGACACGTCCCAGGGAGAGACATTCCTCAAGCAGGGCTTCGCGACGCTGCGCTGGCGCGGATTCACCGCGAAACTCGGGCGGTTCGAGTACCGCGATGGCGCCGAGACGACTCCCGGCGACGCGACGGTCGCGTTCCTCAAGCGCGCCCGGATCAACGAGCGGCTGGTCGGGACGTTCGACTTCACGCACGTGACGCGGAGCTTCGACGGCGGCCTGCTCGCCTACGATCAGCCCGGCTGGAACGCGACGGCCATCGGGCTGCGGCCGACGCGCGGCGGCTTCGAGGTGAGCGCCAATCGCGAGCTCGACGGCGTGACGCTGGCGGGGCTCTCGCTCACGGCGAAGCGGCTCCCGTTCTCCGCCGCACCGCCGGCCGATCTCCGGCTCTTCTATCTCTACTTCGAGGACCGGCGCAACGAGCCGCTCAAGGTCGACAACCGCGCGCTCGCCGCGCGACGGGCCGATCGGGACGCGATCTTCATCCACACGATCGGCGGACACGCGGTGACGGCGATCGACGCGGGTCCTGGAGTGCTCGACGGGCTCGTGTGGGCGGCCGGCCAGGCCGGTGATTGGGGCGAGCTCGACCACCTCGCGTGGGCCTACGCCGCGGAGCTTGGCTACCAGCTTCCGCGCGTTCCAGCGCAGCCGTGGTTCCGGGTCGGATACGACGCCTCGTCCGGGGACGGCGATCCCGCCGACGGCGACCACGAGACCTTCTTCCAAGTGTTGCCGACGGCGCGCGTGTACGCGCAGTTCCCCTTCTTCAATCTGATGAACAACCGGGATCTGTTCGCGCAGTGGATCCTGCGTCCCCACGCGCGCGTCACGATTCGCACCGACTACCACTGGCTATCGCTCGCCGAGCGGGGCGACCTCTGGTACTCCGGCGGCGGCGCCACCAACGCGAAGATCTTCGGCTACGCGGGCTCGCCCTCGGGAGGGCACCGCGCGCTCGCCCACCTCGTCGATGTCTCGGCGACCGTGTCGCTCCACGACCGTGTGTCGCTCGGCCTGTACTACGGACACGCCTTCGGCCGCTCCGTCGTGCGCACCAGCTTCGCCGACGCGGACGCCGACTACGGATTCGCAGAGCTGACACTCCGCTATTAGGTGCTCTCCATGACGGTCGGCCCCGTTGGGCGATCGCCTCCGGCGCGCGGCTCGATGGTGACGAACAGCCTGGCGATCGGCGCCGTGTAGGACTCGACCGGCACCGCAAACGGCGCGCGGACCGTGCCGTCGGCGCCTGCTGCGAAGTCTCCGCACCGGACGTCCGCGTCGCCGACGCGCGCCCAGAGCCGATAGACCTGCTCCGGCGGCAGGGCCGGGAGCCGCCGCAGCACGACCGCGCCCTTCTTTGCATCGAGGTCGAGCACCACCGCGCCGGAGGCCCGCCCGATTCCTCCCGCGGCGGCGAGCTCGAACGAGCGCACCACGTTCGGCTCCTGGATCAGCGCAGTCACCTCCTGCTGGAGCGCGAGCTCGGAGCGCAGCCGATAGACCTCGAAGCCGAGCGCGAGCGCGATCGCCGCGGCCGTCGCGGCGGCGAAACGACTCCAGACGATGCGCCGCGCGGCGCGCGCCGGGGCGCTCGTGAGCGCGGGCGCGGCGTGTACCCGCGCGGCTCGCAGGACCTTCTCTCGCAACGCCGGCGGCGGATCGGCGACGCTCGCGTAGGGCAAGAGCTCGAACACCCCGCGGAGGCGGCGCACCTCGGCCTGCAGCGCCGCGTCCGAGGCCATTCGCAGCTCGAAGGCCTCCGCGTCGGAGCGGGTCAGCTCGCCGAGGACGTACTGGACCATCCGCTCCTCGTCCGCGCCATTGCCGTTCGCAGCGTGTGTCATTCGAGCAGATCTCCCAGCGCTTCCTTCAGGGTCAGCAGCCCCCGTCGCGCCCAGCTCTTCACCGTCCCGAGCGAGGCATCGAGGTCCGCCGCGATCTCCGATTGACTGAGCCCGCGGTAGTAGGCGAGCTCCAGCACGCGCCGCTGGTTCTCGGGGAGCTGGGCGAGCGCCGCGCGCACGCGATCGCTGCACTGCCCGATCGAGATCCGCTCGAGCGCCGTGGACGGAGTCGAGGTGGGGACCTCCGCGCGTTGGAACTGGTGCAGCACGCGGAGCTTCCGCCCGCGCGCGCGCAGCCGGTCGATCGCGCGCGAGCGCGTCATCGCGGTGAGGAAGCCTCCGAGCGCGCCGCGCGCCGGGTCGTAGCTGCCGCTTTGTCGGTAGAGGGACATAAAGACCTCCTGGGTCAGGTCCTGGGCTTCGTCGGCGTCTCGCAGAACCGCGAGGGCGAGGCCGTAGACGAGTGCTGCGTAGTGGTCGTAGACGACCTCGAGTGCGGTCGGATCGTGTGCCAGGGAATCCATCAGCTCCCGGTCGTCCCGGGCAGATCCCGCAGCTGTCGCGTCAGAGCTCTGGGGCACTCGTGATTCCCTAGCAGCGCGACCGGTGGAGTGAAACAACGAGGTCAACGCGTCTACTACGTCTGGCCGGGGCCTCCGGATGCACCCGGCGTCAGCGGTCCCCCGCGGCGGTGAGCGAGACCACCGAAGCGTCTCCCGCCCCGATCGTTCCGAGCGCGGTGGCGGCCCCGCTGCTCAGGTCGACGGCGTACAGCGTGGCTCCAGACGCGGCATAAGCCCGCTCCTCGCCGGAGGAATCGGTCACGATCTCGAACCCGGCCAGCGGGCCGAGGTGGACCCCGAGCGGCCCCACCGTCACCTGCACGCCGTCGTTGGGCGGGTCCTGGACGGTGAGCACGCCCTGGGCGGTATCGAGGTTGTACAGCTTCGTGGTGGCCGCGCCGGGCACCGAGTGGGTGTAGGCCGAGGCGGTGATGCCCGGCCGCTTTCCGGCGTTCGGATCGCCGCGCGCGTAGGCCACCGACCGATCCACGGCCGTGGCACCGAGCTCCACGTTGACGCGCAGGTTCTGTCCCTGCGCGCTCACGAGCCGCAGGCGATCGGCCTGCGGATTGAAATCGATTCCCGATTGCGCGCCGCCGTCGAATGGGACGGTCAGGCTGCTGATCAATTTCGCGTCACCGCTCTTCGGGTCGATCGTGTAGATCTCGTTGGTCGTGGAGAGCCCGTAGATCCGCTGGTCGGCGGGCCGCAGATCGATTCCGATCAGCGTGCCGGCGACCCCGCGCACGGAGACCTGGGTCGCGGCCTCCGGGTGATCGGTCGCGAACACGAGCAGCGCGCCGGACTCGGTCAGCGCAACGAGCGTCGGGGCGGCAGCGGTGACGCGCGCGATGGCCAGCGCGGCGAATGCCGCTCCGACTGCCCCCGCGACCTTCACAACACGACCGGCCGATCCGGCTGTTCGTGCCGGTGTGGACCGCCGGCTGGAAAGTGTCGCGCGAGCAGGTCGCTCGCCGCGCGGATGCCCGCGAGCGCGCCCTCTTCGTAGCGGTCCTCGCGCAGATGCGCCTCCATGTCGCGGCAGATCGCCTTCCACTCCGAGGGCGAGACCACCGCCGCGACGCCGCGGTCGGCGACGATCTCGACGTCGCGATCCGCGAGCAGCAGGTAGATCAAAACGCCGGTGTTGTGCTCGGTGTCCCACACACGCAGCTCGCCGAACACCGCGATCGCGCGATCGCGCGGCGCGACACCGCGCAGGATCGCGCGCGGGTGGAGTGCGCCCTCCACCGCGAAGCGGATCTCCGGCTCGTGCCGCGCTTCCGCGGCCGCGATCGCGGCCTCGATCGCGGAGAGCGCTGCATCGGGAAAACGCCGCCGCACCGCGCGCGCGGATGTGGCGAGATGGCGCACGAGGCGCATCCAATCCATCACCATCTCCCCGAGGCGCCGCCGCCGCCGAACCCGCCGCCACCGCCCGAGAATCCGCCGCCGCCTCCGAAGCCGCCGCCCCCGAGTCCGCCCCCCCCGAATCCGCCGCCGGACCACCCTCCCGAAGACCAACCACCGGATCCCCATCCCCCGAGCGGGGCGCGGAATGCCATCAGCACGAAGAAGAAGGAGACGAGCGTTGCGACGAGCCCGACCTGCAAACCGATGCCCGACCACACACTCGCCGCCGCGGCCAGGCCGCCCGCGGTAGTCGCGCCGCTGAATCGGTTGTGGAAGGCGCGAACCAGGAATCCGACCAGCATCGGCACCACCAGGACCAGCCAAACTTCGACGGGCATCCCGCCGCCCAGGTCGCCAGCACGCGGCGGCGGCAGCGGCTCGCCCTCGATCACGGCGATGATCCGCTCGACGCCCTCCGAGATCCCGCCGTAGAAGTCCCCCTGCCGGAAGTGCGGCACGATCATCTCTTCGGTGATCCGCTTCGCGATCGCATCGGGCAGGGCACCCTCGAGGCCGTAGCCCACCTCGATGCGCAGGGCGCGGTCTTCCTTCGCGACCAGCAGGATCACGCCGTCGTCGACGCTTCCGCCGCGCCCGATCTTCCACGCTTCCGCGACGCGAATGCCGTACTGCTCGATCGTCTCGGGCCGCGAGGTCGGCACGATCAGCACCACCAACTGGCTGCCCTTCGCGCGCTCGAACCGTTCGAGCCGCGCCTCGAGTGCGGCGCGTTGCCCCGCGTCGAGCGTGTTGGTGACGTCGGTGACGCGCGCGCGCAGCGCGGGCACGGGGACCTCGGCGGCCGCGAGTCCGGCCCACAGCAGTGTCAGAGCCAGCGCGCGCGGGAGCACGCGTAACTACTGCGGCGCGGGCGATGCGGGCGCGCCCGCGCCGAAATCGACCGTCGGAGGCTTCGCGATCGCCTTCTCGTCCTCGACCGTGAAGCTCGGTTTGGTCTGGAAGCCGAACGCCATCGCCCAGAGGTTGCTCGGGAACGAGCGCGCCGTGGTGTTGTAGGTGCGCACGGCCTCGATGTAGCGGTTGCGCGCCACCGCGATGCGGTTCTCGGTGCCCTCGAGCTGTGCCTGGAGGTCGCGGAAGCTGGCGTCGGCCTTGAGCTGCGGGTAGTTCTCGGCCACCACGAGCAGGCGCGAGAGCGCCGAGGTCATCGCGCGCTGGGCCGCCGAGAAGCGCGCGAATGCCTCGGGGTCGTTCAGCAGCTCGGGCGTCGCGGCGATGCTGCCCACCTTCGCGCGCGCTTCGGTCACCTGGGTGAGCACATCGCGCTCGTGCGCCGCATAACCCTTCACCGTGTTGACGAGGTTCGGCACGAGGTCGGCGCGGCGCTGGTACTGGTTCAGCACCTCGGCCCAGGCCGCCTTCACCTGCTCGTCCTCGGAAGTGAGTCGGTTGTAGCCGCAGCCGCTCTGCAGTGCGGTGAACGAGAGCAGTGCGCAAACTAGCGGGCGAAGACTCGCACGGCGGGATGTCGCGGGTCGCGGCATGGGAAGGCTCCTCCGCTTCTCGCCTGACTCCTAGCACACGCACAGCGCCCGGCGGGGTCGGGCGTCGAAAGGGCTTGACAGCCCCGCGCATGCGGTAGTAAGCGCTGGAGCGGACAGGGATCGGGGGCCGCGTGCGCTTCGAGCTCGTCTCCCTGGCACTCGCTCTGGCGATCGACGCCTCCGGCGGATGCGCCTGGTCCCACCAGCGCGTCCATCTCCGGCCCACGATCCCGTTCGCGCGGTCCGACATCGCCGGCGGGCGCAGCGTGGTGCTGCGCGTCGAGGACGAGCGGCAGCGGACCGAGATCGGCCGCCGGATCGGCCCCGGTGAGGGCGGCGCGATCACCTCGGATCAGGACCTCGCCTCGCTCGTGCGCGGGGCGTTCGCCGATGCGCTGGAGCGGTACGGCTTCCGCGTCGCCTCGTCCGGCGGGACGGGCGAGGCGGCGCTGAACATCGCGCTGCGGAGCCTCGAATACGAGGCCGCACGCGAAGGCATCTCGCGCAGCGTCCACGCCCGGGCGGCGGTGGAGGCGCGCTGCCGGAGCGGCGCGCGCGGGTACGAGAACTTCTACCGCGAACACCACACGCGACCGCGGCGCTCGTTCCCGCTCGCGCCCGAGGCCAACGAAGCGCTCCCGAACGAGATGTTCTCGGGCGTGCTGCGGCAGCCGCTCGCAGATCGGGCGCCGCTCGACTGCCTCGCGGGTGCGGCAGGCCCGGCGCCGGCCGCCTCGGACCGCTCCGATCAGACGCCGTAGATCATCCGGCCACCGTCCACCGTGATCGTGTCGCCGGTGTGGTAGCGGGCGGCGTCGCTGAGCAGATACACGACGACGCCCGCGATCTCGTCCGGCTCCGCCATGTGCCCGAGCGGGATCTTCGCGATCGCGGCCTGGCCGAGCGGGTGCGCGTCGTCGAACGGCACCATCTCGGTCTTGGTGAGCCCCGCGCAGACCATGTTGGCGCGGATCTGGTGCGGGCCGAGCTCGAGCGCGAAGGTCCGGATCAACCCCGCGACCGCGCTCTTCGCCGCTGCATAGTGGCCGATCCCGGCCGTGGCAGTGAAGTTGGTGAGGCTGCCGGTCGCGATCAGCGATCCGCCGCGGTCGCCCGCCTTCGCGCGCGCGACCATGTGGCGGGCGCCCTCGCGCAGCGTGATGAATGCGCCGTGCTGCGCCACGCGCTGGAGCTCTTCGTACTGCTTGAGTGTCATGTCGACGAGCGACGAGATCGTGGCGAAGCCCGCGTTCGCGATCACGCCGTCGAGCCGGCCCATCGCGTCGAGCGCGCGCGCGAAGCCGC
This sequence comes from Myxococcota bacterium, assembly GCA_035258825.1. Taxonomy (GTDB): domain Bacteria; phylum Myxococcota_A; class UBA9160; order UBA9160; family SMWR01; genus JAHEJV01. The sequence goes on from DATFWW010000173.1 coordinate 25,924, forward strand.
GCAGCTGAGCCGCTTCGTCCGAGACATCCACCGCATCGGTGTGCACGCGCACGGCGTGCGCGCGCAGCCGCTCCGCCGCCTCGGCATTGCGGTCCTCGCGGCGGCCCCAGATCACCATGTCGCCCCCCGCGCGCGCGATCGCGTCGGCGAAGCCGAAGCCGAGACCCGAGTTCGCTCCGGTGATCAGCGTGACCTTGCCGGTGAGGTCGAAGGGATGAGCAGGGGGCATTCGCGCACCGTACGCATGCGCCTCGCCGGGTGCAAGTGCGCGCCCCGAAGACCGAGGGGATAATCGGGCGTATGCCCAAACCCTCCTACCGCGTCCGCCCCGAGACCGCGATCCTCACGCGGGGATTCGATCCGTCGCTCTCCGTCGGCGCGGCGCGCCCGCCCGTCTATCGCACGTCGACATTCGTGTTCTCGAGCCCCGAGGCGGCCGAGCGCGCGTTCGCGATCGCGCTCGGCCGGATCTCGCCGACCGAGGACGAAAACGTCGACCTGATCTACGCGCGGCTCTCGCACCCGAACGCCGAGATCCTCGAAGACCAGCTCGTGCCGCTCGAGCGCGCCGCGAAGTACGCGGCGGTGTTCAACTCGGGCATGGCGGCGATCGCGTCGTGCTGCTTCGCATTCCTGCCGCGCGGCTCCGCGCTGCTGCACACCCAGCCGCTCTACGGCGGCACGCAGCACCTCATGCACCAGGTGCTCGAGCCGCTCGGATTCACGGCGGTCGGCGTGCCGGCCGGCGATGGCGACGCGCTCACGCGCGCCGCGGCCGCGCTCCCGGACCTGAAGCTCCTGCTGATCGAGACGCCCGCCAACCCGACGCTGCGCATGACCGACATCGCTCACGCGGTCGACGTCGCGTCGTCGCATCCGGCGCAGCCGCTCGTCGCCGTCGACAACACCTTCCTCGGGCCGACCTTCCAGCACCCGCTCGAGATCGGCGCCGATCTCGCGATCTATTCGGCGACCAAGTTCCTCGGCGGGCAGAGCGACATCCTCGGCGGCGTCGTGCTCGCGAACGAGGAGGAGCTCGTGCAGCAGCTGCGCGGCCTGCGCGCGCTGTTCGGCAACATCCTGCAGGCCGACGAATCGTGGATGCTCGACTCGCGCCTCGCGACGGTGGCGCTGCGCATGAATCGCCAGAGCAAGAACGCGCAGCGGATCGCCGAGCGGCTCGCCGGGCACCCGCGCGTGCGGCGCGTGCACTACCCGTCGCTGTTCGAGGATCCCGAGCAGCTGCGGATCCGCGACGCGCAGTGCGACTTTCCGGGCTCGGTGTTCTCGATCGAGGTGGAGGGCGGCAAGCGCGGCGCGTTCGAATTCCTGCGGCGCCTGAAGATCGCGCGCAACGCCGTGAGCCTCGGCGGCATCGAGACGCTCGCGTGCCACCCGAAGACGACGACGCACAGCGAGCTCTCCGACGACGAGCTCGCGCAGGCCGGGATCACCGACGCGCTCGTGCGCGTCTCGATCGGCACCGAGCACTGGAAGGACCTGATGGACGACTTCGAGACCGCGCTCGCGTAGGGCGAGCGCCGCGAAGCGGCGCGCGCGGCGAGCCGGAGGCGAGCGAAGTCGAAATGGTGGCCTCCGATGGTGCAAATCCTCGAGCGCAGCGTCTTGGGTCTTGTCGCTAGCTGGATCCCGTGGCCGCGCTGATCGCCGCCGCGGTTCTGCCCGGGAGCGTCCTGCTGTTCGCGGGGCTGATCTTCGCGCCCGCAGGGCGCCTCGACTGGATCGCGGGCTGGCTGTGCCTCGCGATCATGGTGATCGGCTTCTCCGCCGTCACGGCGCACGTCGCGCTGCGCACGCCGTCGCTGATCCGGCGGCGCGCGAAGCCGGGTGCCGGGACGCCGCGCTGGGATCTCGCGTTCGTGAGCTTCTTCCAGCTCTCGTTCGCGGCGATCCTGGTCGTTGGCGGGCTCGACGCCGGGCGCCATCCGGCCCACGCGCTGTCGGCGACGTGGCAGGGACTCGGAGCGGCGTCGATGGCGTTCGCGATGCTCGGCCTGGGGTGGGCGATGGGCGCCAATCCGCACTTCGAGGCCACCGTGCGGATCCAGTCCGATCAGCATCACCGCGTGGTGGACCGCGGTCCGTACCGAATCGTGCGGCATCCGGGTTATGCCGCCGGAATTCCGCTGCTTTTCGCCATGGCGCTCGTGCTCGGCTCGCGCTGGGCGCTCGTTCCGGCGCTCCTGGGCGCGATCGCGCTGATCGCCCGCGCTGCGCTCGAGGACGAGTTCCTGACGGACCGTCTCGATGGCTACCGGGCGTACGCCGAGCGCACGCCGTTCCGCCTGCTGCCGGGCGTGTGGTGATCGGCTCAGCGGCGCTCGAACACCATCATCTCGAACCGCCCGCTCGGGCCGATCGTCCACGAGACCCACGAGCTCACGAAGCTCACGACGAGCGAACCGAGCAGCGCCGAGCCGAAGCCCGAGAGCGTGAATCCGTCGAGCATCGCCGCTACGAGCCCGAGCATCGCCGCATTGACGACGAGGATGAACAGCCCGAGCGTGACGATCGTGAACGGAAGCGTCAGCAGCAGCGCGAGCGGCCGCACCAGCGCGTTCACGAGGCCGAGCAGCAGCGCGGCGGCGATCAGCGTCGAAGTGCCCGAGATCACCATGCCCGGAACGATCAGGCTCGCGACCCAGAGCGCGAACGCGGTGATCGCCATGCGTAACAGGAGACCGGTCATGGGTAGAGCTTAGGCTCAGCCGGCGCGGGAAACGATGGGCCAGATCAGCATCGCAATGGACGTCGCGACCATCAGGACGCCTGTGAGGACGGCGAGATCTCGCTTGCGTCGTGTCGTCATGGCTCGTACCTCTCCCGAGAGTGGAAAAGCACGAGACGTGCCAAGCCGCGGCGCTGCGAGAGCGGAGATCGGACCGGACGAGCCGATCCCTTCTACAATCGGGCACGATCCAAGGCCCGCGCCGAAGTAGAATCGACACGCGCGTTAGCGCGCGGGACGGAGGAGGATCATGCTACAGCTCCGCATCCACGGACCGAACAAGGTGAGCCTCGACGAGGTGCCGATGCCCGAGCTCGGGCCGCGCGACGCGCTGCTGCGCGTCCGGGCCTGCGGCATCTGCGGCAGCGACCTCGGGTACATCGCCTACGGCGGAGTCGCGGGGCCGCGCCCCGAGCCGACGCCGCTCGGCCACGAGTTCTCCGCGGTGATCGAGCGCGTGGGCGCCGAGGTGAAGCGCTATGCGGCCGGCGCGCGAGTCGTGGTGAACCCGCTCCCGCTCGGCAACATGATCGGCAACGGCGGCGCGCTCGGTGCATTCGGGCCCGCGGTGATCGTGCGCGACGTGGAGGAGGGCGGCCTCTTGTTTCCGATCCCCGACGACCTGCCGTTCGACCGCGCCGCGCTCGCCGAGCCGCTCGGTGTCGGCATGCACGCGGTGGAGCGCCTGCAGCTCGCCGCAGGCGACAAGGTGGCGATCTTCGGCGCGGGCCCGATCGGCCTGATGGCGCTCGCGGCGCTGCGCTGGCGCGGCTTCGACGACATCGCGATCGTCGATCTCTCCGAGAAGCGGCTCGCGATCGCGCGCGAGCTCGGCGCCACGCTCGCGCTGAACGCGGGTACGGGCGACGCCTGGGGGCCGATCCGCGAGCTGCACGGCACCGAGCACTGGCTCGGCATGGTGCCGTGCGCGGGCACGCACGCCTACATCGAGGCCTCGGGCGCGCCGTCGGTGCTCGGCGAGATCATCGCGAAGGCTCGTCCGCGCGCGCGGATCGCGGTGGTGGCACTGCACCGCAGGCCGGAGCCCGTCGACTTCATGTCCGTGATGAGCCGGGAGATCACGCTCACGGGCTCGATGGCCTATCCCGACGACTACAACGAGATGGTACGCATGCTCTCCGAGGTGGATCTCTCGCCCGCGATCACGCACCGCTTCCCGCTCGCGCGCTTCGAGGAGGCACTTGAAACCGCGCGCGACGCGAGCGCCTCGGGGAAGGTGATCATCGAGCCCTGAATCACTTGCGCGCCGTAAGCGACGCGTAGGCCGCCGACAAGAGCCGCTCCGCGCGCGGGTCGCCGGCGATGCCGAGCTGCATCTGGTTCATCACGTAGCCGAACGCCAGGCCGGACGCGGGGTCGGCGAAGCCCAGCGATCCGCCGGCGCCCGGGTGACCGAATGCGGTGTCGGGGGCGTCCAGGGAGAGCATCGGCGGCAGCGCGAACCCGCTCGCGAAGCGCGTGGGCACGAGGATCACCTTGTCGGGGCCTTCGACCTGTGGCGCTGCGGCCGCCGCGACGATCGGCTCCGACAGCAGGCGATGGACGCCGTCGACGTCGCCGATCAGCGAGGCGTAGAAGCGCGCGAGCCCGCGCGCGGTGGCGATGCCGTTCGACGACGGCAGCTCCGCGGCGTGCAGCGCGCGCGTATTCCAGATCGGGCCGTAGGGCAGCACGCCGGACGGACCCTCGAGCGCGCGGCCGAGCAGCGTGTCGGGCCCCATGAACTTGGCGCGCAGCGCGCGCTGTTCGGGCTCGGCCGGCTCGGGTGCGGTGTAGTTGGTGGCGACGCGCGGCTCGATATCCTCGGGCAGGCCGATCCAGAGCTCGAGCCCGAGCGGCTCGGCGGCCTCTTTCGCGAGCAGCTGGCCCACCGTCGCGCCCGTGACGCGGCGCACCAGCTCGCCCAGGATCCAGCCGAACGTGCGCGCGTGATAGCCGTGCGCGGTGCCGGGCTCCCACTCGGGCTTCTGCGCCGCGATCGCCGCGCACACGGGGTGCCACGCGTACACGTCGTCGAGCGTGAGCGCTCCTTCCACGGCGGGCAGCCCCGCGCGGTGCGCGAGCACGTGGCGCACCGTGATCCACTGCTTGCCGTTCGCGGCGAACTCGGGCCAGTAGCGCGCGACGGGTGCGTCGAGCTCGAGCTGGTCGCGCTGCGCGAGCAAGTGGATCAGCGCGGCGGTCACGCCCTTCGTGGACGAGAACACGAGCGCCGCGGTGTCGCGCTGCCAGGGCCGGCCCGCGTCGCGATCCGCGAGCCCTCCCCACACGTCGACCACGCACTCGCCGTTCCAGTACACGCAGCAGGCCGCCCCGACCTCGCCCTCGGCGAGATTCTTCGCGAATGCCTCGCCCACCCACTCGAATCCGCGCGCCCAGGCGCCGTGGACGTTCTTCATCGGAGCCCCTCTAGTGGTCTTCGAACGGGCAGAATGTCAGGAAATTTCTTGACAGCACCCATTTTTCTGGCAATGTAGGGCCACCGACTGGGAAGGGGCCGCTCCCTAGCTAGGAGTGAATCCCCGTGCGTATTCGCCCCCTTGTCGCTCTGGCCGCCCTGCTCGTCTGCGCCTCGAAATCCGCCCATGCCACGAGCCCCGTGCAGACCGCGCGCGCGGAGGAGCCCGCCGCCGCGGTCGCCTTCGACGATTCGAGCACCAGCGCGCCCGTGAGCCCGCTCGCGGTCGCCGCGACGCTCGGAGCCACCGGGGACCTCGCCGCGGGCTCGCCCACCGAGGGATCGACACTCCAGATCCAGCTCGGTGCTGCGGACCGGGTGCAGCGCGGCTCGGCGATCCTCGACCGCTCGTACGACGTGAATCCGCTGGACATGTGAGCGCTGGCGGGTGCCAGGCCGCACCCGCTCATGGCGCGAGCAGCATCGGCAGCTTCACCGCGCAGACGGCGAGGAGCGCGGCCAGGCCGGAGCGGATCGCAAACGGCACCCGCCCTCGCCCGAGACCGAACGCCGCTGCGGCGCCCGCCGCTCGCGGGCGCCGCCCAGCGCCGCGAAGATCAGGATCGGAACCGCGAGCGGCAGCCGAAAGCGGCACACGCCGTGGCCCCAGGGCGTCACCACCAGCGCCAGGAACGCGAGATAGCGGCGACGAGCACCTGCACGGTGCGATGCGGTGCCGCGGCCGCGCCGGCGACCGGCTCGGTGATCCCGACGAAGAACAAGAGCATCGCGGCGAGGTACAGCGCTGTCACCCAGAGAGCTGGAGCACATAGCGCAGCAAAGCGTGCAGCTCGACGCGGTAGTCTGGTGCCAGGCGCGCGAGCCCGGCGGCGCGCGGTTGAAGGTGTAGTCGTTCGGAGACCAGAAGTTCGCGTCCTTGGCGAGCGCGCGCTGGGCGAAGCGCAGCGGCGATGCAGTGAAGTACGCGATCGCGGCGCGCTGCTCGCAGGCGTAGAGCTCCGGGAGCGGCGCGCCGCAGGGCGGCCGGACCGCCCCAGCCGAGCCCACGCGCGGTAGATCGGGAGCCAGCGGTGGATCTCCGTCATCGCCTCCGGCTCGCACCAGTCGTGGTTCACGATCGGGAAGGCGTTGTTGTCCTTCCAGAGATTCCAGGCGCCCTTGGTGGAGAGCAGCCACGCCCCGCTGATGTCGAGGTTGCGCACGTAGCTGGGCTCGAGCAGGATCGCCGCGCCGATCGCCCTGGGCGCCGCCCGCGCAGCCGCGCCGCGCGCGCGCCGATCCGCGGCGCCGATCCGCGGCGCCGATCGCGCGAGCAGAAGGCTGCACAGCGCGAGCGCAGCGTGCACGAGCGCGAGGCAATCCGGGCTCGCTGCGAGCAGGCGGGTCGCCGCGAAGGCGAGCGGGATCGCGATCACCGCTTCCCAGGTATACTCGGGCGCGCCGCGGGGCGGCTCGGCATCAACGGAAGATGATCCAGCGCGAGGCGGTGAAGTTGACGAGCGTGCCGCCGAGGATCCCCACGAACTGGGGAATGACCATCAGCTCGAAGTCGTGGATCCGGACTAACAGCCACAAGATCGTGAGGTTGACGCCCAATCCGAGCAGCGAGTAGGCGACGAACTTCGCGTAGCGCAGTGCCGTGAGCCGGCTGACCCCGCGGTCGCCGAAGGTCCAGAGCTGATTCAGCACGTAGTTCTGGGTCACCGCGACGGCGAACGCCGCGATCGCCCCCGCGAATGGAGACAGACCTCCCACGTCCACCATGACGAAGAAACACGCGAGATTGGTGAGCACGCCGAGGCCACCCACGATCGAGAACTGGGCGAATTGCCGCACGAGCGGCCGGCTCTCGGGGCGCATCGCGCAAGCATGGCGCAGCTGAAATGCCGACACGACCCCGGCGCGCGCGCGCGCAGCGCGCACGCTCTGATGTTGATCGCCCGCGCGCTAACGCTCGCGTCGGCTGCTCGGAGAAGCCAGCCGACGTGGTGCTGATCACCGCACTCGCGCGCGAGCTGCCGAGCGTCTCATGTGCGAGCCTCGAGATCGTGGCGCGTGCGCACGGCGGCGACATTCCCGCGCCCGTGCTCGCCCACGCGCGGTCGCTCCACCGCGGCGAGGTCTCCTACACGGACGAGAGGGTCGGGCGGCTCGTCTCGGGCATCGAGGCGAAGCGCTGGCTCGACGAGACGCTCGTCGTGTTCACGGCCGATCACGGAGGGTGCCTCGAGCACCGCGTCTACTTCGAGTACGTGCTCGATCCGGGCCAGATCAGCGAGGAGCTGCGCGCGTCGCGGCGCGCGCTCGGCTATCTCGAGGTGGGCGAGCGATGATCTCGCGGCGCCGCTTCCTGCAGGGCCTCGGCGCCGGTGCGGCCGCCGCGGCGCTGTCGTCGTGCTTTTCGAAGAAGCGCGCGCCCGCCGGCGATCGGCCCAACATCCTGTTCCTGACCGCGGACGACATGGGCTGGGATTCACCCGGATGCTTCGGCGGCCTCGCGCCCGAGATCACGCCGCACCTCGACGCACTCGCCGCATCCGGCATGCGCTTCGCGCGCGCGCACATCAACATCTCCGTCTGCCAGCCGAGCCGCGCCGTGATGATGACCGGTCGCTACCCGCACCGGAACGGCGTGACGGGATTCAGGATGGGGGTGGCGGCGGGCGTGCCGACGCTCTCCGAGCTGCTCGTCGACGCGGGGTACGAGACGGCGCTGCTGGGCAAGGAGTACCACTACCTCCCGCGCGAGAAATACCGCTGGCGCATGGTCGTGGAGTCGCGCCGGCTCGGCGGCGCGCGCGATCCGGCGATGTTCGCGGCGGCGCTGCGCACGGTGATCCGCCGCGCGAAGGAGGCCGGGCGCCCGTTCTTCATCCACGCCAACTCCAACGACCCGCACCGCCCGTTCTACGGCGGCATCTCGGCGCGGCCCGTGGCACCCGGGCCGGCACCCTCGCGCATCTACAAGGCCGGGGAAGTGAAGGTCCCGGGGTTCCTGCCCGACCTGCCCGAGGTGCGCACCGAGGTGGCCCAGTACTGCTCGTCGGTGCGGCGCCTCGACGACGCGGTGGGCGCCGTGGTCGATGCGCTCGCCGCAGAACAGGTGGCCGAGCACACGCTCGTGCTGTTCCTGTCCGACAACGGGATGTCGTTCCCGTTCGCGAAGGCGAGCTGTTACTTCGCGAGCACGCGCACGCCGCTCGTCGCGGTGTGGCCGGGGCGGATCGCCGCGGGCGCCGTGGACGAAGCGCACCTAGTGTCCGCGGTGGATCTCGCGCCGACGCTGCTCGAGATCGCGGTCCCCGAGGTGCTCGACAGCGGCTCGCTGGCGCTCGACGGGCGCTCGCTCCTGCCCCTGTTCGGAGGCGGCACCCAGCCGGACCGCGACGAGGCGATCGCGACCTTCCACACCACGAGCGCGGGCCGCAGCTACGAGATGCGGGCGGTTTACCACGGCCGCTGGGCGTACATCTGGAATCCCTGGGCCGACGGGATGACGGCGTTCCACAGCGAGAGCCAGACGGGCCTCTCGATGCGCGCGATGCGCGAGGCCGCGCGCAGCGACCCCGCGATCGCCGAGCGCGTGCAGCAGTTCCTGTTCCGCGCGCCCGAGGAGCTCTACGACTTCGTCACGGACCCCAACTCGCTCGTGAACCTCGCGGCCGACTCCGAGCACGCGAGCGACCTCACCATGCTGCGCAAACGGCTGGCGAATTGGTTGCACCGGTACGAGGATCCGCTCGAGAAGAGCTTTGCGTCAGTGGCTGGGTAGCCTCACCGCGCGCGGCGCACCTCGAGCGCGACACCGCCCAGGATCGCGGCCGCGCCGAGCAGCGCGAGCGCGCCCGTGCGCTCGCCGAGGCCGATCGTGCTCGCGGCCAGGCCCACGATTGGCTGAACGAAGATCAGCACGCCCATCGTGCCCGCGCGCGTGCGGTGCAGCGCCCAGTTCCACAGCCACGTGACGAGTGCGGTCGAGCTCGCCGCGAGCACGAACACCCAGATCAGCGCGGGCATCGCCCGCGCGGGATCGATCGACTCGGCGCCCGCGAGCAGCGCGAGCGGCGGCAGTGTTAGCACGACCGCTAACAGCGAGACGCTGCCCTCGTCGTGCCGCTCGAGCAGCGATTTGGCGCCGAGCGTGTAGATCGCCCACGCGAGGTGGCCGGCCGCCATCAGCGCATCGCCGAACGCGTCGCCGAGGTCGGGGCGCAGCCCGTCCTGCAGCACCACGAGCGAGGCGCCGAGCGTGCCGAGCGCCACGCCGATCGCGCGTGCGCGTGGCAGGCCCTCGGAGAGCAGCAGCGCGCTGCCGAGCACGATCCCGATCGGCTCGAGTGGGGTGAGCAGCGCGTAGGCCACGGCGGTCGAGCGCTGGGCGCCCGTCGCGAGCAGCAGCTGCGGCAGCGCGAAGCCACCCCACGAGATCAGCAGCAGGAGACCGACGTCGCGCATCGTCCAGGGCGCGGTGCGGACCGGCGCGGCTCGGCGCCCGATCCGCGCGAGCCCGAACAGGAACACCGCCCCGATCGTCTGGCGCGTGAACACGAGCGTCCATGGCGGCAGCCCCGCGAGCGCGAGCTTGGTCCAGATGGCGGTGAGGCCGCCGAGCACCTGGGCGAGCAGGGCGGCGGCAAGCACGCGCGGCGGCATGGCGCGCGCACGTTAGCTCTGGGTCAGCGCACGTCGAGCAGCGCCTTCAGATCCGGCGGGATCTCCATTCGCGCGAAGAACCCCACGTTCGCGCCGCCCGTGTTGCCGCCGGGCGGAATGCCGAGCGCCGAGCCGATCGCGGCGGCGGGCACGCGCACGAGCTGTCCGACGATCTCGCGTGGGTCGCGCCGCACGACGCCGATCCGCAGCATCGCGAGGTGCGTGCGCACGTGCGTCGCGACGTATTGCTGGCCCAGGATGTGCGCGCGCTCCAGGTGGTGGAACGCGCCGTCGAGGTCGCCCGAGCGCCGCAGCGCGTAGGCCGCCGCGAACTCGGACTCGAATGTGGCGCGCAGCTTGGGGCGCATCGCGCTCAGGATAGACGAACTCGCAGATGCTCGGGACTGCGGAACGCCATGCCCGTGATGCGCGGGGGTCGAGAGCGCGGGTCGAGGCGCAGATCGGCGAACCGGTCGAGCAGCGCGTCGATCGCCACCGTCGCCTCGAGGATCGCGAGGCGCGAGCCCGCGCAGTAGTGGCGGCCGAGGCCGAACGCGAGGTGGGATTCGCCGCGCCGGTCGGCGTCGAAGCGGTCGGGGTCGGGGAACCGGGTCTCGTCGCGGTTGGCGGAGCCGATGCCGAGCACGATCTCGCACCCGCGCGGAATCCGCGTGCCCGCGATCTCGACGTCGTCCACCGACATGCGCGAGACGATCTGGATCGGCGATTCCCAGCGCAGCGTCTCTTCGAGCAGCGCGGCGATCCGCCCGCGGTCGGCCCGCACCGAGCCGAGCAGTTCCGCATCGCGCAGGAGTGCGAACAGCGCGCTGCCGAGCAGATGATAGGTGGTCTCCGCGCCCGCGAGCACGAGCAGGAACAGGAAGCTGATCACCTCCGGGTCGGACAGATGCTCTCCCTCGACGCTCGCGCTGGCGAGCTCGCTGATCAGGTCGTTGTGCGGATGCGCGCGCTTCTCCGACACGAGCGGCGCCAGCGCGTCGGTCATCTGCTTCACCGCAGCGAATCCGCGCCCGGGATCGCAGGCAACCCGCGAGAGGTCGACCGCCCAGTCGTGGAACGTCTTCACGTTCTGCGGTGGGAGCCCGAGGATCTCCGTGAACACGCGCAGGGGATACAGGTAGGTGAAGTCCGCGACGAGTTCGGCGGCACCGCGCGCGGCGAACGAGTCGATCACCGCATGCGCGATCGTATCGACGATCTTCGGGAACGCGCCGCGCAGCGCGCGTGGCGCGAGCGACGGCGTGATCAGGCCGCGGTGCTTGAGGTGCTCCCGGCCGTCCATCCCGATCAGCGTGCGGCCGATCACGATGCCGATCCCGCGCTCGATGTTCGAGCGGCTCGAGTAGCGCTCGTGATCCCGCAGCACCGCGACCACGTCGTCGTAGCGCGACACGAAGAACGAGGTGTCGGGGAGGAACTCGATCACGGGCGTCTCGCGGCGCGCGCGCGCGTAGATCGGGTAGGGATTCTGGATCGGAGCCATCGGCCCGGCGTGGAACAGCTCGGGCACCGTGAACGGCTGGATCTCCGCGGCGGGTTCGATCGGCGGCGGCGGGAGAGCCGGGTCGAGAGCGACGGCGGCGGTGTCGTCCATAGGATCAGTGAATGAGAGCCGTGGAAGTGCTGTCAACGAAAATCGCAGCGGTGTTAGTGCGAAGCGGTAAGAAGGCAGTGCATCGCGCGCGCAGCGGATGTGCAACTCGTTCGCGAACCCCGCGTCATACGAGCCCGAGCTCCGCGAGCCGGGCGAACAGGGCGAGATCTCCCTCGATCGCGAGGCGCCGCGTGCTGAACGCCTCGGCACCCGACAGCTCGCCGTTCGCGATCCGCAGGTAGCTGGCCGCGTCGGCGCGGAGCGTGGCCCCGGCGTCGGCCCGTTCCGCTTCCGCGCGCTCGACGGTGAGCTGCCCACCGCGCACCGCGACGATCCACGTTCCGCCGCCCTCGCCCGAGAGTGCGTACTGCACGACGAGGTCGACGCCGTCCGCTTTCGCCGCGTCGAAGTGGCCGGCCATCTTTGCGAATAGGTCGTCGATCGAGTCTGCGCGGCGCGCGGCGAGCCGCGCTGCGCGCTCCCGCTCGCTCGCGAGCACGTCGGCCTCCATCGCGGCGATCGACTCGGCGAGGATCGCGACGATCGCGTCGGCGCACGCGCGGTCGATCGTGAGCGGCGGCGCCAGGCCCACCACCTCGGTGCCCATCGCGCGCACGTAGAGCCCGCGCTCCCAGGCCTCCGCCTCCACGCGCGCGCACGCCGAGTGCGGCCGCGAGAAGCCGCGTTTGGTCGCCTTGTCCGCGACCAGCTCGATGCCGATCATCAGGCCCACGCCGCGAATCTCGCCGACCGAGTCGAAGCCGCTCAGCACATCGCGCAGGCGCGCGAGCAGATAGGCGCCGACGTCGGCGGCGTTCGCGGGCAGCCGCTCGCGCTCGATGATGACGAGGTTGGCGAGCGCGGCCGCGCAGCAGGTGGGGTGCCCCATGTAGGTGAAGCCGTGGCTGATCGGCATCTGGTCCGGCAGCTTCGCGCTGATCGTGCGGTAGATCTCTTCGGAGACGACCGACGCGCCGAGCGGCAGATATCCGCTCGTGATCCCCTTCGCGAGCGTGACCACGTCGGGACGCACGCCGTAGCGCTCGAAGCCGAACATCGTCCCCGTGCGCCCGAACCCCGTGACGACCTCGTCGAGGATCAAGAGGATCCCGTGGCGGTCGCAGATGTCGCGGATGCGCGTGAAGTAGTCGTCGGGAGGCGGGATGATGCCGCCCGCGCCGAACACGGGCTCGGCGATGAACGCGGCGATCGTGTCGGCACCTTCTCGCTCGACGAGGCGCTCGAGATCGTCGGCACATGCGAGCCGGCAGCTAGGGTACGTCTTGCCGAGCTCGCACTTGTAGCAGTAGGGCGCCGCGACGTGAGCGAAGCCGGGCGCCTCGGGGCCGAAGTTCCAGCGCATCGGCATGATGCCGGTAGCCGTCATCGTGGCGATCGTGAGCCCGTGATAGGCGTGGTGGCGCGCGACGATCTTGGTGCGGCGCTCCTCGCCGCGCATCGCGCGGTACAGCCGCACGAGCTTGATGCTGGTCTCGTTCGCCTCCGAGCCCCCCGACGAGAACATCACATAGGAGAGGCCGTACTCGGGCGGGAACATCGCGCACAGCTTCTCGGCCAGCTCGATCGCACGCGGATGCGACTGGCCGTGGAAGGTCGTGGAGTACTCGAGCGTCTCCATCTGCTCGCGCACGGCCGCGGCGATCTCGCGGCGGCCGTGCCCGACCGCCGTGCACCAAAGCCCGGCGAATCCGTCGATCAGGCGCCGGCCGCGGTCGTCGGTGATCCACCAGCCGTCGCCCGCGACCACCACGCGCGCGCCGTCGCGCTCCATCTCGCGCGGCGGCGTGAGCGGATGGATCAGGTGGGCAGCGTCACGCGCGGCGAGGTCGGTCTTCTCGTGCATCTCAGCGGCGTCCCCTCTTCGCCCGCGCGTCGATCGTGCTGCGCCGCACGGCGCGCCGCATGAACCCGGGTGCAAACGCCTGGATGACGTAGGCCGGTGAAATTCCGCCCGGGTAGGTGATCTCGTGCTTGCCCTTGGCGAGCGCGTCGATCATCGCGTCGACGAGCCCTTCGACCTCCACCATGCCCTTCTTCGCGGCCGGCGGCATGCGCGACAGGGCCTCCTCGTCGAAGAACGGCGTGCGGATCACGCCCGGGCACACGGTGAGCACGTGTACGCCGGCGTCTTCGACCTCGATCGACAGCGACCCCGCGAGCCCGACCATGGCGAACTTGGTGGCTGCGTACGCTGACTCCTCGGGCGGCGCGATCTTGCCCGCCACCGACGCGACGAACACGACCCAGCCGCGGCGCTGCTCGACCATCGACGGCAGCAGCGCCTTCGTGAAGTACACGGAGCCGAGATAGTTCACGCGCATCATCCGCTCGATGTCTTCGAGCGACCACTCGAGGAAGGTGCGGTGATGCCCGTAGCCCGCGTTGTTCACGAGCAGGTCGATGCCGCCCCACACCTCGCGCGTGCGCATGGCGGTGTCCGCCACCTGCTTGGCCTCGGCCACGTCGCAGGGCAGCACCATGGTCTCGCCGCCGCCGACGCGGATCTCTGCCGCGAGTCGCTCGAGCTCGTCCGCGCGCCGCGCGACCAGCGCCACGCGCGCGCCCTCGCGCGCGAGGCGCAGCGCGAGCGCGCGGCCGATCCCGCTCGATGCGCCGGTCACGAGCGCCCGCAGCCCCTTGTACGAGCGCAGCTGGGTCATCGGCCGGCCTCCACCAACGCGAGGATCACCGACTGGAGATGCTGCTTGGTGCGCTCGCGGATGCGCGGATCGGACAGGTCCTTGCCGAACAGCTTCCTGTAATGCGCGGTCGAAAGGATGTGGTGGTGCAGGATGCCCTCCACGGTGATCAACAGGAGCCCGAGGTCGTGCTTCATGGCGCCGAGCTTCTGGTCGGCCATCGACCGGTCGATGAACTGCACCCAGCTCTGCTCCTGGAGCGAGACGCCCTTCGCGAGCCCCTCGCCGAGTGCGGCGCGCACCGTCAGTGTCACCCAGCTGCGCTTCTCGAGGAAGAAGTCGAACAGCTCGTCGACCACCTTCTCCACGATCGTCGCAAGGTCGCTCTGGCCCGCCACCACCGCGCCCACGCGCGCGAGGATCTCGTCGTCCCAGCGCGACAACACCGCCTGGTAGAGGCCCGGCTTCGAGCCGAAATGGTGCTGGATCGTGAACGGGCGCACGCCGCAGGCGCGCGACAGCTCGCGCACCGAGACGCCGCGGTAGCCGCGGCGGGCGAACAGGATCTCCGCGCGGTCGAGGATCCGCGTGCGCGTGCGCTCGGCCTCCGCCTGCGAGCGCCGGCCCGCGGCGCGTGCGGCCGAATTCCGATTGCGTTTCTTATTGGCCACGTGTACAGTAAAACACCGCGCGCCTTCCGAGTCAACGCGCATCGCTTCGAACCCCGATCGAACCCCCAGTCCGGAGACCGAATGCGCGCGCTCGTGATCGGCAACGACATGCCGCGGCTCGCCGCCACGAGACTGCTTGGCGCGATCACACCGCGCGCGTTCGTCGGCCCGTTCGCGCCGGTCCAGCTGCGCGAGATCCCGGCACCGGTACTGCCCGCGCCCGACTGGGCGGTCGCGCGCACGCTTCTCTGCGGGCTGTGCGGCAGCGATTACAAGCAGGTTTTCATGAATGGCGCGTTCGACAACCCGATGACCGCGATGATCTCGTGGCCGCAGGTGCTCGGGCACGAGGTGGTCGGCGTGATCGACGAGGTCGGCGCGGGCGTGGAGCGGCGCAGCATCGGCGAGCGCGTGGTGCTTAACCCGTGGCTGTCGTGCGCCACGCGCGGCCTGCCGCTGTGCAACTGGTGCGAGGAGGGCGACTACGCGCAGTGCCTGAATTTCGGGCGCGGCCACGCGGCGCGCGGCATCCACACCGGGAACAGCGCGACCGCCACGGGCGGCTTCGCGCCCCGTGTGCCCGCCCACGAATCGCAGTGGCTCGCGATCCCCGACGCGGTCGGCGACGACGCCGCGGTGCTCGCCGATCCGTTCTCCGTGTCGCTGCACGCCATCCTGCGCACGCCGCCGCCGCCCGGCGGCACCGCGCTCGTGTACGGCGCGGGCACGCTCGGCCTGCTCGCGATGGCGATCCTGCGCGCGATCCACCCGCACGTGCGCGTGGTCGCGGTGGCGCGCTTCGATCACCAGGCACGGCTCGCGGAGAAGTTCGGCGCGGAGCGCGTGCTGCCGCACCGGCCCGCGCGCTCGGTGATCGAGTCGATCGCGGAGCTGTGCGGCGCAGAGATCGCGCGGCCGTGGCGCGGCCTGCCGATGCTGCTCGGCGGCGCGGACGTAATCTACGACACCGTGTCGTCGCCCGAGACGCTCGAGGTCGGGCTGCGGATCGCAAACATACGCGGGAGCATCGTGGCGCTCGGCGTCGAGCCGCCGCGCCGCTTCGAGTGGACGCCGCTCTACTTCAAGGAGCTCTCGATCGTCGGCTCGAACGGCTTCGGGATCGAGGAATACGACAATCGCCGCCAGCACGCGATGGAGTGGTACTTCGAGTTCCTGCGCGCGAAGCAGATCGACGTCAAGCCGATCATCACCCACCGCTTCCCGCTCGGGCGCTACCGCGACGCGTTCATGACCTGCTATGCGCAGGGGGAACACGGGGCGGTCAAGGTATTGTTCGACCGATTCAGCGACGACGAGGAGAGTACGAGATGAGCCGGCTGCTCTTGGGAATCGATCTCGGAGGCGGCAGCGTCCGCTGCGTGCTGCTGGACGCCGAGACGGCCGTGGTCTGGGAGTCTGCGCTCGCGATCGGCTCGCACCCCGCTGAGGCCGGCGGCGGGCTCGGCTACGACCTCGCCACCGACGCGCTCTGGGAGAGCGTCGGGCTCGCCGCGCGCGGCGCGCTCGCGCGCGCGGGTGCCGTGCCGGAAGACGTGGCCGGCGTGGCGGTCACCGCGATGCGCTTCGCGTCGGTGCTGCTCGACGCCGCGGGCGAGGTGCTGTTCGCGGTGCCGAACCGCGACGCGCGCTCGATCGGCGAGGCGATGCGGATCGCCGCGGAGCGCGGGGACGCGGTGCTCGCCGCGACCGGGATGTGGCCGCTGCCGATCCACGCGTCGGCGCGCCTCGCGTGGCTGCGCAGCGCGCGGCCCGAGCTGTTCGATCGCGCCGCCACCCTGCTCTCGCTCTCCGACTGGCTGAACTATCGCCTGTGCGGGGACCGGATCACCGACTACTCGCAGGCGGGCTGCACGGGCTTGTTCGACCTGGGGCGGCGCGAGTGGAGCGCAGACCTGATCGACGCGATCGGCCTCCCGCGCGCGATCTTTCCGGAGGCGCGCCCGTCGGGCGAGCGGATCGGCGAGCTCGACGCGCGCGCGGCGCAGCATCTCGGGCTCGCGGCCGGAACGCCCGTCTCGCTCGGCGGAGGCGACACGCGCTGCGGGCTGCTCGGTGCGGGCGCGGTCGCGGACGGCGACGTCGGCCTCGTCGCGGGCACCACCGCGCCGCTCGAGCGCGTGCTCTCCGAGCCCGTGATCGACGCCGAGGGCCGCCTGCGCAGCGGACACCACGCAATGCCGGGGTGTTTCGTGCTCGAGGCGAACGTCGGCCCGGTGGGCGAGGGCCTCGCGTGGCTCGCGCGGCTGCTGCACCCGGACGACGCGCGTCCCGAGGAGCGCTTCAGCGCGGAGGCGTCGACCGCCGCGGTGGGCTCCGCCGCGATGCTCGCGAACATCGGCGCGCTGATCGCCAACGATCGTCAGCCCGCCTTCCCCGTCGCCTCGTTCGCGCTCTCGCACATGACGGGCACGCAGGGCCGCGCCGCGCGCGCGAGCCTCGCCCGCTCGGCGCTCGAGGGCACGGCGTGCGCCGTGCGCGCGAACCTCGAGCAGCTCGCCCGCGTGCTCGGCAGCGGCGCCGAGCGCGTGCACCTCGCGGGCGGGCTCTCGCGCAGCGCGCTGTTCGCGCGGATCCTCGCGGGCGTCACGGGCTGCGAGGTGGTGCGCGCAGCGGCGCCCGAAGCCACCGGGCTCGGCGCGGCGCTGTGCGCGGGCGTCGGCGCAGGTGTGTACGGCGACGTGCTCGAGGCGGCGCGCAAGGGCGTGCGCGCGGGCGAGGTGGTGGAGCCCGTCGCCGGCGAGGCCGCTGCGTACGAGCAGCTCTATCGCGACTGGAGCGAGCTGCGCGCTGCGGGTGAGCAGTCCACCGCGCCGATCGCGATGCGCCACACGGTCCCGGTTGCACTCGCGGCCGCGCAGCGCACGGGCCGCCGCGCGTCGCCAGCGCACCGGCCCAAGGCACTCGTCACGGCGGCGTTCGACGATGCGTCGATCGCGAAGCTGCGCGGCTTCGCCGACGTGGAGTACGCGAGCTTCCGCGACCGCATGCAGCTGCTCACGGGGCCGAGCCTCGTGAAAGCGCTCGAGGGCTGCGAGGTGCTCGTCACCGAGGTGGACGTCGTCGATGCGAAGGCGCTCGAGAAGCTCCCGAATCTGCGCGTGGTAGCGGCGTGCCGCGGCGACGCCGTGAACGTGGACGTCGCGGCGTGTACCGCGTTCGGCATCCCCGTGCTGTTCGCGCCCGGCCGCAACGCCGACGCGGTCGCCGATCTCACCGTCGCGTTCCTGCTCAACCTCGCCCGGCGCCTGCCCGCCGCGACCCGGTTCCTGGCCGACCCCGCCATCACCGCGGGCAACCTCGCTGCGATGGGCAAGGCGTTCCGCGGCCTGCAGGGCTACGAGCTCTGGTCGAAGACGGTCGGCCTCGTCGGCCTCGGCTCGGTCGGGCGCGCGGTGGCGCGCCGGCTCTCGGGCTTCGGCGTGCGCCTGCTGGTGGCGGATCCGTTCGTGTCCGTCGAGCAGGCCGTGCTCGCGGGCGCCGAGAAGGTCGAGCTCGCAGAGCTCTTGCGCGAGAGCGACTTCGTGAGTCTGCACGCAGCGGTCACCGACGCGACGCGCGGCCTGCTCGGCGCGGACGAGTTCGCCGCGATGAAGCCGGGCGCATACCTGATCAACACCGCACGCGCGGCGCTCCTCGACGAAGCCGCGCTCGTCGCCGCGCTCGACTCGGGCCATCTCGCGGGCGCGGCGCTCGACACGTTCGCCGTGGAGCCGCCCGGCGCCGACCATCCGCTCGTGCGCCACGGCAGCGTGATCCACACGCCGCACGTCGGCGGCAACACGAACGAGGTCGCGGCGCATCAGGGCCGGATCATCGCCGACGGACTCGAGCAGCTGCTGTGCGGGGAGGCGCCGCGCTGCATCCTCAATCCCGAGACGCTCGCGGGCTTCTCGTGGACGGGTCCGCGCCGCGTGCCGACCGCCGACGAGCTCGCCGCGCTCGCCCGGCGCGCAGGCCCCGCGGTGTCCGACCTCCAGCGCGACGCGCAGGCCGAGGCGCAGCAGGAGAAGCTCGACGAGAGCGCGGCACCCGCCGAGATCGTGGCGGCGATGAAGCGGATCCTCGAGGCGTTCACGGCCGCCATGGCGAAGGACGACCGCGTGCGCGAGTTCAGCGCCGACAAGGACGTCGCGCTCTACTTCGTGCTGCCCGACGTGGGACTCGACCTCCACATCGCGCTGCGCGAAGGGAACGTCGCGGGCGGGCTCGGCAAGCCGGACGGCGGGTCGGTGGTCCAGTTGCGCATGCGCGCGGCGATCCTCGACGGGATGTTCACGGGCAAGGTGAACGCGATGGAAGCCGCGATGCAGGGTGAGGTCGCGTTCACGGGCGACGCCGGCAAGGCGATGGCGATCCAGCAGATGCAGGGCGACATGCGGCGCCTCTACACCGCGGCGCGCGCGCAGCTGGGCGACCCGGGTGATCTCGCAAGTCTCGCGCAGCGAGCCGAAGGCGAGCGAAGGCCATCGGGGTCGATCCCGCAGCCGGGCGCGCCCGTGAAGCCCGTCGGCGGCAACGACATCCGCGCCGAGATCGTCGCGGTCACCCGGGAGCTCTACGAGATCCAGGTAATCACCGCGACGGGCGGCAACGTGTGCGCGCGGATCCCCGGCGCGCCGGATCAGGTGTGGATCACGCCGAGCCAGCTGTTCAAGGGCGATCTGCGCCCCGAGGTGCTGGTGCGGATCGACCTCGACGGCAAGTCGCTCGACGAGGGTGCGCGCTCGCCCTCCTCCGAGTGGAGCATGCACACCCAGATTCTCAAGAAGAAGCCCGAGGCCAAGGCGGTGATCCACGCCCATGCGCCGTACGCCACCACGCTCGCCAACGCGGGCCTGCCATTCCTGCCGATCAGCACCGAGGCCGCGTTCTTCGGCGACATCCCGCGGGTGCCGTTCATCATGCCGGGCACCGACGCGCTCGCTGAGGCAGTCTCGGAGGCGATGAAGGAGAGCTGGGCCGTGTTCATGGTGAACCACGGGCTCGTGGTGGCGGGGCGAAGCTTGCGCCGCGCGGCCGACATGGTGGAGATCGTGGAGCGCTCGGCTCAGCTGATCCTCGGCTGCTACGCGGTGGGCAAGGAGCCGCCCGTGCTGCCCGAGAAGACGGTCAAGATGCTGCGCAAGATGGGAGATCTCGTGGCGTGAGGCGTGCATGACCGCGCAAGGAGACGGCGTCGCTGCCGCGGTGATCGCGGCGTGCCTCTACAACCTCGCGGTCGTCGTCCAGAAGTCGCAGGCCGAAGTCGTCGCCGAGACCGGCGTGGCGATTCTCGGCCCGCTGATGGCGCGCCCGGTCTGGCTCGTCGGCGTGGCGATCCAGGTAGTCGGGCTCGTCTTCCACGGCTTCGCGCTCACCGCGGCACCCGTCACGGTCGTGCAGCCAATCATCGCGAGCGGCATCGCGTTCCTCGTGCTGTTCGCGGCGCTGATCCTGCGCGAGCGCCCGTCGCCGCGCGAGATCTTCGGGATGCTCCTCGCGGTGTCGGGTGTGAGTCTGCTCGCGCTGCAGATCGAGGGGCCGGTTTCGCTCGCGCCGCTCGACGCAGAGGACTTCGCCTATGCGATCGCGAGCGCTGCGGCGCTCGCGGGTGCCCTCTGGTGGTTCGGTCGCTCGTGGCGCGTCGCGTCGACCAGCGTGGGCGCGGCGCTGGTCGGTGCCGCTGCCGGCGTGGGACAGGGCATGAGCGACGCGATGAACCGCCTCGCGGGCGCCTGGTTCGCGCCGCACGGCTGGGCTCCGCCGACGGGGATCATGTGCGCGGCGCTCGCGTTCCTGCTCTTGTTCGGGCTCCAGGGGTTCGTCGCGGCGCAGAACGCCTTCCAGCGCTACCGCGCCAACACCGTGGTTCCGTGCATGCTCACCGCGCAGCTGTTCGTGCCGGTCGCGATGGCGATCATCCTGTTCGGCCAACCCGGTCCGCGCGACGGCGAAGACGCCGGCGTGTGGATCCTCGCGCTGGCGCTCACGTTCGCGGGGATCGTCTCGCTCGCGCGCGCGCCGGCCGTCGAACGCACGCTCGGGAACTCGGCGAACTGAATCCTCGGCTGGGCCGGCCGCCCGCGCCACCGCGCCTCTCGGCGATCGCGCCGACACCACAGAGTCATCCACGCGCGCCCGGTGCCACCTCCCACCGCAGCGGGGCGCGCTTGATGCCGCCTACGAACGACGAGCGCACGCGTGCCACCGGGCCCGCGAGCTCCGCGCGCACGAGGCGCGTGCGCAGCTCCTCGAACACGGCGCGGATCTCGAGGCGCGCGAGGTGCGCGCCGAGACAGACGTGCTCGCCGCGCCCGAAGCCGACGTGGTCGTTGGGCTGGCGGTCGATCCGGAACGCGCCGCCGTCGGGGAAGATCTCCTCGTCGCGATTGGCCGACGGATAGAACAGGCACAGCGACTGCCCGGCTCGGATCGCCCGTCCGCGCAGCGTCAGGTCTGCGGCCGCGGTGCGGCAGAACTGGATCACGGGCGTCGTCCAGCGCACGATCTCCTCGATCGCGGGCGTCACGAGTGCCCGGTTCTCCTGGAGCCGCTTCCATTCGCCCGGGTTGTCGAGGAACGCCAGCATGCCGCCCGTCATTGCGTTGCGGGTGGTCTCGTTGCCGGCCACCACGAGCAGGAACAGGTAGGAGAGCAGCTCGACCGGAGGCAGCGCGCGGCCGTCGACGGCGCCGTTCGCCACCTCGCTCACGATGTCGTCGCCGGGCTGGCGGCGGCGCCGCTCGGCGAGGTCGTTGAAGTACGCGAACACCTCCATGCGCGCGCCCTCGAGGGTCTTCTGCTTGTCGCCCTCGCGCTGGAACTCGGGGTCCTCGGGCGCGATGATCTCGTTGGTCCAGCGGAAGATCAGCGGCCAGTCGCGCTCGGGCATGCCCAGCATCAGCGCGATCACCGCAATCGTGATCGGCGCGGAGACGTCCTTCACGAAGTCGATCTCTTCGCGCTGTGCCGCTGCGTCGATCACGTCGCGCGTGATCTGCCGCACCTTGGGCTCCCAGCCCTGCACCGCGCGCGGAGTGAAGCGCTTGCTCGCCACCTGGCGGTATTTCGCGTGATCGGGTGGATCCATGTTGAGCAGGTGGCGAGACACGCCCTCCTCCGGCGGCGGCACCGAGTTGTCGAACACGGCGAGGCGCGGGGCGTTCTGCAGCAGCTTGGGGTGCTTGCTCAGCCAGACGATGTCGGAGTGCTTGGTCACGGCCCAGAACGGATCGAAGCGCGGCCGCTCGTACCAGACGAGCGGCGCGTGCTGGCGCAGCCAGCTCCATTCGGGGTGCGGATAGCCGTGCTCTTCGTAGTGCTCCGGCGAGGCGATGTCGATCGTCGAGAGGTCGAAGGTCATCGGGATCCTCCGGGCTCGCAGGGCAAAGCTAGCCCAGCCCCGCCTTCGCTCGGACGGCGGCGAGTTCGGGCGCCGTGAGCACGCGCGGCGACGAAGCCGGCGTGCCCGTCGCGTCGAAGAACGGCGAGCGGCGGTGATCGCCGCGCAGCCGCGCCGCGGCGCCGATCCAGAGCACCCGCGCGATTACCGACACGGGGAAGCTCGCGCGCGCGCCGGGCGGTGATCCCCTCGCGAAGCGCGCGTGTCCGCGCGCGCGGATCGGCGCCCGCGGAGACGCCGCGCACCCTCCCTCCCGCGCAGCGCACCGCACGAACAGCGAACGGCGAGATCGGCCGGCATGCTAGTCGCGCGCGCCGTGCTCCAGCTTCGGGAACGCGCGGCCGATCGCGACCAGCCACTGCACGAGGCGCACCGCGTGCAGCGAGAGCACGGGCTTGCCGTTCGAGCACAGCGCCACCGACAGCGCGCGGTCCGGGTCGGCCCACGAGAAGATGTTCGAGAAGCCGACGTGACCGAACGCGCGCTCG
Source organism: Myxococcota bacterium (assembly GCA_035258825.1). GTDB lineage: Bacteria > Myxococcota_A > UBA9160 > UBA9160 > SMWR01 > JAHEJV01. Next base: position 48,602 of record DATFWW010000173.1, read on the forward strand.
TTGTCGGAGCCGAACAGCGAGACACTGTGGCTGCCGAGCATGAAGCCGAGCCCATAGCGGATCGGCAGGCCGAGCGTGAAGTCGATCTCCCACCACGCCGACTCCCCGGTGGCGTGGCGGATCGTCGCGGGCTCGAGCACGCGCGCGCCGTCCTGCTCGCCGCCGTCGAGCAGGCACTGGTAGAACGCGCACAGCTCACCCGCGGTGGTGACGATGTTGGCGGACGGCACGATCCCGGTCAGGTAGCGCGGGTCGTTGGTGAGCTCGATCACGTGCCCGATCTCGGCGCCGAGCGCGTTGCGCAGGATCGTCGAGATCGGCCACGGCACGGGCGGGCCCGTGACCGCGTCGCGCGCCACGAGCGGCAGATCCTCCTGCCGCACGCCGTAGCGCATCCAGCGGTAGCCGAGCGGCGCGATCAGCTCGCGCTCGAGCACCGTGCAGATGTCGTCGCCTGTTGCGCGCCGCACGACTTCCGCCAGCACGAACCCTCCGGAGACGGCGTGATAGGCGAGCACGCGGCCGGGCCGCGATCGCAGCTCCGCGTCGCACATGATCTCCACCACCTTCTCGGGCTGGCCGAGCAGGTCGAGGTCCATTGCGTCGGGCGGCAGGTTCGGGATCCCGGCCTTGTGCGCGAGCAGGTGGCGCAGCGTGATGCGGTCCTTGCCGTGCTTCGCGAACTCCGGGATGAAGTCGCAGACGCGGTCCTCGAGGTGGAGCACGTGCTTCTCGTCGAGCTTGTGGATCACCATCGCGGTGATCGCCTTGCTCGCGGAGAAGATGTCGAACGGGGTCTCGGTGCTGACCGAGAGCTTGGGCGCGTCGGGCGGGTCTTGCGGCGCGTTGCCGCGCGCGTGGCCGATCGCGCGGTTCAGCACGACGACGCCGCGGCGCCGCACGCACAGCGAGATCGCGGGGTGCGCGCCGCTGGCGTAGATCGCGCGCGCGGCGTCCCACACGCGCTCGACGGCTTCGGCCGGGACGTCGGAGCCGCCCGGGTCCTCGGGGCCCACGTCGAGCACCTCGTCGAGGTCGCGCGGGAGGCGACACCGCTGCGTGCCGGGCAGATTCAGCTGTCCGATCCAATGCAGGGGGTCGATCGGCATCCGTCAGTCCTCGTCGTCCTCGTTGACGGCGCCCGCGCCGAGATAGACATCGAGGCCCGTGATCGAGGCGTTGCGGTAGGTGCGCGCCATCGCGGCCTCGCAGTTCGACTGCCCGCGCCAGAACGGGAAGCCGCCGAGCCGCGCCACGATCGCTCCGGGCTTGCGCGGGATGCGCACCTCGATCGCCTCGTCGCGGCTGCGCACCGCGCCGCCCCAGAACACCTCCGGATCCTCCGGCAGCGGCTCGTCCGGGATCACGCGCTCGGGCGGCGGCTCGATCACGGCCACGGGCAGCGGCACGAACGCCTCGCCCTCCTCGCCGGGGGCACGCTCCCCGTCGGCCCCGTGCGCCGGCTCGGCCGGCGGCGGCGGAGGCCGCGGGATCGCGGCGGGGCCCAGCGCCGCGAGCAGCTCGCCGCGCTCCATGCCGCGCAGCTGGAAGATCAGGAACGGATCGCGGTCGAACTCCTCGCCGAGCAGGTAGTAGACCGCGGCGACGTGCTTGCAGGGGTTCGCGTTGTCGGGGCACGAGCAGGCGGCCTTGAGGTCGCCGCTCGCGTTCGGGAACAGCGACAGGCGCTGCTCTTCGAACACCTGCTCGATGCTCTCGGGGATCTGACCCATGCCGAGCTCGACCGCGATGTCGGGCCGCTGCGCGAGCGCGCGCGTGAGCTTCTTCCAGTCGGTGCTCGACAGCATCGAGAAGTGCATGCGCACGAGATACGGTGCATCGCGCGATCCCTGGACGTGGGCGGTGACGAAGCCCTTGCCGATCTCGATGTCGACGATGTGGCCCTGGCGCGCGTAGTTGCGGCCGCGCCCGAGCCGGCGCCCGACCGCGAACCGCTCGAGCACTTCCACCCACCGGCGCGCCCACCAGTTCTCGCCCGCGCGCCCGCGCCGCGCGCGCTGATTGTTGCCGCGCTGCGGGCGGCCGTGACCGCGGCCGCGCCCGCGCTGCGGGCGGCCGCTGCGGCCGCGATTCTGCCAGCCGTCTGGTCTTCGCTCGGCTTCGCCTCGCTGCGCGAAACCTCCGTCTGGCCTTCGCTCGGCTTCGCCTCGCTGCGCGAAACTTGCGCCGTCCCAGTGATCGGGCCTGGGGTCGAAGTCGGAGCGCGGCTCGCCGCCGTTCGGGCCGTCGGTCGGTGCGACCTCGCCGCCGGCGGGCCGTGCTTCGACCACCGCGTTCGCGCCGAACTCCGAGCCCGCTTCGCGCGGCACCACCTCTTGCGCGGGCGGCGGCGCGTTCCAGTGCGAATTCCGATTCGGGCCGTCGCCGCCCCCGTCGAACGGGCCGCCCGGACCCGGTCCGCCGGGGCCGCGCGGCCCCCGCGGCCGGCGCCGCGGCCGGCGGCGTCTCCGCCGGCCCTCGCCTCCCGGGCCGGGACCGCCGAATCCGCCGCCTGCGCCTTCTTCGCTCATGCTAGTCCCGCACCGCGTCCGTGCGGAGCGAGAACACCTCGTGCAGCTCGGCATTGCTGAGCTCGGTGATCCACTGCTCGCCGGTGCCCACGATGTCTTCGGCGATCGATTTCTTGCGCTCGATCATCTCGTCGATGCGCTCCTCGAGCGTGCCCACGCACACGAACTTGTGCACCTGCACGTTGCGCGTCTGGCCGATCCGGAACGCGCGGTCGGTCGCCTGGTTCTCGACCGCCGGATTCCACCAGCGGTCGAAGTGGAACACGTGGTTGGCGCCGGTGAGGTTCAAGCCGAGGCCGCCTGCCTTGAGCGACAGCACGAACACGGGCGGCGCGTCGAGGCCGCCGGACTGGAAGCGCTCGACCATCTGGTCGCGCCGCTTCTTCGGCGTGCCGCCGTGGAGGAAGTACACCTCGCGGCCGAGCTCGTCCTGGAGGTGCTCCTGGAGCAGCTTGCCCATCTCGGCGAACTGCGTGAACACGAGCGTGCGGTCGCCCGCGAGCGTCACCTCCTCGAGCATCTCGGTGAGGCGCGTTAGCTTGCCCGAGCGCTTGGGCAGCGGCGAGCCGTCGCCGAGGAAGTGCGCGGGGTGGTTGCACACCTGCTTCAGCTTCACGAGCGTGGCGAGGATCACGCCGCGCCGCTCGATGCCCTCGGCGTCCTCGAGTTTGCGCTCCGCCTCCTCCACCACCTGCTGGTAGAGTGCGCCCTGCTCGCCCGTGAGCGTGCAGAACACCTTCATCTCGAGCTTGTCGGGCAGGTCGGAGATGATCGCGCGGTCGGTCTTCAGGCGACGCAGGATGAACGGCTTGGTGATGTGCGCGAGCTTCTCGACCGCATCGGGATCGCGGTGCGCCTGGATCGGGACCAGGAAGTCGCGCCGGAACTGCTCCTGGGTGCCGAGGAAGTCGGGGTTCAGGAAGTCCATGATCGACCAGAGATCGCCGACGTGGTTCTCGACGGGTGTGCCCGTGAGCGCCGCGCGGTAGTCGGCCATCACGGCGCGCACCGCCATCGACTGCTTGGTGTCCGGGTTCTTGATGTTCTGCGCCTCGTCGAGGATCACGCCGGCCCAGCGCATCGAGCGCAGGTCCTCGAGGTCGCGGTGGACGAGTGCATAGCTCGTCAGCACGAGCGCGTGGTCCTGCGCGTCGGCGACGAACTCGTAGCCCTTCTTGCGCTGCGGCCCGTGGTGGATCACCGTGCGCAGGTCTGGCGTGAAGCGCGCCGCCTCGCGCTCCCAGTTCGCGAGCACCGAGGTGGGGCACACGAGCAGCACGGGGCGGTCCTCGCCGTGGTTCCGCTCCCGCTCGATCAGTGCGAGCGTCTGGATCGTCTTGCCGAGGCCCATGTCGTCGGCGAGGCAGGCGCCGAGCTCCCAGCGGCGCAGGAACTCGAGCCAGGCGAAGCCCTTCTCCTGATAGGGCCGCAGCGCTCCCTCGAAACCGGGCGGTGTCGCGAGCGGCTCGATCGCGTTCTTGTCCGTGAGCCGCTCGAGTATCGCGCCGAGCCAGCCCGTGGCGCGCACGCCCTCGAAGTGGATGCCGGCCGAGGTGTCGGCGGCGCCGAGCGCCATGCGCACGATCTCGCGCGCCGTCACCTCGCCGCCGCGGCGGTTCTTGTAGAACTCGAGCGCCGCGTGGATCTCCTCGACGCTCGTCTGCACCCAGTGTCCGCGCACGCGCTGGAGCGGCTCCTTGAGCCGCGCGAGGTCCTCCAGGTCGCGGCCCGAGAGCGGCTGGCCCGCCAGGCAGACCTCCCAGTCGAACGAGACCGTCTCGTCGAGCCGCGGCTCGTAGTCGAGCTCGGTCTGCTCGGGCGTGCGCACGCGCGCGCGCACCGACAGGCGGTGGCGCGTGCTGCCGCCCGTCCACCATTCGGGCAGGATCGTGCCGAAGCCCGCCTGCTCGAGCGCGGGCGCGGTCTGGGTCAGGAACTCGTGTGCGCCGCGCGCGTCGAGCGAATAACCCGACGGCTTGCGCGAGCGCAGGCTCATCTCGATCTTCGGACAAACACCGGCCGCCTGCGCCAGCGAGAGCAAGAGCGTCTGGTGCACGTCACTGCCCGAGCGCTGCAGCGCCGCCGCCTTGCGCCCGCGCAGGATCCACGCGTCGGCGGTCGGCACGAGCAGCGACGGATCGTCGGTGCCCTGCAGCAGATATCGCACGTACCAGCGGCGCTGGCCCGGCCGCAGCGCCTCGCGCGCGCGCGCCTTACCGTTGCGGCGGCCGAAATTATTGCGCTGCTTCTGGCGCGGCTCCTCGCGCGGCGGCGCGGGCTCCTCGAGCCGGAAGCAGAGCCGGAACGGCGCGCGGATCGCGACGTCGAGCGGCTTGCGCCAGTCCCGGATCTGCTCTTCGAGATCCTCGAGCTCGTTCTCCTTGCCGCGCAGCACCGGCTGCTCCGCGCGCAGCGCGGCGAGCCAGCGGTCGTGCACGTTGGAGTCGGGCGAATCCTCGCCCGCGAACAGGCTCGCGGAGACGGAGATGATCCCGTCCTCGGCCTCGGGCTCGCGGTGCGTGCGCACGATGTAGTCGACCAGCTGCTCGACGAAGCGCATCACCACCTTCACGGACGGCTGCTGCGGAGCGGCCGCGCCGTTGATCACGAGCGAGCGAGCGGCGGCGGGCATCGCGCGCGCGAGGTCGTCGAGGTAGCGGAGGTCCTCGGTGATCCACACCGGCTGCCAGCGCGCGGCGAGCCTGCCTTCGGCGTCGAGCTCCGTGCCGGGCAGGTAGCGTTGGCGTGCGACCATCGAGCCCGCGAGCCGCACCGCGCGTATCCAGAACCGCAGATCGGGCCCGCCCACGATGCCGTGCAGCATGCCCGCGCGCTGGCCGTAGCCCGAGAGCAGGTCGAGCGCCTCGCCCGTGCTGAGCGAGATCCCCTCCACGATCCACGGCGCCGCCTCGACCGGATCGCTCGATTCGGGTCCCTCACCGATCAGCGCGCTCGAGGGCAGCGGGCGGTCGCCGCGGGTGGGCAGCCATGCGGTGGCTTCGGCTTTGCGGCGCGCGGTGGGCCGGAACGCGATCGGCAGCTCGCGGGCCGCGCGCGTCACCGCTTCGGCCCCCGCGTCGTAGGGATAGGGCGACGGCCGGTCCGACCGGCGACGCGCCTTCCCCGTTACGCCTTCGGCCGGCGACTCTCCCCAGAGGAAGAGCGCGTCGTCCAGCAGCGCACCGTGCAGGATGATCATTGCGCTTTGTGTTCTCGCGTCTTACACGGGGCGCGATGGGGGCGCCCGGTTAGCGGCGTGCCGCTCGCTCCCGCCGCGGCGGGAGGCTCCGCCCGGCGGGCTCACCCGGTGGCGGCGCGCCCATCAGCTCGTTCACGTTCCGCATACCAGCGGCCAGCGTCATCAGCTCTGGCATCACTTCGCGAGGCGCTGCCCGCGCGGTGGATGCACGTTCACCTAATCGTGACCTACAACACCAGACCAACGGATCCCGGGGCCCGAGCGCCGGCTGTCCAGGAACAGCAGGAAGTGCAGAGCGCGCTCGTCGAATCCCTCGTCCTGTCCACAAGTGAACACGATCGGGGTGCGATTGCGCAAGCCCCTTTTTCGGGTTCTTCGGCACCGGCTCCCGGCCGCTGTAGAGTCTTCTAGACGTCTTCCAGCAGCCGCAACAGCCGCGCGCGCGCGCGATCGAAGGGATCCAGCGCGGCTCCCGCACCCGGGGTCCGCGCGCCGATCAGGAAGTAGGCGCTCTGCACGAGGAAATAGCCCCAGACCGCGAGGCAGAGCGCGAGCAGCCCGCCGCGCGCGAAGTGCGCGGCAGCCGCCAGTCCGGCTGCGCCGAGCACCGCTTCGATTGCCACCGCGCGGAGCTGGCGGACCTCGGGAAGCACGAATCCGCGCGCAAATGCGACGACCCCAGCCGCGCCGATCGCCGTCGTGCGCAGGTCGAGCGGCAGGAGCGCCAGGATCAGGCCCCCGAGCGCTGCGCACGCGAGCGCGGCGACCCGGCGGCCGCGATCCCGGCACAGGCCCACCGCATAGACGCCGGCCGCCGCGATCAGATACAGCCGCGCGGCGTGCTCACTGCCGAGCAGTGCTCCGGCGAACGTCACCGCGACGGGCAGCCCCGCTGCGGCGAGCGCGGCGAACGCGAGCGAGCTCCCGAAGCTGTCCCAGCGCGGCATCACCCGCCCTCCTGATGGTCTTCGCTCGCCTGCAAGTCTTCGTGGGGGCCCACGCTTCGCTCGGCTTCGCCTCGCTGCGCGGCCGCTTCGCGGCCTTGCGAGCTGCGCGCAACTTGTCCGCGCAGTGCGCGCCGCCGCAGGAGCTCCAGCTCCACCTCCTCGTCCGCGGCCGGCGCGGGCCGCGCGAACGCGTTGCCCTCCGCGAAGCGCGCTGCGGCGATCCGCGTGCGCACCTGCGCGGAGAGCTCCTCGAGCTGGCGCTCCTGTACCGCGAGCGCCTCGGCGAGCCTCGTGCGCTCCTCTTCGAGCTCGGCCGTGCGCCGCCGCGCGCACTCGGCCGCGCGGCGCATCGGGAGGAGCTTGCGCACGGAGAAGCGCGCGAGGTCGTCCTTGCCGCCCGCGATCGCGAGCTCCACGTCGGCGTCGAGCGATGCGATCTCGCGGTCGAGGTGGAGCGCCTCCTCGCCGAGCCGGCGCGCCTCCTCCACGCACGCGTGCATCTGCGCGCGCTTGCGGTCGAGCTCGAGCTCGGCCTCGCGCAGGTGCTGCTTCGCGAGCAGCGTGCGCTCTTCGAGCTGCTCGAGCACACCGTGTGCGTCGGCCCTGACCAGGAGCGCCAGCCGGTCGAGGAACTTCATCGCATCTCTCCTTCGCGTGACTCCGGCAGTCTGTCCCGCGCGCGGCCGCGCCGCCGTCAAAGTGCGGTAAAAGCCGCGCGTCCGCGGTTTACAATCGCTTTACGGCGCGCGCCGATCGGCCGACCTAGAGTTTTGCGCTATGTCGGTGAACGCGAAGACCGCGGTGCTCGTGGTGGAAGACGAGGAGTCGATCCGCCGCGGGTTGTGCGACGTGCTCGCGTTTCGCGGCTATGCGCCCGAGGGCGTCGAGCGCGGCGACGACGGGCTGCGCCGCGGCCTCGCGCGCGAGCACGCGCTCGTGCTGCTCGACGTGATGCTCCCGGGCATCAACGGCTTCGAGGTCTGCCGCGCGCTGCGCGGCGCGCTGCCCCAGCTGCCGATCCTCATGCTCACCGCGCGCGGCGCGGAGCAGGACGTGCTCGACGGCTTCCGCGCGGGCGCGGACGACTACGTCACCAAGCCGTTCTCCGTGGCAGAGCTGCTCGCGCGCGTGGAGGCGCTGCTGCGCCGCGCGGGTGCCGGCGCAGCCGAGGAGGACGCGCCGCCGTTCGCGTTCGGCGAATGGCAGGTCGACCGGCGCGCGCGCACCGCGCGGCGCGGACCCGAGTGCGTGGAGCTCACTGCGCTCGAGGCGGCGCTCGCGGCGCTGTTCGCGCGCGAGCGCGGGCGGATCCTGTCGCGCCGGCGCCTCCTGCGCGAGGTGTGGGAGGTGGCCAACCCCGAGCGCATCGAGACGCGCACCGTCGACATGCACGTGGCGAAGCTGCGCAGGAAGCTCGACGCGGCGGGCGACGCGCTGATCCAGACGATCCGCGGCGAGGGTTACCGGTTCTCATGACGCGGATCCGCATCGCGCTGGCGCTCGTGTCGATCGCGGTGCTCGGGCTCGTCGCGCTGCTCGCGTGGCGCGCGCAGCAGGGGCTGGCCGCCGAGCGCGCGGTGCGCCACGAGGCGGTCGCCGAGCGCGCGTTCGAGGAGATGGAGCGAGCGCTCTCGGAATTCCTCGCGCGCGAGGAGGCGCGGCCGTTCGACCACTACGCCTACACCTCGCCCGTCTCCGGCGAGCGCTCGCCGCTCGCGTCGGGGCTCGAGCCGTTCGTGATCGGCGCGTTCCAGGTCGATCCGGAAGGAGACGTGACGACGCCGCTCGACGCCGCCGCTGCTGCGGCGACGCGCGTGCGTGCGGCAGTGGCAGGGCTCTGGCCCGCGCGCGGTGCCGACAAGAAGGACGAGCGCGCGCCGGCGAAGCTCGGAGCGCTCGCCTCCGGGCGCGTCGACGAGCTCGCGGCTGCACCGCCGGAAGAGCGCCAGGCGCCCGGCACCACGCGCGCGCTGGCCGGGCCCGGCGTGAAAGAGCAGGAGGAGCGCGAGCGCGCCGCACCCGAAGCGCCCGCGCCCGCGATCGCGCGCGAACGCGATCAGATCGGCGCGTTCGAGGCGCTCCAGAGCCTGAACCGCGCCGCCGACGACCGCGCCGAGCGCAAGCAGAAGGTGGCCCGCGTCGCGCGGCAGGAGGTATACGGCGCGCCGGAGGCGGCGAAGGAGATCGCACGCGCTCCCGCCGCGCAGCCCGCGTTTCGCGAGGGTGAGCTCGCCGACGCGGC